>NZ_JBXGLH010000019.1:0-66636 GCF_056892285.1 Haladaptatus sp. HS23 | reverse complement strand
GGCACCGATTCCACGTGAAGCGCCAGTTATGATGCATGTTCTATTAGCTGGTATGGTTGACATTGTTCTTCCTTGTACTGAGGTGGAAATGTCTGTGCGGTTGCTCACTTCGAGTCGCTGTGGCCATCAATGGCCGTTTGCGACCGTACCGGTCTGTATTAAATTAGACCCCTCCATCCCCACCGTGTGATCCGTAGCTCAACATTCTAATATATAGGCGTTACCTAATATCGGTAAATATTCACACGCTACGATACAAGGATACTAGAATACCGGATCGATACTGTCTCAGTGTTCGCACGTGTGACTGCGACTTCAACGTGAACTGACCCCGCGGTCAAGCCACCGGGCTTCCTACTTCTACGATGCGCTTTGCATCCACCGTAAGGTAGTAAACGTATTTATTTAATTGTGTTTCCGTACAGTTTATAGATATTTAACAAGTGCCAACTGCTAGCCAGCAAATGCGGCAGAATCGTCTGAGACACTGATGTGACGAGAGAAATCCTTGAACGAATTCAAACGCCAGCTGTAGATGATCACCTTGTATATCTCTGAACCCTCGACTCGGCCACGGCTAACCGGCCAAAAAGAAAGGTGATCGTTTCAATGCCCAATCCGGATCTCGCCGCCCGAGTTTGAGTCTGTCCACGGGCATCCCTATTCGTTCCACCTGGAAGGGGCAAACACAGTCAGGAAAGTTTCTCGCTGGCATTAGTAGGTATTGTGCTTCGTGGAGGGCATCGAGGTGGCCGATTTCACTTCCGCTTACTCCGTTAAGTGGAAGTGACCGGGGTGCTACAACTTTCCATGAAATCTCCCGATAGAACCATACTATCGCACGATATCAGCAATTTGGAGCATCATGAATCACATGTCGCTACATCAAAATTGCAGATCCACCTAGGGAAGTTAGAGACGACCTCCACTAAGCGAACTCGGCTCGATATATTGCTGCCATTAATCATAGCTGGGATTTCTCCTCGCGGTTCTTATTTTGGTCATGACTAGCGGTCGCGGCAGCCCTACCGCTCGAGTTGATAGCCTAGTGACGGTCTTGGTCATCGAATCTGTGGTCGTCGATGATCCGTCTATACTCAGGATGACCTACTTCGAGGAAGCGCTCAGCGACAGTCAAAGCAGTTTCATGACCATCTTCCGCGGCCGTTCGGATGATTGTCCATGACTCGTCGTTGGGTAACAGGGGAAAACCACGTTCATCGGATCGAATCAATGATTCGAGCACTTCGACCGCAGCCTTAGAGGCGGCTAGTGGCTCGTGCCGGTTTTCGGTCGTCTTCTGTTCGAGGTATTCGAGAAGCGTGTGGGTCGAAAAACTACCCCGAATCCCTAGCGCAGCCTCGCAAAGGAGTGGTTTGATGTCAATGAGTGATTGTTCTCTCGGCGCGTACCTGAGGATCTCTACATAGGCACGGAGTTCATCACCTGCGTTGGTAGGTGAGGTGATCGTTTCCATCCTTCGCTCCCAAAACTCGATGACACGTTCCCACCGTTCATGGTGCCCGTCACTGTCCTCGTTTGAGCCGAGAAGGCTATTGAACGCGTTCGCCATATGAACCGCCGCTGACAAACCACCCTCATTTGCGTCGTCAACTACCGTGTCGCCCGCTTTGATCTGCAGTAGTTCCTGTACGAGATCGTCATCAGCATCGACGAATCCCCATGCATATGCGACTGCGATATGCGTGCAAAGCGAACGCAACGACTGGTCATGCTGCTCGAAATTGGCCGTTCGGTGAAGCGAAATAGCGTGTTGGTATTTCGGGGTGAGCAGATCGAACATCGGCTCGTATACCTTCGAGCGGGTGACGTATCCGGACCAAGTCGAGACAAAGTGGGCGCAACTCTCGGGATCATTCCCTGTCGGAAGCAGTTGATCGAGATTCCCCCTGACGACTTCTGAGTCGTACCCATACAGGGTGGGAAGATGCTGCCCAAGCGTGAATCGAACCGTCATTGCATCATCCGTAAGGAGGTCAATAAGCCGTTCGTGAAGAGACTCTACGAGTGCCTCGCTATTGAACGAGTGCTCTTCAATCATCGTGAGCAACCAGATCAATCCAGACGTACCTCTCGTTCGAACACCGGCAGCGCTGATGCGGAGGCTTTCTGTCGTCCGAATAGTGTGCAATTGGTCTTCGCTCGGTGAGACACCTTCAGGATCCGGGTCGTCGGTGAACGCGAGCACGGCCTCTGCCAATAGATCAATATGATTTGCTGCTTCGAACGTACTGCGTGAGTGGCCAATCATAAGCCTGAGAAGATCCGCAGCTGCGCGCCGACAGTCGCGATCCCACTTCTCCTCAATCGGCTCTATGGCAAGAAACCGCTGATACGCGTCTACGACTGAAGACCATTCGGTGACTTCTTCGCTCTCGTGGTCCGACCCAATCATGAGACTAACGACGGCTTCAAAACCGACCTCAACGAGTTCATCCGTGCCAGTACTAACCTCAATGAGCGCAGGCAATTGTGGCAGATACACTCCTTGGTCGTTCAAAATTCGAGCCCGCAGTTCTCCGGTCGGATCAACAGGCATCTCTGATTCAGCATCCTCGAACGCTGCATCGTCGGCGCGCCGTGATGCGCGGACAGCACTTTCTGCGTACTCTATACAGTATTCGATGAAGTCGTCCGAATCCATCTCGTCGAGTTGGACAGCTGGTTCTGACCTCCGATCAGACGACTCGACGAAGAACCCACGTCCGTGTTCGAATTGTACCTCTCCATGGCTGTCACGTAATTCGTCGAACTCGGCACGAGGCTCGGACTCAGGTGGGAGATGGTCATGAATCTGCCATAGTCGTATAAGTTTCCACTTCTCAATATTAGCTTGAATCGCTTGCTGCAACTCCGCTTCGGAGTCCCAATCATATCGTTCTCGAAACGCTTGTTCTCGTTCGTCCCAACCGGGACCGGTCCGAATGTGCTCAATAACCTTCTGCTGATCGCTTTCGGGGAGTTCCGCGAATCCACTACTGAGTAACTGAAGATACTCCGTTCGAAAGCGCGCCGCGTCCTCGTCGGCAGGAGGTCGTAATACGGATCTAATTACTTGCGGTGCGACCGCTGGCTGTCGACTCAACAGGTGGACTGCGATTTGCCAGTACACACCCCCCTTGTCGATATACTGCCGAAGTCGATCCTCGACAGCATCTGGATCTGTCGATATCTGACGCTCGATCGCTTCTTCAAGCGCGGGGATAAGGACATCTTGCAGCTTCCGTGGATTCCAGCGTGCACTCATGAGAGGTCGCCTGAACGCACACTCTGTCTGAATGTCGTTGGTGAAGCGGTCGCTAATGATCTCAAGGCACTGCTGAAGTCGATCCTCTAAGGTATCGATGAACAAGGCACCACAGGCGTCGTATAGATCTTCGAGATGGTCTTCCAGAAGTTGATCAAGTAGCCGAATTTTAATGGGCGCTTCGAGCTTCTGCGAGACAAGTAGTCGTTCACCGTCTTCAGTGGGTTCGGCTTCCTCGACTGGTCTGGTTAGAAGAGATATTACTTGGATTGCCAATTTTCCTTGTTCGATCGAAAGCAGATATTGCACCACCGTTCCCAGCCGATTACGGGTGTTCGACAGTTCGTCGGCTTCGAACTCTTCTATCCACGAAACGACGATCGCACCTAGTGCCGCAGCGTAATCCGATTCGAGTTCGTCTGCCCCTTCGAGCGCGTCGATATACGAGCGGAGGATAGTTGAACTGACCATCTCGGGATCGTACTGTTCCATTGCGTCCAGTACTAACGCCGGGGCTTCGTCAATCGAGCTCGCGATCTGCAAGGCGACAATTCGATCCGACGGCACAAGCAACTCATGATCCAGAATGAACTGTATCCAACGCTGTGAGTCGACTGTTCGGTAAAATCCCCTTCTAAGTGCGTTATTTTGATTGAGTGCCTCGACGACGATTTTTGCTTGAGCTGTCCCCAATCGATCAGGACCTAATCTGCCAGCAGCTTCGACGACTCTTAATCGGGCATAGTACTCGAGTGAAGATCGGCTACTTAGTGCCTCCCGGAGAAACTTCGCTGCTCGCGATTCATCTTTAAGGTAGAGCTTCAGCATCCATCCGAAGACGTCGGCTGCAAGTCGCTGATCAAGACCTGTATCGAGAACTTCCTCCACATAGCGATCCTTCGAAACCAGCCTCCAGGCGAAAAAGTATGCTTGAAGCTGATCGTGTCGAAAGCGATATGTTGCCCCCCAGGCATGCTCGATCGCACGACGGCTGATCAAACGCTGATCGGCTCGGTTAGCGTCTTCGACTTCAAACGTCGTTTTCCCTGCTAACAGGGACTCTCGAGCATGCGTCGTCGCGCGCTCAATCGGAGTCTCATCCCAGTCGTACGGAACGGCTCCGCCTGGCCCGCTTCCCTCCTCATCTAAAGACTGTATGTATGCATCCCATACCTCACGTTCGTTTTCGATGTTCTGAGGCTCAAGCGATTCGTCGGCACTAATCGCATCAATCAGCAAGGACAGAGTGAGGAGATTCTGCCCCAGTTCGATTAGTTCCGGCGCTTGCTCGTCCTCTCCAACTCCAACTCGGCTCAAGACAGCACTGACAGTACCTTCGTCAAGCTCTGAGACGGTGTAAGTAGTGAACGCCGAAGAGTCACGCAGCGACTTGAATTCATGTTGATTTAGATCCCAGTCGCGACATGCGCAAACTACCGTCACGTCATCAAGACCGGCTAAGCTACTGAGCAACCTAGTGAACAGACCTGCAGCGCGCTCAACCCGAATGTTGTCAAGCTGATCGACAATGATCGTGCAGCACCCTGCATTCGTAGCGATCATCCTGAAGACATCGGTAATCGGTTGCCGAAGTCCGAGTTCGCTTTCTAGTTCCCCTCGCGACTCCAGCCGACCATACTCGCGTGCGTCGATGAAGTAGACTGGGCGAACTCCTTCCCAGTGTTCGTACAGATTGGAAAGCACACCAGACTTACCAGCCCCTGCTTCACCGGTGAATAGCACGCTATCACCCCCTTCGACCGCCCGGATGACCTCTTCCTCAACCGGACGGTCGATTCGCGATGTAGTACCGTGCAGCCGGTAGCGATCTGGGTTTGGTGCCATCCGCGAACTAGCATTAGAGAGTTCTTCGAGATCGCCGATGTAGTCTCGATGCAGACGCTCGACAGCATCCTGAACCTTCTCACTAATAGAAGTGAGTTTACGCGCGTACCGATAGAGGACTTGCACGCCCTCCTCGGGACGTCCCTGAGCCATCAAATTCTGTTCGACGAGAGCAAGAAAGTCGGTGATAATTGATTCGTAGTCGACCTCATCTGGAGATCCGCCTTGGTGTCGGTCTGCTAGCGCGTCTGCAAGCAGTGTAACGATCTCGTCGCCGTCCGTGCTAGCGTCAGCAAGCACGTCATCACTGAGTTCAGTTTGGAATACGCCATAGAGATCGTCGTGAGTCAATCCTGCTGGACCAGCGGCGGCAGATGCATCGGCTGCGTCGCTAACAGCCTGCTGGTGATCGACACGACGTCTCAGACCCCCAATACCGCCCTTCGCGACATCGTAGGTGATATTGATTGCGATCGCTTGGGCTATCATTAACTTTGTTTTTCAGTTCATGGTCAATAACTATCACTGATTCGATTGGCTTGTGACAACTAATGACCGGTACTATTCTTACACGAACGCAAATAGAGGCTCCTGCGCCATCCATCTCTCTGCACTGAGAGCACCGGTCTCAACTTCTGCAGCAGCCAGCTTATATTCATCAACCCCTATTTTGAACCCACTATCGCACAGTTCAGTCTGAACTGAACGATACCACTACATGTTGTGAATAGGTCGAGATACTGACTCAAATTTGATGGGCGGCGGTACCGACTGATGCTTGATTCTTCGGATCGTCAGCGTGTAAGAGTGTTCGGTAATGACTATTGACGTTGAGCAACGACTAAATGTTGACTATGGTGAGTGTCGTACCTGTAGCACTATGTCAACGAGCGCCATCGTTCAAAGCAGTACGCGACAAATAGCCATAGAAGTCCTCATCTCAGTCATCTCTGGCGTGCTCCTCGCACAGGTAAGCGGAGAAATCATCCTTGGTGTGGTGTTCGCCTTAGCGTTATTAGTTGTTCTTCACTATCTCATGTCACCAGTCCAGCCAGCTCTCACCATCCTTCCCATCAACCAACAAGCAGCGAACATCTTCCGGAGGGCACTGGTCGGACCGGGTTCAAGTGACACGGACGATTTCAAGACCTATGACGTCCACCTCGATTTCTATCTCTGGTGTGCGGACAGGTCCGAACTGTCGAGTATCGACTTCTGGTATGAACACGGTGGACAGCCATGGAAGATTGATAAAATCGTAAGAATTGAGGGTCAGCGTGTCGATCTCCCGGACCTCCAGAACAATCCACATGTCATAGATGGTGATAGCCCACGCATTGTGATCGTAGGGCTGCTCACGAGCGACGACGAGATCAAAGATTACGGCTACGTTGAGATCAACCTGCGGGTCTCAACTGAGCGCTGGAAAGGGTTTAAAGAAATCGAAGTGCACGGTAAATTAGCGCCTGGCGGAAAATTGGACATCAACGAGATCACGGCGGATGGACGCAGCGTCCCGCTCCGCGAAATGGCGAACTGGCAATGGCTGTCTCATCTAGACGGCCCAATACGCGGCCGACTGGCGAGAGACTAACCAGAATCACTGCCACTCACATCGTCGTTATCTCCTACTCACTTCTACAACAAAAACAGTACAACCGCCTACAACGGTCCCGGAGCTACACCAGCTGTTTAATTCCGTATCATCGCCGCGTTCAAGTGCTTCTATCGCGTTCAGCGTGTCCTCTTGAAAGTCTTCGGTCTATTCAACCCGGATGTGAAGTGTTGCGCTCATGGCCTTGTCGCTGCTGTGTTTTGATTATCGGTAGTTGTTGAATTCACGGAGCAACCGACGATACAAGTCGACCATGCCTGGAAAGTCGATTATTTCGACTGTATCATAACGGAGTGCCTACGGCTGATGACTTCCTATTGAATAAAGGATAGACCCATCATGATCCGTTGTCGCTCTGCACAAGGTACAAGGGGAAATATAAACACCCTGAAACCCGTATCCGAACATATGGGGAAGGAGACTGCACACGAACCGCTGCCGGCCGACGCCCACACCAACGCAGCGGAGGCGTTTGTTGACCGGGCACGGTCCCAGCACAGCGACGAAATCGCTGAGCTGTACGTCTTCGGCTCGACTGTTCGAGGGGAAACCCACGGACGCGCAAGTGACGTTGACGTCCTCATCGTTCTCGCTAACGATACTAACCGCGACGCCATCGCTGACTCACTCCGTGATATCGCCCTCGATGTGATAATCGAATATGGCCCCGCCGTCGAACTCCACATTCTCTCCGAGACTACGTTCGATCGCCACCAGCAAGAGGGAAACCCATTCATCCGCAACGTCGTCACCGAGGGACGCTCGTATGCCTGACGCCAACGACACGGATCCCATCGTCGAACGGGAGTTCCAACAAGCACGGCAAGCACTCGACGATGCCACTAAAGCACAAGACGCCGGGCTCTCGGACGATGCAGTGATCAACCGTCTCTACTACGCTGCCTTCCACTCCGTCCAAGCAGCTCTCTACGACCGCGGGTTCGAACCCACGTCCCACGGCGGTGTTCTTTCCTTGTTCGGCTCGGAAATTATCGCTGCCGGCGATGCCGAACGGCGGGATGGTCGATTCTTCAGTCAACTCTCTGAGTTACGGCAGCAAGCCGACTACGGCTACGACGAACTCAATGAGGATGTCAACGCACTCCATTCACGAACCCAACAGCTTGTCTCCGAGATGGAAGCTCTTTGTACCACCTC
The DNA here is from genome assembly GCF_056892285.1 of Haladaptatus sp. HS23. Taxonomy (NCBI): domain Archaea; kingdom Methanobacteriati; phylum Methanobacteriota; class Halobacteria; order Halobacteriales; family Haladaptataceae; genus Haladaptatus; species Haladaptatus sp. HS23. Next base: position 58,750 of record NZ_JBXGLH010000019.1, on the reverse strand, counting down.
GGGCTAACGAGGCTAGACGACGTTCGCATTGACGGGTTCGACAATTCAAAGGGTACTACCGTGAGGGGATCACCCCAGCACGAAGGGCGAAACCTGACGCCGACGTCAATCCCAACCAAGAAATCCTCGTAGAAACAAGTCCCCGACGAAATTGAATCCCAACGGCGACAAGTACTGAACCACTGTTGTCGATGCTTTCGTATGATTGTCGTTGGTCGTCACCGAGTTTGCAAATAGCCTCAAATCAGACTCAGTCAGAGATGGGATGACCTAATCGATGTCAAGTTCTTCTTTAAGCTGTGGGCTGTTGAGACCGGCCCGAAACACAGCGTTGAAGAAATCTTTGTTCTTCGAAAGGTCTTCGCCGTGTGCTTGATAGTATTCCGAGTCGAGTCGCTTGAAAGTCGAAATCATCTCCTCATGGATGCTCTCGTAGAGGTATACGTTCACGTTGTGTAAATCGCGAACTGCAAGCCCTTTCTCTTCAGCATCCAACGCCATTTCCCGAACCGTCGAACCAACCGCCTGTGGCTCGGTGTCTGCTATAGTCTCCGTTTCTGTAGTTACTGACGTATCTGTTGTATCTGTTGTATCTGTTGTATCTGACGTTACTGATTCGCCTTCTGTGGAGTCAATTGTATCTGATGTATCTTCAGTGTCTGAGACTGCAGATGTACCTGATTCATTTTTATCTGAGATATCTGCTGTATCTGCTGTATCTGCCATATCTTCACTGTCTGATTGTTCTTGTGTTTCTGAAGCGCCCGATATCACGTGGGTGTCTGACTGATCTTGTATATCAGAGGGATCTGTAGTATCTGATGTGACTGAGGTATCTGATTGATCCTCATCTGGAGAATCGGTAGTTGATGCAGTCCCAGCACCACCTCCACTTCGGACTTCGTCCATACTCCACATATCCTCCTTCCGACGTTCCAATTCGTCATCGTCATCGCTCATGCTGTCACCTCAGTATTTTTGCGCTCAAGCATCGCTGCAATCTCACTATACGCTTCACGCGCGTCCTCTGTTTTCGCGGGATCATCATGAGTGAAAATCGAGAGTCCGTTGTTCCACGCCCGCCGGATGGCTACGCGGTCAGGGACCTGGAAGACATCATGCGGAGCATCGTTAAAGAACTCAAGCATCTGAGCCGTGTCATTGTTCTTTGTACCCTCGACTGCGTTAATAACTATCCCCAAGATTTCGATCGAGTTGATTTGCCCAGGAAAGCTATTCATCAAATACGAGATTTCCTCGTTCATTTTCTCGACGGCTCTGATCGACCGACGAGTTGGTTCAACGGGGAGAAGTGCTTTTTCGGATGCAATAAGTGCATTATCAAGGATCTGACTGAGATCCGGCGGACAATCGATGAGAATGAAATCGTACTCGTGGTCAAGCGCATCAAATGCGATTTTAAGACGCATTTCGCTATTAGCAACCTGCGTGACGAGCATGTCCTTGAGTGCATCCATCGCCTTGTTTGCAGGGATGACGTCGAACTCCTGGTGTTCACGGATGATCTCGTTAATCTCGTCCGTCCGTGTTGGATCAACCATGACTTGATGAAGTGACGGGATCTTCTTATTATACAGATCTCGAAAACCGGTGCCTTCGGTAAGTGTTCCTTGTGGATCGGCATCAACAAGAAGAACATCAAACCCTCGATCGGCGAGCGCACCACCGACGTTAATTGTCGTTGTTGTTTTTCCAACGCCACCTGCTTGGTTGGAGACAGCGATTATTTGAGTCATGTATCTTCCGTATCTGATGTGACTGACGCCACTAATATAACGTTACGTCAGACATATCTGATGTATCTACCATATCTGGTGTATCTGTTGTATCTGATACTGCTGATGAGAATACTGATTCAGAAGTCGTGGAGAAGCCGAAAATGGTCGAAAACATCCTCACTGAATAGGTTACTGTCGATTTTCGTGATGAACGACCACCGACACCCTCCTTGGCTTCCTAAGCTTTCGTCGGGTCTAATCGCTCTATTCGGAGATTTGCATTAGGTAGGTAGCATCGGACATACTGGTCTTTCCATAGTTTTCACCCTCCGGTGCGTCCGAAGCTAACTTACAAATCAGTGCTATGGAGAAGAGAGGATTAGTATAGAACACACCACTAGGTCCGAAGCTATTGTGCAAATCAGTACACGAATCGACCACTCCACTGTGTCCGAAGCTATTTGGTTTGGATGTGGTACTCGAATTCGGAGAGGATCTATTCACGCGAAAGCCTCGGGGCTTGACCCCAAGTCAGTTTACCTCTCAAGTTTACTGTTGCTTCGTGCCTGCTGCTGCACAGCAGTAACGACGTTCTCAAAACGAGGCTCTTCCTCGAGAACATCGATGACACTGTTCAATGGAATCGAAAGCTCGTATTCGTGATATCGGCCAGCATTGAGCCCTTCATTCCGTTCATACACAGTGACAAGCCCTAACATTGACAGATCCGAAAGGTGAGCACGGACACGGCGCTCAACGATTGTATCCGCATCGATCTTATCAGTGATTGTATTATAGCGAGCGTAGAGGTCACGAGTACGTACTGGTGTCTCGCCTTTCGCCGCATGGCTCGCCAATGAGAGAAGAACGGCGTGCCCTTGCGTAGTGAGTTTCTGCATTCCTTCAATGACTTTTGACTGGTCGAGTTCCTCCTTCGCTCCCCGAACGTGATTTTCGGTGACTTCCTTTTCACTATTATCGGCAGCACGTTTGCCGGCGAGGTAGAGAAGACGGAGTGCTTGCCGAGCGCTGCCAGTATCCTGAGCAGCAAACGCCGAACAAAGAGGGACGACATCGTCATCGAGAACCTCGTCGTAAAACGCTTTATCGACACGAGGATAGAGAATACTATTGAGTTCGTTTGCATCATATGGTGGAAAGAGGATTTCCTCTTCACAGAGTGTGTCGCGTACTTTTGGTGAGAGATTTTCTTTGAACTGGAAATCATTTGAGATCCCGATAACGAGTGGATGGGCGTCTTCAACATACGTATTAGCCCGTGCTCGAGGAAGACCATAGAGGATGTCATCGTCCGAACCGATGTTATCAATCTCGTCGAGGATAATGAGAACCGTTCCACCAATACGATCGAGCTCGTTGTAGAGCATGTTAAAAACGGCTTGCTGACTGTATCCAGTCGTGCTGATTTGATTTTCCGGCGCACGAAATTCATTCACGAGCGCGACGGCAACCTGATATGACGAAGAAAGGTTCTCACAGCCGACCCAGGCAATCGAGAGTTCAACATCATCGTATCGTTCTGCATCTTCTTGGAGATGATCGAGTATATACCGAGTCGCGACGGTTTTCCCAGTTCCCGTCTTTCCATAGACGAAGATATTGGATAGAGGACGGTTGTCGATTATGGGCTGAAGTGCTTGGCGGTATTCTTCAAGTTCTTCCTCGCGCTCGCGAATTTCGTCCGGCTGATATTCCTCATCAAGAACCATCGCGTCGTCGAATACCGACGCGGTTCGCTCGAACATTCCCATGCATGTTGTCTCTCTTTCAGGCATTATAAACCTAAGCGTCCGGAGCGTCCAGTGCTCGTTTCTTTTAAATACACTCCCCCTCCACTACGTCCGATGTTTTTCGTATTACTAGGGGCACCCTTGAGAATGATGCCTTTAGAAGACGAAACATTTAACACTCAATCTATACAACCATACCCGTAATACAGCTAGGAGTTATGGAGATAAGGAGGTGACTCCTCCTTATCGAATTGCGATATGTTGTTGACGTTTCAATGCTTCTCGGTTGTAATCGTCTTAGAGAGGTGTCTGCGTCATTTCGTCACCACTGTTCTCGAAAAGCTCCGGACATAGTGGAGGGGGAGGGGTTTGTTCATACGATACTCATCCCCGTTTAGACAAGCTTCGGACGCGATGGTCCACTGATCAATCCATAGGTTTCGTCAACGAACCTCATCCTGTCACTGGAAAAGCTCCGGACGCAGTGGAGTGTGTCTGACGTGAACCTTGGTTAGCTTCGGACTCTTCGGAGGGGTCTGCCAGCTTTACTTAGATAATTTCGGTTCTTCACGAGGGAATACGAGAGATTAGCGAAATCGTTTGAGTAGTGCGTGTTTAGAAAGTGGCTATCGGTTAGTATATAATACTAACCGATGAGCGCATAGTACGTCGCAACTCGTCTTTGTGAGCCAGCGTTTCACTTCCGCACTATTTGGCTGAACTCTTTATTCATCGCCTTTGAAGAGGAATCTGCAGTCACTGTAACCTAGTGTACGGCGTGGCTCCTGTGCCCCTACCCATCCTGCCACGCCGTTTGTTCCCCTTGTATTCACCACCAACGAGGCGAGTGTCATTTTGTCCCAAGGCTTTACGTCGGTAGTTCCTGTCTTTGATTGTATCGATGATTTCGAATCGGCGATCGCCACTCACACCACTTGCGCAAGAATCGCTTGAGACACTCGCAAACGCATTGCCGAGTGACGGAGAACTCACGTACGAGCAAGCGTACGCAACCCTCAAGGATCGTGAAGAGCTTGAGCAGCCAGCGGCCGAAGATATCATCGAACGACTCTACATGCGGGGCCACATCTACGAAGTCGAAGGAAAGATCCGGCTGACGGATTACCGACCTGAATAGCGAGGATGTCCTCGGTCGCAAAGTCATATTCGGCACTCCAATTCGACGGTGCCAAACTCACTCCCTTCTCTGTTCGACTACCTCAATAATCGTCGCTGCCGTCGTCCGGATTCGTCCAAGTCGATCTTGAATCGCGTCCGAATCATCGTCCTGCCATGCTGCGAGGTAGAATGCTGAGCCACTCGTATCTAATCCGACGTACCGACCGACGATGTACGCGACGGCTTCTGCTTCGACCTCACGTTTCGATCGCTCACACTTATCCTCAACATCGAAGTGCAGCAGTGCGTGCGCGTATTCATGAATCAGTGTCACCGCGAGATCCGCCTGATTTACCCGATCTTTCACTTCGACGATGGGCTGGAGGTCGTACAGACTCCGCTGTTTGCAGACGCCCTTCGCCTTTCCGTGTTCCCAGTCGTCAGCGTCGACGATACGAACCGTCACATCGAGCTCATCAGCTGCATCTTGGAGGGGGGACACGAGATTTTCGGCATTTCCGGTTGCTTCGGTCTCGAGCTCAGGAAGTGGTTCACCCTCTGTTTGAGACACATCGAATACGGCCGTGGGTTTGAATCCGACTAGTCCTTTCGACCACGCTTCAGGTGGTGTCTCATCATATTCACACTCACTTTGCTCGTGGTAGCTCGGTGAGTTCTCGCAGTTGGGACACTGCTTTGTGATGATCGGCGCCCAGATCCAGATTCCGTTCTCGCCTTCCTTCACATGGCGGTCGAACTCAGATCGCCACGTATTGTACCCAGCGACTTTCGTCGCGTTTGGACACTGGAGCGTGATCAAGAGCGTATTCCGATGGGAGTAGTCATGGAATTCCGACTGGACATCTAGCCACTCTTGGAACTGTTGACTCGCTCTTGCCTCGTCAGTCAATGTAGTGAGGTCGTCGATCCAGAGTTCGATCGTGCTGTGCATCTCGTCACGTCGGGTGTCGTAGTCGTCGAACGACACCGCTGAGAAGTCACTCGTCGCCATGAGTTCGTACTGGAGCACTCCACTTCGGACTGCCCCGCACCCTTTCGGGGCCAAAAAACTGCTGTGTCCGAACGAGATACATCGGGCTTCGATCGCTTCTTCAGCACAGACGTGCGTCGGGTTTACAGAAGTCATCCGCCGATTCGGCGCCGCTGTTCGCCGGGAGAATCTACTCAGTGATACGCAATTCGTCGTCGACGGCGTAAAGATATCCGCGGAGCAACAACATTTCGAGCAGATCGTCAGCCTGCCTACTCAAGTGAGTGGCTGGTAGACAGGACACCCCACTCATCGCGTCACCCGGGTGGGAAATACACGCTCTGGTCACCGGCGACCTCCTCCAACTGGTTTCGATGCCGATGCGTGAAGTAACAGTCGTAGCTGCAGTACCCACAAATCATTCCCGTATCGTATTCGGCGACGAACGGCCCACGCTCGGTTGTCCAGACATTCGTCCCGCAGTCGGTACAAGCTGAGTTCTCGAGATCATCCGGTGTCGGTCCATGATAGTCGAGGGCAAATCCATCCGCCTCTGGCGTCGACTCAGGCCAGATGCCGTGTGCTTGCCAGAAATCACGAACACGACTAAGGCTATGGCGGACGGTCTTTCGGATCGTCACATGATCGGCGTTGCGACCACTGTCGTCCCAGCCATCGGACGTCCAGAACTCGCCGAACTGCGCACCTCGATGCAACCCGTTCCAATCCATGCCGACGATGTCAGCCGGTGGATCGCCCGATAGCGTCGGTTGCGTGAGTTGGTCGATGACGGCCAACTGTTTGGGTGGGCTTCCGCCAAGGATGTGGATACGGCGGCCCCGCCAGTCGACCGGATCGGAGAACTCGTGAGCGAGTTTGTCAGCATATCCACGCGAGTAGCCGAGGACAATATCATCTGGAATTGCGTCGATTGCCGCTCGGCATTTCGGGACGATGACGAACTCCGTGTTGGGAACGCTCGCTTCGAGCTCTCGAATCGTGCGAACGTACGTCCGTGCTTCCGCAGCGTCGTAGGCATCGCCGATGACGCCAACCGTGGGTTCGTACTCGAAGACACGGTTGATGTATCGGTCGATATCTGGATTTCGAAAATCGTTGTCGAGCATCCCTATTGGACACTCAAGGACGTCGAATTGCGATTGTTGGTACGTACAGTCCTCGCGAAAGCCAGGGAGGAATCCGAGATGTAATGCGTCCAGTGCGAACGGTACGCGGTGGAGAAATGCTACGTACTCTGCCTGGCGAGCGTCGGTGTACGTTTTTGTAGCACTGTTGCTGGTCGTCGCTAAGGTTTCGTGAATCGACACAGGAGGTCACCTGCGGGACAAGTGCGCCCCGCAGCTCTCACGGGGCGAAAAAACGGGGTCTGTGACTCTTAACCAACACAGGCTAGAGAATTGGCAGAATGTTGGTTAATTCTCGCACAGGCGACGGTCTTCGCGAACAGTTTCGACTGGTCGCTGACTGCCGATTGTTCTCCGTCTGGCCGGACAACAACGCCGAACTGATTTCCCTTCGAAAAATCGGCTCTCGGGGACGCTATTCGGGCTCGTCCGGTTGAATCTGCCGCACGTCATCGGCAAGCTCGTGAACGTACGCTCGAAGCGTCTCCATGTCTTCACGCGCTTCGTCCAACGTTCTTGCCTTTACTTTGGCCGTGATCTTGTCCTGATCTCGCGTGCCAGTTCCACGAGAGAGCTTCACCGTGAGTGAAACACCGACGTCAGTCCGTTCAACGTACTCTGTCTCTGGTGATCGCTGGCAATTTGGATTCGATTCGACGTCTGTCTCAGGTACTGGGTTGGTCTCAGTCATGTGTACTCCGCGAGGGTCTTTGTCTGCCCTCGCTCCCTTTTAGGGGGTGAAAACCGTTCTTTTCGCTTGACTCGTAAAGGAGGACAGTTGCTCGACTTAACCAACGTCGCTCATAATAGAACCGCACTGTTGGTTAATTTCTGAATGAGGAGTGTAGCTGCTGGTTGCTTAATAGTGGACGTCTGCCGGGATGATCCACACCTGCTCATCAGCACTGAGTACATGATCGAGGTGTTCACGATTTCGAATCGCATCGCCAAATTCGGTGTATAGATAGAGCGACGGGCCACGATATGCGCCGAGATTGTAGCAGGCATGGCGGGCGAGGTCTTTGTCGTGCATGAGTTCCTCATCACTGAACTCGGTGACCGCCGTTCTCACCCGCTCGAGATTCCGTTCGAACTCTTGTCTGGTGGCCTCCCAGCCACGCTCAAGGAGTTTCTCGCCGTCGTCTGAGTTGACTGGTGCGACGACCGGAAGGTCGCCCCACCGAGCCTTCCCTGCGACGGACGACCGCTCGTCATCGAACAAAACATAGTAATCAAAGATGGCAGCATTGTCGGGGCCAGCTCCGACAAGCCGGTCAAACGCTGATTTTCCGCATGCAAGTGCAGTATCTTCTGTCGATGCCTCTACGAGTGCGTAAATTACCTGGTGCATATCGGTCACCTCGCCGACGCATTGATTCGACACAACGCTATCACACAACACTTCATCTGTGCGCCGGCACCCATCGCCGGCGCCAATACAATCCTCCTGCAAGAAGCGCAGATTCACACGTGATTCGCACTACTTTTCCGGGAGATCGCGACGCCCGGATCGTACACAAGGCCAACACGGAAACCCACCAAACCCATCACAGTCACAGTCAGCTGGCTGGTCCGTGTCACTATCTTCTACATGGGTTTCAGATTCCTTCTCGATTTGTGTCCCGCCGTCTGCAACGAGGGAGTGGTCTGTTGCCGCTTGTAGGAGTGGCGTTCGAATTGCGACGCCAACCCGATGTTTGCATGCACCGTCGTACCGTGCATCCGCAGGACACTCACAGGCAATGGGTATCCCGTCGCGAACGGTGACCAGATATTCGTGATCGGTTGGATTCGCGTGACTCGTATTTCGAACACGAACACCCCTCGTTGTGAGTGAAAATTCGAGGGCTTCGTACTGGGCGCGCTTTGCAACTCGTTTCGTGAACGTCAAGTGGGATAGGACGTTGTTACTGGACATACTCGCTCCACGAGGTACATCTGCTGTGCCCCGCACCCCTCGGGGGCAACAAAAACACGTTTTCGACGTGTACAGAATGGAATTTCTCGTAATAAGGGCTGATAGGAGACTGGGTCGGTCAATCGAATCGGTAAATTGCAATCCCGTCGTGGTCGCATTCTGGACACGCGCGTGTTTCGACCTCGACTGTGGTTCCACACTGCCGACACTCAGCGATGACAGTGCTATGTGACCGGCCAGTGAGCTGCGTCAGAAGGTCTTTCATGCGAACTCCGGCCTGTGATTAGTCTGTTGGTCGTCGATGACGTGGTTACAGTCCTCGCAGATTGTTTCAATTACGTTGGTGGTGACCAGGCCGCCGCATCTGGGGCACTGGTTGGGTAGTTCGCTCGGTACGTCTTCGTCGAAACCGGTTGCGTAGCTGTCGCTGAGTCTCATCGAAATCATTCCTCATCGAGACGCTCACACTGGAACGCCCCGCACCCATCAGGGGGGCGAAAAAACTCCATGCGGTCGAAGCACATTGAACGCCAGAAGTCAGCATCTAGTAGTACATCGCTAATAGTGAGTCAGCACATGGTAGCACGAAAAATCCCGAAACCAAGAAGGGCGGTTTTTGTCATTCCAGTCGGTGTGGCATGCATTCTGATTATATGGTTTGGGCTTGGATGGAATCTCGGGAACGTGATTCAGGGAATAGGACTTGCTATCGACGTCGTCGGTGTGATCGTAATAGCGATCCCAGATATACCGACGCTCCACAAACGATTCTTTTCTGGAAGGCTGAAGACAGCTCTCAATCACCTACAATTCGAGAATGAAGGGACTGCGGCAAACATACTGGCTGAACCAAATACACAGAACCGGTTGCTTGATGCGCTCTACGTCGTTGAACATGCTAAAAACAGCACAGTCGATGAATATCTTCAGACTATTAACGTCGTCAGGGGACGGACGCCTTCGACGGATGGATTCTACGAATTGCGAGAAGCTTTCAGAGATATCGATGATAAAATGCCAGATTCATGGGACGATGTCTACGGCTTCAAGACGTTCGAACAATCACGTGGCATCCAATCGATCATAATGAGGGAAGACAGTGGGGCACCAAAGAAACGGAGAGAAGGACCGTATCATATGGTTCTTGGCCCAATTGAGCGGCGAGTTGCTGAATATGAAACGAGAATCAGACTCTTCGGTTTAGCGTTTTTGCTGATTGGATTTCTATTTCAGTTTTCGTCTCTTTTCTTCACACAGTCAGGGTAATCAGATCCCGAGCTGTGCTTGTGTCTGTGGAAACCACTTTACCACCAACAAGGTAGATAAGTTGGATCTCATCTCTGACCACATACGCGGTGGCCGGTACCCGCTCTCCTCTTCCCGCTAGTCTGTAGCCGATAGCCGCCGATACAACTGCCGTACTTACGAGTAGCCGTCCGATGTCTGTCCCGAACTATGTCAATTCGGAATTCAATTCTGCGTTCGTGGAAGGATTCGTGTTAGATGTGCTACCATCTCGGCTTTCAGCTACGCCGCGAACTGTTTCGCAAATCTGGCCGAAAAGCACTCAGACGTGCTATCAAAGCGACTCTCTGAAACCAACGATGTGCGACACAAGGGCGTCCGCCGTTTAATTCGACTCCGATTGAATCGCTCTTCTACGCCATCGTCTGTAAACCGGAGTCAAGCTCGCCCGTCATGGCTTCGGTCGAAATGAGTCCCGCGCTACGACCAGCCCGCCTTTAGACGCATCACGTCGTCACGGAGGTTCTCTATCGTCTCTACAATGTCGTCTTCCTCCATCATCTCCACACGTCGAACCGTCAGTTCCTCCCGGAGTAGTGTCGTCGTCCGGCTTACGATGTTACTGTTAGACGGTGGGTCGTTGTACGCATCTTCTTCCTTGATATCGTTCAGTGTGTCGTGACAGAGGAGATCACCGCATGCATGCGTAACGGGGACGTACCGTGCAAAGTCGTGGTCCAGGATATCGTTGGCGAGCTCTTGGAAACCGAGGACTTGCTTCGTTCTACTGTAGTCTCGTTCCCCGGGCTCTCCCGTTTCACCTTCCTCGTAGGTGAGCTCAGCACCCCACCAGATACGGTGAAGTGCATTGGAGTAGGCATCGGTCCCAGCCTTCAGGAACTTCTCCTCCATGTTACCCGGACTTTCCGGATTGAAAACGTGATCCCATCGGTAGTGAACGAACTCCGGGAACCGAACGACACAGAGGTAGTGCCACAACCCGGCGTCTGCCGCCTCATTCCGTGTCAGATCGAGAGTGCGGTGGAGTGTCGGCGCTAGCTCGGCGTCTATAAGCGAGTCCTGGGCCTCGATATCGTCGTCAGCACGGATCTCCTCAATCCGCTCGTCAACCGGGCTCAGGTCTATGGAACGACCCAGCGGCTGTAAGTACGGGCGGAGGTCGTCCTCCGTGAGATCGCGCTCGCCCGCGAGGAATCGATTGTCGATCATCGGATGGGCTGCACTCTGAAGGTGGTAAAGCTCAGTCGCCACTTTGGATCGCCTCCTCAATCAGGTTCGTCGTGTCGGATGGGATGTTGTACTGCTGATGCACCGCGCGTTCGATTCGCTGAACGAGGTCTGGGATATCGACGTGGCTCCGAACGTCCACGGCGAGTTGGATTGCTGCCTCGTCATCATCGAGATCCGGGTACAAATCGTCCAAGAAGATGTCTAAGACGTCTTCCTGCCAGCCGTACTCCGGTTCCCCCGTGTCGGGACTCGTGTCGTGTGCCGTCTGCATCAGTAGCTGCGTCCAGACGGAGTGCTCAATGTAGTCGTAGAGTACGTCGCGTAACCGCGGTGGCCCACCCGTAGCTCCCGTGTTTTTAAGCACTTCAACCACCTGTGGGTGTTCCCTGTTCAAATATAACTGCGGGTTCCGAGGTGCCTCCAGACTGAGATAGTGGATGTGGTTCTCGTTAGGGAAGCTGTCGTAATCGCTGAAGTCCTCAATGATCGGCATAAGAAGACTCCCTCCATCGTCCCTCTCGTCAAGTCGAATGATCCACGAGAGTCCGTCAGTGACTCGTGCACCGACTTTGGAAGCATGTTTCGACCCACTGGAGCCGCCTTTCTCAGTTCTTGTAAGGAACGGCTTGATCTTCACTCGTCCACGGTGGTCGTCACGGTTGATACACAAGGTGAACTCGTGAGTTCCCCCATCCAGCGGTGAGTCGGCGAGGACCTGCCGGTCTCGACTCATTGCGAGAGGGTTCTCCTTCACCAGTGCAAGACGACCCGGCGTCTCTTCCCACTCGTCGAACGGGAAAACTTCCTCAACAGTATCCTGATCGATAGTAACGGTACCTTCCAGTTCCAGCGTCTCCCAATTACCCTCATCTACCAGTGACAGAAACTGGTCGTCCTCGTCAAGGTCTCCTCTATCACCGAGGGGAGCGCCATCCAGATGGAATGATTCGACATCGAATTCGAGCGCCTCTTTTCGATACTCGTGCGGCAGGGATTGGCTGACTAAACTGCCCGTCTGGACGTTTTCTTCCTCTTCTTCGTCCGGTTCAGCCCCTTCGACTTCCCCGGTGACGGTCGCCATCACTCGTCCCTCCGTTCTGACACGTCAACCGATACTTTCATTCTAGTCTCTACTTGTCTGTGATCTTCTGTCGACACGCCCTCGAAGGATACCTTCGATGTGCCTGGAGCTGGCTCTAGACGTCCCACTTGGACTCCCTTTTGCTCCGGGAGCGATATCGAAACCCCAGCCGTATCTGACGAGATATTCTGGACGGGCAAGCGATCCGAGGTCGCCCTCTCCTCTGCCATCCGGATTAGTGAGACAGTGACCGCCCGTATCTCGTTACCGTCGCTCAAAGGCACCACCTCGCCGTTGAACGACCAGTGTGTGTACACCTCGTCGAACGAGATGTTCGTGTCTCCGGTGACACGCTGACTACTAGGTGACTCGCGCTCAGCACTCCCCCCTCGTGATTCGTTCCCGATCTTGAACCGGTTTCCCAGACGCTGAGGTCCGGTTGCGCCTCGATCCACGTTGGGCGCGACGAGTCCGCGTAAGGTTTCCGTCACGTCAGACTTGATACCCTCTACCGCGGTTCGGAACCCCAGAGAGTAGGTATTCGCCAGTGTCTCGGTTCGCACCCACTCGTCGTGCTGAGGAGGCTCTGCAGCGGTAAGGAATTCCTCTACGATAGCTTCTGCCTCCTCTGAACTTTCATCAGTTCCCCACGGCCGCGCGCGTCCACCGAGTAGAACGGCGTGGAAGTCCTGGTTCCCTACGACGACTCGGTCTCGGTCGTAATACTCAACGACCATCCCGGCACCTCGGACGAACGCCACCTCGTTCCGATGCTGATACTCCCCCGTGTCTGCACGTCGAACCAGCAGATCAAGTTGACCATCTGCACCGCCACTACCGGCGCTCTTCTCGGGTACGTCAAGCGATATCGCCGCCTGCGCGACATCCTCGGGGTCCTCCAGCTGGCTGACCGAGTTACCACGGTCGTCCAAGCAGCTCGTGAAGGGCTTGTACTGAGGGTACTCTTCGATACTCGCTTGCTTCGTCTCACCGTTCACTTCGACTGCTACCTCTAAATCACCGCGATAAACCGCCGGCCAGAACCACTCAATTGCCATCTCCGTGATCTGGTCTGCTAACTCCTCGTCGTCTAGTCGCTCTTCCGCTGTAGGTACACGGAAGTCCACGACTTGGATGCTGGTTCCTGGTGCGTCCGGACGGCTCAACTGGAGGCCGTCCGCTATCGATTCGGCTTCGTCTCCCCAGATGGACTCTGGCCTCGCACCCTCCGCGTCCTCGTTCAGACTACCGTACCAACCGTGTCCTTGGTAGACCGTGTCGCCGTCCTCCGACTTGTGCGTCGGCAAGCGCGTCCGACCGATCAACCGAGGGGACTGGTCTGTTGGGTCGGATTCGCTCAGCGTCGAATTGAACATAACGAGTGATAGGCCCGAGTACAGCCAGAGGACGGCTTTCCCCAGACCGTAACTCCCACCAGCGGTGTCTCCCGACTTACTGCTGAATAGCACGTCACGGACCAGCGCGGTGAAGTTCGATTCGTCAGCGTTCTCCTCACCGAGGAGACCCTCTGTGTTCTCGTCTTCGACAGTCAGAATACGGATATCCTCGTCGTCCTTTATTCGCTTGATCGCCTCAGCGATGTGTTTCCCACTCTTCGTGTCTGTGGCGAAATTGGCGTGCTCGGACCACGTCTCGATATCGAGCGCTCTGAGGTACTCTATTGCCTCGTCGCCCTGTAAAGATTCTAGCTTGAACGTCACCCGTGCTGGTTGATCGTTTTCCAACCGCGCGTCGTTCGAGTTCTGCAATACCTCCCGAACGAAGGTCTTCAGCCCAGGTTCTCCGTGCGACATCGCGTACTTTGCGACGTCGTCACCGTATCGAGCATCGGTCGGTCGAGAGGTCGTGAATCCCCACTTACCGCTCATCACGCCATCTCACCGACACTAGCGAATGTGACCACAGATGTATTAGAGAAGTGTGCGCTACGGTTCATAATTGACACAAATCTCCCCCGCCGACATAAATGTGTGCAGTTTGTTGTCGGCGTAGTCACCTGATTGACTTCAGAACTGTGTCTTTGGGGGAGTACCAGTGGCCAAGTAGTGTGCGCCGACGAGGTCGTGACGGACTTCGCTGAGTTCACGCGACCGACGGTGGGTGTCAGAGCTTACCCCGTTGAGAGAGACGACAGAGAAACGCATGTCGTCTCCATACTCGCTCTGCAGTTTGAAGAGGCGACTCGATATCGAGCCGGTCGTACCCATTTCTTGGGCTGTTTGACCCCACCGTTCCCCTGTTTCCTCCTGCCACAGTCGAAATGCATGTACTCCACTCCTGTCTATCACGTCTCGCTCGGAGAGCAGGCGGCTCTCAGTCCAGTCAAGTCCCAACCAGTGTGGGGCGGTCACGTCGCGCCAAGGCAGCCACGATGGAACGGTATACGAGAACCGTTCTGCGATGTTCTTTAGTTCTTGATGCAACTTACCGTGGGGGCCGCTCACGTGCTCAGCCGGGTCTCGGTTCAGTTGGACCATAGGAGTCCAGCCGACCTCTCGCCGACAGATGGCCACCAAGGCCGCTTCAATTCCACGTCGGTGTTTCCGGTTCGACGATATTGGAGGTGTCGTGACAGAAACCTCTATCTTACCCCCCATAATCTCAGTGATTTGTCGAAGGCCGTGGGCAGCGCCGTGTTTGTCTCCAGTCTGTCGATCCGATTCGTTCACCCCGGCTGATAGGCCAACCCCTACGCGCTGTCGAACGCCTCCTTCCGATCCCGACTCTCCGATGTACATTAAACCCGAAAGTTCTGAGTGGCGAACTCGGTAGAGGCCTGGGCGGCGTGGCAGCTCTTTACAGAGCGTTTTACGATCTCGAAGGTCGAACCACCTCGACCAATCGAGTCCCATCCACGTCGGGGACTGAGGTTCCGGATCCAGACGGGTGAGCGGTCCAGGGACGTCAAGAGTTCGGGTCTCAACCACACTGTGCCGCGTAGTCCGATCAACGGTAGCAAGTTCCGACTGAGCGATTGATTCGGGGATCGAGAGTATACGGGCGATTGCGTCACTACCTGGGACGTGCTGTGAGAGGATCCATATCGTCGCCTGTCGATTCGTCAGTCTGGTCCTGTCCGCCACCGCTACGATGTCGTCAATAGCGTCTACAGGAAACTCCGAACACGAGATGACGAACCCACGACTGTCTCTCTCTTCTCTGCCTCCAACCACTTTTTCGACCTGCCGGTCGTGAGCGGTCGCTGCGGCGTCACGACCGTCTTCAGTGAGTCCGATTCGACCGGCGGCAGCATCCCAACATCCGTCCGCCTCAGCCAGCACGTACAACAGCCCGTCGTCACTTCGTCCTACGGGAAGGGGATCGAACCCCGTGAAGAGGGCCTCAACGTCAATCACCGACGTGTTTCGTACTTCTCGCAGCGCTCGGGCGAGCGAATCGGCCTCGATGGAATACTGAGTAGCGACGGATTCGACGACCTCGCGGGACACGGGCACCCCCACGAACGGATCTCCAACGTACGACGTGTTGGACTCCCGATCCAGATACACGTGACGCTCGTTGTCGCTCATCGGAACTCGTCTAACTGGCGGTTATCATCACTTCTGCGCTTAGTGTCCATCCGCTCGTCGTAGTCGGAGTAGTCCACGCGTCCCTCGGAGATTCCCTGCTCATCCTCGTACGTCATCAACCACTGCCGAACCAAGTAGTAGATGAATGGTGCGGGTATCGCGTTCTTTGCCAGGTGACTCTTCGGATACGGCCTCGGTGAGTAGTTCTTGACCGCCGCCCACCACTCTCTTGACCGCTCGGAGAAGAAAAACGACGAGGTCTCGGCTTTTTTTGACGAGCCATCTGTCGTCAAGAACCGCCGCTCACGAGGTGGCTGTGGTACTTTGAACGAAGTCTCGAAAGCTCGCTCGTACTCAATCGGCATCCCGAACATCCGTCCGCTCAGGACGACAGGATCGTTGAGCGGTGCGCGCGGGACGTTTTCGATGATGTGGTGATCGCAGTACTTCTCCGCGAGTATCCGTGCACTCGGGATCATGTTCTCGTGCTCGTCGGGATCCCCCGAGATACTCGTCGTCGCGGCCCACCGTGAGCAGACCGGGTGGAACAGCCCGAGATCGAACGTGACGCCGTCCTTGATCGGGAAGTCCCACTCCTTGTCCTCGATGTGAGCGTCTGCTTTGATCGGCGAACTTTCGTTCGTGTCCTTGGGGTCGATTCCGACACGAATTACGTTCCCAAAGTCGTTGAGAACCTCCGATTCGGTCCCGTAGTCCGCGAAACAGTGGAGGATGAGCGGCTCTTCGCGTGTCGATTCATAGTCCGAAGTCATGCGAGATCACCTGATACATACTCAGCGTCCTGGGTGCGACTGAGAGAACTCCGTGCATAGCACATCCGTGTAAAGTCCGCGTAGATTGTCACTGTTGTGCGCTTAGACGTTGACTCATTTTAAAGGCTCCATCTGTAATCGGTACTCAAGCATGATCTGGCTCACGCGGCTCCGTCAAAATACAATATAGTGATAATGTTCAGCGAGATGTACTGGACACGTAGCACGTATTCAACACCAGAATGGAATACTACCTGCTTGAAAAGGGACACAAACGGTTATTCTTGAACCGGCCATTCGGCCACGGGAACAAGATCCTCATGTCGAAATGAAAGTGTAAGTTCGTCTTCGGTGTCAATTCGGCGAAGACGATAGTGATGGCTATCGACATCTCGTCCCGTTAATTCACCCAGACCATCTGGTTCGTCTGCGATAACTTCGCAGACAAGTCCGTGATATTGTGAGTCAACGTCCTCGTCGCTCAGATAAATGCGGACTCGTTGCCCAACTTTATATGGTGAGTCCGATGGCTGAGGGATGTTCTCCATATCGGTGAGAAGAGTTCCACTATACAAAATTCTTCATACTGGATTTGTGTCCCTATTCAGCCCGTCTGTCCTGCCTGTCGTTGGGAGCTCCAACAGGTCCACTCACGCTGCGTCTAATTATTGCGGTTAAGGCAACCAAGAGACATGCTCCATTCCGAGAACCGCTGCCAGCGATTTTGTAGCACTAAGAATGCCTTGCAAATTCTTGATAGTAGACACAATACTCGTTGGCGAAACACTGCTCACACAGCGGTTCTGTCTGACAGACTAACGAGCCGAAATCAAGCAGAGCGAAATTGTACGTACGGGCCTCGTCGGGTACCAATCTCTGCGTGAAAGCCAGCTGATCTGCTTCTTTCTCGGGCCAGGTGTCTCGAAATACCCGACTATACACCCTCTCAACGTTCCTGTCGAGAACCGGCAACTGGTCATCACGGGCGAAGCACAACGTGGCGTTCGCCACGTATCGGCCCACTCGCGGGAGTTCCATCAACGATTCTGGGTTGGTGGGGAGGTAGTTGTGTGTCGAGGCGATCTGCTTCAATGCCCTTGCGCGCATGTTTTGGAATCCGAGAGGCTCGATAGCTTCGACGAGTTTATTCTCACTGGCCTCCGCAATCTCGTCCAGCGTGGGGAACCGTTCTAAGAACCTCGGATAGGCCGCTGCGACGTTGTCAGCCGGTGTCTGAGTCAGGAAGAACTCCGCTACGAACACCTCGTACAGTGTTCGATTCGGTTCCCGCCACGGGTACTCGCGGCGGTTCTCTTCCCCCCATTCTAGCAGGTCTGCCCGAAACCGGCACTCCTCCTCAGACGACATAATGTCTCTCTCAGTCGTCAGCGACAGTGGACTCGACAGACGGTACTGCCGCATCGACGTGCGAGAGGATTGCCTGCCCCATGTATTCACCGAGCTTCGGGGGAACCGCGTTACCGATCAGTCGGCCCAGGTTCGACACGCCGACGTCCTCCCACTCGTCGTAGAAATCGTAGTCTTCCGGGAACGTCTGAAGCAGTGCTCCCTCAAGGAGCGAGAGTGCCCGATTCTGGTCTGTATCGTAGTGTCCGAAGCGACCACTGCCGTAGTTGTAGAACTGCGTCGTGATTGTCGGAGAGGGTTCGGCGGGCCGCATCCTGCTGTAGGGTGCCTTGTACGACTGTCCACTCGCCTTCCGGTGACAGTTTGCAAGGAGGTGGTTAAGGTCTGGCTCTTCCCAGAGAGTCCAATCTCCGCCGGGCACCATGTTGTCAATACGCTCCCGGTTCTTTTTCGAGAGAGAACGGGCTCTATGCACGTCGTTCACGTCACTAACTTCACCTGCTTCGATTGGTGGCAGGTGATCAATCGTGTCTTTGACCGTCGGGTAGTTATTCTCGTTTTGAATCGGGGGAGTGGGCAGAGAGAGGGGTCCCCGCTTGGACGCCATGACCACCCACCGCTTCCGCTTCTGTGGTATCCCGTATTCGGGACAGTAGACGTTCTTGTTATCGTCGCTGTTGACGTGGTAACCTTGGGATTTGAGGCTCTCAACGAACGCGTCGTAGACGCCATCCTCTTGTTTCACTTGGAGTACGTTTTCCGTGACGACCACGTCCGGTTCAACGTACTTTACGATCCGTGATACCTCGTTTAACAGCCCCCATTTTTGATGATCCTCGTGGCCTTTCCCCTTCGAATGTCCCATCGTAGAGTACGGTTGACAAGGCGCGCATGCTGCGAGGACCTTTAGGTCCGCATCCCACGGATACATCTGTGCGATTGGTTCTGGATCCTGTGCTAACGCGTGGACATCTGCTCGTACGTATTTGCCGTCTATGTTCTGTTCGTACGGGTACTTACAGTCTGGGTCCTGATCAATCCCTGCGACGACCGAGATACCGGCTTGTTGGAGGCCATAACTGAGTCCACCGGCCCCGCAAAACAAATCCACTGCAGCTACCTTCATAACCTTCTTTCCTGCGTATCGTCACATAAACGTTCGGCAACGACATCGTACCGACTGCTTCCTGCCACGTGATGAGTACGGCGATGTCCCCCGATTAGAATCTCTGCCCGTTCCAACTAACGGAACTCATCGACGCGTAACAGTAATACTAACTAGGTGGTCGCAGTTCCGTACAAACAAACGGTTTATCATATGAATCAGGAACAGATTCAAATCAGCGAAGTAGCCAAGTGGTTCTTCTTCAGTGGTGGGCCAGGAGCACCACGCTACGGCGACGATCCAACTAAACACGCCGTAGATCACGATTCAGAGGCGTTCGTCCGTGAGGTTCTTCAAAACGCGAACGACCAGGGCCTCCAGACTAATGATCCAGTCAAAGTGACATTCCGTTTCGTCACGCTCACGGGTGACGCGAAAGAGGAGTTCCTCAACGGACTTGACTGGGACGATGGACTCAGTGAACGGATGCGAGCGGTCGCAGACACACATAATGGCCATCGATACGAACGGGTCGTCGAACGAGTCAACGACCCCGATGCCGAACTCCGCCTCCTCATCGTCGAAGACAAAAACACAACCGGGTTGACCGGAAGCTGGGACGGAGATTCCAACTACGCCGCGCTCGTGCGCGACGAACTCTACAGCAGCAAGCAAGACGACACTGCGGGCGGCTCGTACGGTCTCGGTAAGTCTGTACTCTGGACGTTCTCGGGGGCTTCGACAGTCGTTTTCAATTCGCACCTCGCAGGTGAGCGTGAAGACGACTCGCCCCGTCTCATCGCCCGTTCTAAGTTCCCCACACACCAACTCCAAGGAGACGATACGACGTACCAAGGTGCGGGGTGGCTCTGCCAGCTAATCGAGACTGACGACGGCCCCCGCCCCGAGTCCTTCTGGGGAGAGCGCGCGTCGCGGCACGCAGAGCAACTGCACGTGGAACGACCCGCTGTCAGCGGAACGAGCGCAATGGTCGTTGAGTTCCAGGACCCGACGCGGGACGAGCGACCGGACGTCGAAGACCTCGCACAGGAGTTCGTTGACGCCTCTGTCAAGTACTTCTGGCCAGCCATCTATCGGGGTGATCTCGAAGTCACGGTCGAAACACCCGACGATACACTGACGGCCGACGTCGAGAGCGTCCCGGCGATCCGACCGTTCGTTGAGGCTTACGAGGAGAGAACTACGGACGATCAGACGTTGGTGAACCCTGGGGACGTTGCTGGACTCGATATCCCGATCAACCTCCCGCCTCGTGCCGACGGAACTGAGACTCCCGATGGCTCGGTTCGGTTGTCGGCTCGCCTCGCATCCCCTGCGGACGACGATACGTATCTAAATAACGTCGCACTGTTCCGGGGGGCGGGGATGGTGGTCAAGTACTACGACCAGAGTCGTGTCGCCTACGGTGACCGGAACTTCTTCGGTGTATTAGCCGCTGGCGAAGCGCGGTCGGAAGGAGTTCCCTCGGATAGTGATCTAGAGAACGACCGGTTCCTGCGATTCGCCGAGCCGCCTGAGCACGACGAGTGGGAGTCTACTGAGAACCTTCGTGAACAGTATCAACGTGGATTCCGAATGGCACTTGACGATATGTTCAGAACGCTGCGTGACGGCCTCCGTCACTTGATCTCGAAGGGCAGTAACGGCGACTCTCTCTCCGACAACGTTCTGAATCGGTTTCCGATCCACGGGAGCGGGAATCCCCGATCCACGATGTCGCCCGCCGATCCCGTTTTCGAAATCGACAGCTCGTCTCGCTTCGACGGCGACGCGTGGGAGATTTCTGGTCGAATTAAAGCACTGCCAGAGGAGTTCGAGGGATGGAGTACCGATATCTCACTAACTGGTGTTGGTGAGGACGGATCCCGTTACGACGACATTCCCATCGACTACGTCGAAATCGAACAATGCGGCGTAACTGTGTCATACAACAATGGATGTGTTCACCTCGTCGCCGACGAAAACGTCGATGAACTCACGTTCTCTGGTCGTTCTCATTCCGATGAACCTGCTGACTTAGTGCACGGTGACGTCGGCGCAACACAACTAGAGATACTCGCAGAGTTACAGACCCCCGAGGAGGATCAAGCGTGACCAAACACTCGCAGCGATATCGTACCACGACACTTCCGTTCAGCTACTGTGATAAGGGAGTAGACTTCAAGTTGGACTCGTTCACCGTTGACGATGGAAATCAAACAGCACTTGAACTGAACCCGGCACAGACAGAGATTGACCTCGCATCGGCAGTGTCGTCATCTGACAGTAATGACGAGCCGGATTGGAACACCATTACTCTCCATGGGAAACTTCACCTACCCGAGGAGACAGTACAGGCAGTCTTTCCAGAAGACGAACGGGCAGAGCCGCCAGCCAAACTCTACGTCACCATTCGCTGTCACGAGACGATCTATCGTGACCGGGAGGTCATCTCCGAAACTCCTACGACGCCCGGTGAATACGATGTCACTCTAGAGGTTCCTAAGAACACTGTCCGAGGGACCGTCGAACTGCGTCCGTATCTCGTTCGCACCGAAGCTCGTCCAGGAGAAGAACCAAACCATTACGCCGACCAGAAGAACTTCCGCGTCGCCAGTGGGACGCTGTACTACGTCGTCATTGACCGCTACGAGGAAGAAGAGCGAGCCGCCATCGATGGTGAGCGAGTCCGGTTCTCACAAAATGCACACCTCCCAGATGGGAACAAGCTATACTACCTCGACTTCCGGAACGAGAGTCGTCCTAAATTGTGGATCAACTCCGACCACCCCCGTATTGCCGAGGTTCTACAGAGTAGAGGATCTGTCGGGGCCGAGGCTCGGATGCGCGACGTGATACTTGACCAGGTGAGCTACGGTGTGTGGGTACAACTGCTCGTTCGTGCTGGAAGTGCTGTAGACGTAGAGGGCGAGGTTGAACACGAGTGGCAGGAGATGGTGCTCCAAACGTTTGCTCGGAACCTCTACGATACTAATGATGTATCAGAATCGACTCACCGTCTCAGGGATGATCTCTCTGATCCACAGACCCTACCCCATGTGATACAGCGGATCGATAGTGAACTTCAGGAGTACATCAACCCCCGCGAGCAACTGATCCATCTCATGGAGGAGGGCCTTCAGATCTAACATGACCGAGACAGAATTACACCGACTGACCGAAGATGGACGGCGCCTCGTTGGTCAATCGTTCATGAAAGGCGTGGCAACGCTCACCGACGAACAGCTGAATGAGTACGTAGAGCCCATGCCGGGTCATCCGACAGCCGACCTCAATAGGATCGATTCGGCGGTAAAGCAGGTGCTTGAGGAGTATCCGGAGTACGACACAGCTATAGATGGCTCACTCGCCGAAGAAATTCACCGTGCTCTCGACATCACGAGACGAACTGCCGGTGACCCCGGCCTCTGGCACTGGCTAGCAGTCGTCCAATATCCCAATCTCGTCCGGCACCGTTGGGAGTATCGTTCCGAGGAAGCGATGAGGGAGAAGTTCCTCGGTGCGGGCTCCGACTTGTACTCGAACGCCATCCACCGACTTTGGTGGATCGCGGAACTCACTTCGCGTGGCGACAATTATTCGACGACTGACGCGGTCTTTGCCAACCAGACGATGGTCAACAAGGTGTTTGACCGCTGGTTCGCGCGCTACCAACCCGCCGTTCGAGCCATGTGTGACGAACTCGCAGACGAACCGTCGCGTGTCATAGACGAGACGACACGGCGGTTCAATCACGCACTGACAAACGTTCAGCTCGAAGGGTTGTCAGAGAACGAGGCACGCGAGATGATTAGACAGATCATCACTGAGTCTCGGTAAGAGCCTTTCCCCCTGCCTCAATAGTGAGAAAATCCTCTATGGAGAGAATCTGTAACGCCGAGCCAGTATCGTAGCGGCTCACTATCTGGTCGTTGATTCGTTCCGGTACGGACTTATTCTCTGAGCCCAAGAAATCCGCGAAGGAATCGGGGAGACCATCACCGCTCTTATCCGCTTCACCACCTTCTACAGTACTTCCTGTATGCTCGTTGCTTCCCAAGAGGTCTTCAGTGTCTTCAGTGAGGAAGGTACCCGATCCGCCGTTTCGGCTCCACACGGCTGCATCACAGAGGACTCTGATATCGGCCTCGTTCTTGACGACACCACGCAGCAGGCCAACCAGTTGAGCGTCAATTCCATCAAGGGCTAGGATGGTGAGGACGGTAATCAGTACAATCACGAGCTGATCGGGCGGCTTCGAGAAGAGATTAAGCCATCCAAGTGACGGCAACATTGGCGCCGTCATCAGTCCATGTGTGCATTGTGTGTGGGGGCTTCCGTGATCATGATGTCTCGGTCGAAGACGAATCTACTCCCACACCACGATCACACCCCTCAACACCCCTTTGGAGATGGGGATGTCCGGTCGACACCGGAGACGGCGTACGTACACATCGGGTTAAGTAGCCCCCACCGAAGGAAGAAGATTGAGCGAGCTGACACGGACAAGGACCCGGTTAAACGTCCAGAATGGCCGCTCAAGGCCCAACTAAGGACATATTTGACGGACGAAAATTTAGAGTAGACGTTTTCTGTGGGTAACACTTATGTACGGATTGACTCATACACACATCGTACACAGATAAATTATGATCACACACAAACTACACGCGTCGTTCAAGGAGTTGGACTCCGAGGACACCTTCGTGGGTCTGCCTCAGACAGACTTCGCGCTCGACTCCGTCCTAGAGACGCTCTCGCGAGAGCTCCCCCAGAACACCTACGACGCACGCGAAGACGGCGAAATACCGCACATCAACTTCTTCTTTGAGTGCCTACGGCGTGGTGAGGGCCTTGAAGAGTTTAAGCAGGCCATCGACTGGGACGAACTCGAACCGCACCTCAAGGCTGTCGCCGAGGACGACGAGAAGCTGGGTGTCCAGAAGGTACTGGACCAGATTCGTGACGGCGAGCTGTACCTCCTTGGGGTCGAAGACTACAACGCGGTTGGTCTCTCGGGCGACGAAGACAGCCGCGAGACGAACTACGCCTCCCTCGTGAAGGACTTCGCGGACACGACCAAGAATGAAGGTGGTGGCGTCCACGGCGTCGGGGCGTCCGTGCTGTGGGCTTTTTCGGGATTCAAGCTCGTCCTCTTCCACAGCGTACCCGAAGATGAGGATGAACCGAAACTCGTGGGCCGTCTGGACCTGCCCGATCACGAGATCGGCGGACAGGAGTTCAAAGGCGGCGGGTGGATCGGTGTCGACGATGGGACCCACGAACGAATGGTCGCGCTCCGTGACGTTCCCGACGACCTGGCAGAGACCCTCCACCTGACCCGAGCCGACGGGAACGGTACGACGACGCTGGTTGTCGGGTTCAGAGAACCCACGCGACGGACACGCGCGCCCGAGAAGATCGTGGAGGGCCTCTACGAAGCCGCCGCGATGTACTACTGGCCGCTCATCGTCGACGACGGCATCAAGGTCACGGTCCAGGGACCATCGGATGCGTCACCACGGACGGTCGAGCCCAACACGGTCGACCGCGTCGCCCCCTACGTCAAGGCATACGACTCCTGGGTGGACCCGGACGACGAGTTCGGCGACCCCGGCTCTGTGGCCGTCAAGGAAGTAGAGTTCGAAGTCCCGCCGACGAAAACCGAGCCCGCTCAGACCGGGAAGTTGGCGCTCGTCGTTCGACTCGCGGACGACGAGACCGACCTCGACAAGTACCGTAACGACGTCGCCATGTTCCGAGGCGCCCGGCACGTCGTCAAGTACCGGAACTACGGAGCGGCCTCCCGCACGACCGGACAAGACTTCCACGCGCTCCTCATCGCAGGCGGGGCCAAGCACGACGCCGGACTGGCAGTAGCCGACCTCCCCGACGACGACGGGTCTATTGAGTCGTTCTTCCGGGACGCCGAGCCGGAAGCCCACGACACCTGGGAGAAGCCAACGCAGAAGCTAGCCCAGTCGTACGACGACGACAACCCCTCGAAGCGTATCACCTCGTTCCTCAAGTCCGACGTCAAGACGGCTCTCCAGCAGATTCTCGGTGGTGCTCAGACCGACGACGACGACCGAGTCGACACGCTCGGCGAAGAATTCCCGTTCTTCGAAGACGACCACGGTGGCGGGAAACCGGGATCAGGACCGGGACCTAACCCCGGCCTCTCCCCGTTCGACGAGGTGTGGGTTGAGGGCAGTTTCGACCGGGCTCACGAGTACGAGGGTGGGCTCACTCTGGAGTCGTCGCCAAGTAATTCATGGACCGTTACGCTGTCTATCGACGAGGTTGACGGGTCCAACCGGACGATTGACCAGATCGATATCGCCGACTGGGATTCCCCGCAGGCGGTCGACGAGGTTATCGAAGACGGAGCCGTGACGTTCACGTTCGACTCGAGCACCACCAATGTCGAGTTCGAGCTGACTTCCGTCTTCGTCGGTGACGAGGTCCTGGCTGGTCAGACACGGGTCGATTTCGACTACGACCTCACTGGGGGTGGTGGGTCGTGAGTTTGAGCCGGCGAGAGGGAAGCACTCGTCTCGACGCGTACCCATATCGGTACGCCAGAGATCCTCTGGGGTTCGAGTACGTCTCCTACACGCTGGACGGTGGGACGAGTCAGACACCCGACGACACGCTCACGCTGGACCTCTCCGAAGAGGAAGACGGGAGCTGGGACGTGGCTACTCTTACCATCCGTGTGACAGTCACCGACGAGATCTTAGACCGGGTTATTCCGCCCGGCGCCTCGCATGACGCCGCACTCGTGGTCGAGGGGTATTGCCCAACCAACCACCACCGGTTCCTAAGCGTCGTCAAGAACAGTCCGCTCTCTGCTGGTGAGCATGAGGGCCCCATCGAACTGGAGTACGAGATGCTCCGTGGTCGGGTCCAGCTAACCCCGTTACTGGTTCGAACAGAGCCACTCGGTGGGCAACCATCAGGACACACGGGGGCACCGTTCGCCGAGCAGGTTGGTAAGAAGCTCGCACACGGTCCTCGTGGGGTCGTGGACGTTGACGAGCCGCTCGGTGGAACGTCCAGCAACCTGCCGACCATTCCAAAGTCGTTCGACGACCCGACCATCCCGGCCGACAACGGGAACATGTGGTATCTCGATCTGACGGACGAGGCCTCCCCCAAGCTGTACATCAACTCCGACCACGGGTACCTTGAGCCGCTCTTCGAGGACAAGGGTCCCCACGGTCGGGGGAGAGTCCGACAGCTGGTCATCGATCTGTTCGGCACCCAGATCATGACCCAGTTCGTCCTGGAGGCGGCCGAACTCTTCGTTATCCACGGCGAGACGAAGTACCCGTGGCAGGAGAAGATGCTCTCTGACGTCTGTGGTAGCCTCTTCGCGTCGAATTCACCGGACGAGGTAGAGGAGATGCTACAGCCGGGGGAGCTCTCCGAGACGCTCAACCAGGTCGCCACAACCGTCCAACGACGACGGGCACCGCACGAATCACTCGAACGCGTACTGGACCTCAGTATATGACCGAAGACACACTTTACAGACTCGACAGCAACGCTTCGATCCTCGTCACCGAGGACCTGATGACCGGCGACACGGAGCGCTACTCGGAGTCGCGACTCCGTGAGTGCCGGACCGAAACCGACCTGACGGCCAACCTCACAGCTCTCGACCAGGTTATCGATTTCGTGATGAACGAGTCCGACGACTTCAAGGAGGGCGACGAGGGCAACGAGTCTATCGACGCGGCCGTCGGCCCGGCCGTCCGGAAGTACATCGACATCCCGCTTCGGGATGCGGGCGACCAGCGCATCTGGCACTACCTCGCCATCGGTCGGTACCCGGAGTTCGTCCGGTATCGCTGGCCGCGTGAAGCGACCGACCGGACACACAAATCCATGAAGGAGAAGTTCCTCGGGTCCACGCAAGACCTCTACACCAACGCGTTCTCACGCTTGTGGTTCATGGCCGAGCTCAGTCGCGACGGGGACGACTACACCGAGACCGAGGGTGTTCTCGCGCAGACATACCGGTCGAACCGGATCTTCGACCGGATGGACCTCCGACGACCGCGCACGGGTCGAGCCCTCTCGAAGATCGCCAACCGAGAGCCAGATGAAACTGTCCTTGAGGAGACTGCCAAGGCCGTCAGCCACCAGTGGTCGGTGACGAGTGAGGGGTTCCTGCTGCAAGGCGAATTAAAAGAGTTGATAGACGACATCCACGGGGAAGTATCGTAGTATGCGCGTTGTCGTCGACATCCCACCCGAACTCGTAGACGAAATTCGCTCGGCCGTGCGAAGCGGCGGCTACGAGGACCCCGAGGAGTTCCTCGTGCGGGCGCTGCGGACGCAGTTGGAGCTGGAATCGGGCGAGCAACAGACACTGATGTCGTTCAGCAAGGCCATTGAGGCTGACGAGTCACCCCCCCGGGACCGAGCGTCGAACGAGCGGACGAGCCAGTCGTCGCCGCATCGAGGTACGGTTTGTCGGGAGGACCTAACGGAGTTATCCCGTCAGGAATTCGACACTCGCACCGTCGCCCCACCGGCCCCAGCGCGAATCGACACGGGGCCACTGTGGGGACAGTACAACCGTATCTTCCCGATGAAGCTGTCGCTCCGACACCTGGTGATCTGGTTGGACGGCGAGAGCACAGACGGCGCCCCATACAAGCAGTTCCGTGATGAGACCGCGCAAGTCGCGCGCGAATACGGGTTCTGGTTGGAGCAGCTAGACGACCGGATGGGCCGCGGCCGCGGTGAAAAGTTCTCGGCCGCTCTGCCCACTGGCGAAAAAGTCGAGCGTTCGCTTGACCGGTTCAAGACGCACTTCGTTGGCCAGATTGACTCCGAAGGGAACCTCACGGGGGCGCCCCCCGACTTACAGCTCATTGATATCGACCCCGAAACCCGGGAGTTCGGGATCACTGAGGCCGGTCTCGAGTTCGCATGTCTGATCAACCCGCTCCTTGACGAGCAAGACGAGACTGTAGAGCACTCCCTGTCCGATGCTGAGCGACGATTCTATCTCGATCACGTCGATGCCGAGCACCCCGAAGAGGCCAGAGCGATGCGAGTCGTGGCCGCAGCGATTGCCGAGGGAATCGACCGACCCGACCCGCTGAGCGAACGGGTCGGCGAGTTCTCGGATAATTGGTCGGCGGCCCAGGCCAGCACCATCCGCTCCGGGCTTGTCGGTCGGCTCTACGAGCTGGGGTTGGTCACGCGTGAACGCGTAGGTGCGCGCGGGATCCGATACGAACTGACCGGTCGAGGTGAGGGAGAGTTGCTATGAGTAGCGTACGACGCGGCCGAGGACTGCTACGTGCCTCGACACGCGGTCACTGGACCACCGGGATACACGCCGAGGGGCGTGCTATCTCGGTAGCTCTCGAAGCCGCCTCGCGTCCGAATGAACAAGCCAGATAATCATGACCTCAAGTGACAACGATGGATCGGGAGAACTCCGAATCGCCTACTGTTTCGCGGACTACAGCGTGGAGGCAGAGACGCTCTCGACGATCGGCGAGGTCCACTGTTTCACCATTGATCCCAAGGACAACCCCTGGTATACTACGACACGAGAAGTCGACCTGATGGAGGAGACGCCCGAGAGATACTTCGACCTCTGGTTCGGCCACCCCATGTGCACTCGGTACTCGGACATGCCCGGCGTTGACCCCGGAAGGGCACGTCAACCAGATCCCTCGATCCCGGGAGCTCGCTCACCAGATGGCCGACCATTACGTGATCGAGAACAAGCCTTGAGCACCGCTCAAGTCGCCGACTTACCTCACGGGCCAGATGTTCAACCTCCCGATCGCGTACGAGCGCGCGTTCGAGATCTCGTTTGACCTCCGGCAACCACCGCGACAAGCCACGTTCGACTCCGAAGAGAGCCAGACGTCGCCGTTCATCTACAGTGAGTGTTCACCAGCTTGGTGGAGGACGGTAAAAGGGTATCCGCGGGGAGTATCCGAAAGAACATGTCGCGAAGAACGTCCTCCCCTTGGTCTACGTCGACTACACCACCCGCAACTATTTGGAACAGACGGGGGGTGCGGCAGGGATCAGGGACTACTCGAACTACGACAAGGAGATTGACACACGCCGTGCGCTTAATGAAAACTCCACGCTGGACGAATTCCTCTGAAACCGAACGTAACTCTCGATCGCGTTCGTGACGCCACAGTGGCTGTCAAGAATCTCCAAGCCGTGACCGATACGCGCTTTGTATTCCGCACGACTACTGAAATATATCTCTTCCTGAGAGTTTAAACAAGACAGACAAAATCGAAGACAAATAGCCGGTAAATCCGCAACACGAGCAGTATTATCACCTATATCGGCAGATCAACTGGGTACGAGTACTCGAACACTTCGTCAAACACCGTAGTGGCTTCCTTAACGATGTCACCTTCAACGACGACACCGAACTCGAAATTGGTTGAAAGACTTGTATCAGTCAGGTTCGCGCTTCCGACGTAGCAGACCCTATCGTCCACGATTACGATCTTCGCGTGAGTCGCAAACGCCTGAGACCCCTGTCTCTCGTCCCATCGGTAGAGGTCTCTCACCTCGAAGTTGTCACGATGTTCCTCGTCGATCAAGTTCCACATCTTGTTGAGCGTCGTTCTTGTATCGCCTTCCTCGTCTGCGGTTTCTCGGGTCAATAGTCGTGTCTCGACACCCCGTTGAGGGAGACTCGCAAGGTCGGACACGAGTTCAAGTGATGGATCGAAGTACGGATTGGCAATCCGTACCGACGAATCGGCGTCGAACACCTGATTGCGGATCGTAGAAGCGATGTTGGGGATCGAACGGACTCGTGCGGAGGTCGGTTCGAATCCCCCCGGAAGTGTGGCCACGAACTTGACGACGTCGTCCTGGCTCGTCTGGGGGGAACGACGGTCTGCTGCAATCACTGCGGCTTGCTGGGTTAGTACTCGGTCTACTTCGAGAGGATCGACTTCGAAAGTGTAGGCCGCAAAACCCCGTTCATCGGTCGCCGATTGAGTTGCTGCTCCGTTCTTCTGAAGACAGGTGAAGAGGGCAGCCGCTTCCCGGGTGGTTAGCGGTGTTCCTAATCCACGATCTACGTCGGCCCGAGTTACATCTCTGCTGTCCAGGGACAAGATGGTGTCTCGGATAGCGACGACACGGCCATGGTCGTCGAACTGGCGGACCACCGCGAAATTCGTACAAATCGCATCGTGGTCGTCGGTCACACGTACTCTGACTCCCAGAACGCGGGTATTCGACCTCTGTCGTTGCCGACTAGATAGCGTCGGTCGAGGTTCCCGTTGGCACTCTCGCAAGCGACTTCACTCATGTGGAGGCACGCGTGGCAGGCACCGTCCTCGTGCTCACACACTGGGTCGTACACGCACTGCTGGACGTCCGCGATAGTCTCATCCACCCAGGGGTGAATCCTCGTCTTGAACAGTGTATGCATCCCTCCTAGAGAGAAGTGTTCGGTGCTGCTCGCGTAGAGGAAAATCGCCGGGATGCTCGGCATCACGTACTCCGAGATGCTGTTGCTGTCGAGACCACACTGTCCGCTCGCCGTCCGCATCAGCGCGTGGCTCATCGAGTGGAGGAGCGTGTACACTTCCCGTGTGAGGTCGTCTTCGATGGGCGAGTAGTGGTCACGGAGTTCGTTGGTGTCCACGTTCTCCAAGAACCACTCTTTAAGGTCACTTTCGTCGTCTGTATCGGGACGTTCGACACCACGCAGTGATCCCTTCTCGTCCAGCCACTCGATGATCGCGGATCGTTTCACTTGGAGGACGATGGCCTCAGAGGGTGTTTGGTCAACGTATACGGGGGTGCTGTCCTCACCCCGGGGATGTGGGAACGGCTGTAGATCCGTCCGCGACCGTTCGGGGCGGTCGCGTGTGAACCCGAACGTGTAGTTCAGCAGGGGGAGATTGTCCACGACCCACGCCGACTTGATGTTCACTTTCTGGAGTTTTTCCGGATATACCTCTGCCTCCGGGTTCGATTCGAGGAAATCTTCCTGCTCCAAGAGACCGTCTAGGGACAGAGGAGTGGGTTGCCGCTCCATTCCCTCCGTCGTGTCTATGTTCCCTTCGTATCCCTGAGTAGAGCGAAGGAAAGTGAAGAGTTCATGAGAGAGCGTTGAGTACGCCTGATCTACGTCGCTATCGCCGCCTCGCTGAGAGGGGAGCTCGACACGTTCGCGGTTCTCTTCGACGACCTCCTCTCGCGTCGATCCCTTTATCGTGTCCTCCGCTACGTCGAAGACATCTCCGAGATCCACACCACTCTCGATCATCTTTTCAACCTGTTCTGCGCCCACTTTCTCCTTCAGCTCCTCTATCTGCTTCTCCCGGCGTTTTGCGTCGCGTTCGTCCGTCGTCATCCGGCCGAGTTCTTCGTAGGTCTTCCCCTCCTCTTCGACGACGTTGTCAAGGTCACCGAGGTGAGCGGACATCAGTATACGGGCCCAGCTCTCCCCGTATTCGATGTCGCCGCTGTATCGCTGATCGATTGGGAGATTGACGAGGACGTCGCCCTGGGAGTAGTAGACGGAGTTGCTCGCTATCGGACGGAAGTACACTCGTTCCTTGTGGCATTTGGTACACCGCTTCGACATGTTCCCACAGAAGTCGCCACACTCACCACAGTAGAAGTGCCACGAGAGGGGGTCGTTGATGTTCTGCTTGTTGAGGTAGATGTGGTCGTATCCGTGATTCGGGTTGCTGCAGGGTTGCGGGTTGATCGACATCATGTTCCCGCAGTCGTGTACGAGGACGAAGGCGAGTTGACGGAGTTCACCGCCACACTCGGGACACTCCCCGTTGGTGTAGACGAAGTGACTGGGCTCCTTCTTACTCACGACCCGGTGGCAACTCCGGTTCTGACAGTACATCGTCAGGGGATAGAGCGATCCGACGACGCGGTTCGGTCGGCGGAAATCCACGTCGTCCACCGCGAGGTCTACCCAGGGGTCCTCGTCATCGTTCCGGAAGCTGGATGCGTGAGTGGCGATCTGTTCCGCGACGTAGTTCGTGTCGAGCGAGCTGACCTTGTCGGTCTCCCACCGGGACACTTTCATCGACAATCCTCGTCGCCCGTAGTCAAACAACGACTTGGGGCCGAATCGATACATCACCTGCGCCAGACCGCGTTTCATCTCTGAATCTGTCATCGTCACTGCCTCCTATCGAACATATTTAGCACCTGTGCGGTACCCGTATCGACGTCAATCGGAAGCTGCTCGTCAATGTCCCGTAGACTCCGCATCGGTCCTCGGTCGTCCTCACTACGCTTGATCATGTTCCCGATCCACCCCTGGTAGCCGTCCTTCGGGTGGCCGGACATGCACCGTTCCCAGATGTTGTCGAACTCCCGCTCAACTTTCCGCTCGTAGAGATCAACCGTCCGGTCCTCCGCCCACTCGGGGCGCTGGTCGGACGTGACACAGTAGGATCGTTTCACGAATTCGAGGAGCTCGTCCTTGTCGAGATCGCCTGCACGCTGCGCCTCGCGGAACGAGTCGTAGAGGTACACACGCCCGATGGAGGATTCAAGTTGCTCGTCGTAGTACTGGAGGAGCATCGCAGCGAAGATACCCGGCATCGTGCAGCTCACCGCGAACTCGGCCCACCGTTCCAGCGGGGTCGCTTCGACGAGGAGGTCTTGGAAGTCGTGGTACCGGTCAAACCGGGTGTAGTGTGAGCGGTCACGGACGTGGACCGGGTTGAACAGATCGAAGACGGTACCCGTAACGTGGCGGCCGACACGAGAGTACGCCTGAATGTACTCCGCCGTCTGTCGTGGCATCCCGAAGAACGAGATGAAGTTCAGCGTGTCCACGTCAACGCCGTGGGATATCATACTCGTCGCGTTCACGATGTCCACGGGGTCGTCAGGATCGTCCGATTCGAGACGTTCTAACACGTCTCGAACGACATCGAAACCCGTCTCACCGCTCATCACCACGGAGTTCAGCGCGTCGCGCTCTTCGTCCCGTGTCTCTAGCCACGGGTTGATCATGGAGGGGACGGCACGCTGGAGACGGTCGCTGTCTACCTTTTGGATGTTGTACGCGATCTGCGTATCGTAATACTCCAAGATGTCCAGGACAGCGCTCTGTCTCCCTGAATCTCCGTCTGGGAGGCCGAGGTCAACGACTTCCCCGTACGGTGTCGTCCGGTGGTGTTCCCGTTCTAACGCCGCTGAGAGTTTGTCTGGGTTCCGCTGGTAGTGCTGGACGACATCGGCGTACTCACGGAGCACCTCAACTAGTGCGTACGTCCGTGACACGTTGTGGGGGACCGAACCGACGATACGACGACCGAGTTGGTGAGGGTCTTCGTACGCGTAGAACGACTGTTTGAGAAGCGGGCCCGGAGATGGGTAGGTGTTCACGTCCTTCCAGTAGAGGGCGTGGACCTGGTTTTCGGCCCCCTTGATCGTCGCCGTCGCGGTGACGTTCTTGATATCCCAGCCGTCACCGACACGGTTCGCCCACTCCTGGAGGAACGTCTCGTAGTGGGAGTCGAACGCACCGAACTCCTCACGGAGGAGGTGGAGTTCGTCTTGAATCAGGATAGAGGGTGGATCCACTGGGTCAACGTCTTCCACGTCTTCGTCGCAGCTGTACCGTGAGTACCCTCGGTTCGCCACCAAACATCGGTTCTCTCCCGAGAACCCGTGCTTCGGACAGCGTTTCTTCAACCGCCCAAAGATGGTGCGGAAACGACGTTGCATTCCGACGACCGCGATTTTGTCGATCGTACTCACCACGAAGGTCGGAGCGTACCGATAGACCTCTCGGTCCGTCACGTAGAGGGGGAGCTCTTCTTCGTCGCAGTCGTCGTTCGTGCAGATGTGGAGGAGGCGCATCCGGTCGTAGTCGCCGTCCAATTCAACGGCGTCCTCGCCACAGAACGGACACGTCGTCACGATTTTCCACTTCTCGGCGTATCGACTGTCTTCCTCTTTCACTAGACTGATGTTGTCGGTGAGGTTACCGTCCTCGTCCGTCTCCATCAGTTGGTTCGGAGTGTTCCCACTCCCGACGAAGTACCCGAGGCTGAACTCGTCGGTGTCAGAGCACTCACGACGGCGGATCAGCTCCGCTTGTGCGAAGACGTCCGCAATACGCTGGAGTTGCTGCAGGGAGAGCAGCCGGAGGGGGAACTTCGTGAGCGCCGTCGTCCCGTGAGCCTTCCCCCGGAATCGGTCTCGGAACGCGGTGAAGACTACGAGGCCGAGGTACGCCTCGGTCTTCCCACCACCGGTAGGGAAGTAGATCACGTCAACCTCGTCCAAGCAGTGGTCCTCTGCGTCGATGTCTTCGGTTTGAGCCACCACGTCCGGGATGGCCATGACGATGTAGATGATCTGGAAGAGGTACCACTCCTCGTACTTCTCCCCCATCTGGTCGAACGTCTGGTTCATGAACTTGAACGCCGCTCGACTGTGGCCTACGTCGTCCCGGATGAGTTTCCGGCCCTGGTCGAAACGCTGTCGTTCCTTCTCGAACGCCTCCAAGTTTTCGTCGAATTTCTCGCGTGCTTCGTCACTCCGACCGTCCCGGACTTCGGAGCGCATCGACTCGTACTGTTCTCGGGCTTCCTCCATCTCCCGAGAGATGCGGTCTAAGTGGGTCTCGATAGTGCCTCCCGCGAAGTCGCTGAACGGAGCCGAGAGCGTCTCTCGACTACGATACTTCCGCTGTTCGTGAATCGGGACGGTCACCGTCTCTATCGTGGTGGGATCGGTTCGTTCGACGCTACAGTTGCGTCCGAGGCCATCCATCTCGGGGTCGTAGTGGTACTCGTTCCTGATCTCGTCGGAGACGAACGGCTCAATCGGAGTTTCCTTGACGGAAACGTCGGAGTTGACGTCGAAGAAGAACGCCCGCCACTCCTCGCCTTTCGGGTCAAGCGCGTCGGGGTACTCGACACCGTGTTTGTTCACGAAAGAGACGGAGACGATGATGGCGTCCTCGTCGTATTGGGCCGTAAGTGATATCTCGAAATTCCACACCGGCGTCGGCGTGTCTCCACTGAATCGTTGTTCTAAGAATGTCTCGAAGGTTTTCTCGTCTTCGAGAGCGGTTTCCGGAATCTTTTCCGCGTCACGCTTATCTACCTCTTCCGGCGGGTCCGGCTCCCGGTACCGGCGCTCGTCTTGACAATAGGCTTCTATCGCATGCTGCAGCGCATCGTCGGCCTTAAGGGGAGATAGCTCACCGTCGGACTGCGCTGCACGCTTCAGTTCCCCCGCGGTGACGGTAAGAGGACCCGCATCGATCTGAACTCGTTCGTACACCGGTCGGAGCTCTTCCAGCGACGCGTCGTCTCCAGCGTACCCACCGGAGTCGTCGTCCTCTACGTCTTCTCCCTCAGAGTCCTCACCTCCTTCGGAGGGCGTGAGCGCGTCGTCCTCAGCGATTTCTGGATCGAATCCGACGGGCCCACCAAACTCCTGTTGCTCCTCGTAGGTTGGGAGGCGGCGATAGAACACCTTCGCGGACGGATTGATCGTCACCGTCTCGTTATCCGGAACAGACCCCGGGAGTTTGAACTGGAGCCCCATAGTGAAGGGCGCGACTCGCGTTGCGATGTTCCCGAACGCGTCGTCGGACTCTTGAGCTTCGCGGTACTGGTATTGGCTCGCAAGTGCGCCCGCGAAGAACTGATCCTTCGGGTTAACGTCGTAGACGGTCTGACCGTAGTCGCCTCGTCCCGTGATTCGTTCGACAAGTCGTTCCAGTAGAACGTTGTTGACGGCTTGATGCTGTTGATACTCCTTGTCGTCTGCGTCTATCTCGTACGCGTCGTCCGGTGGTCGAACGTACCTACGAGAGTCAGATTGTGGTGGAATTTCACGCGGCCCAAGGCCCATATGCTCTCGTCGTAGCAGGGTATCATAAATTTAGGGAGATAGACTGGTTCGAGATGACAAATCTAGCTAGGGAGCAAAGTAAGTTACTCGTTCCAGTCGTCGTCTGACGGCTTCGGACTAGAGGAGCGCAGTAGCAGGAACCAGGACGGCACATTTCATTCAGACAAATATTTCTAATCAGAAACTATACGAAGTGGTTGGAGCCCACGTAATCGTCCTATCTGTGAACTCTTGGCCTCAACACCCTCCTCTATCGATTGGACGTTGAGTCGGAAGAGATACTTCCCGATATCGAAGTCGCTGAGACGGATGTCCGGACTCTCCGACAGCATCACGTCGTCTAGTGTTCCGTCGGCGGCAGATCGAAGTGCTGTCTGTCGGAGTGCTCTCTTTAGACGACTGTATATCGTCTCCATCTCCTGGACAGCGTTCCACACCTGGTTAAAGTTCTCTTTCACACCTTCGAGATCGTACGCATCGGTGATGGCCCAGAAGCTCTTCTTCGACCGCGTCCGGTGGACTTTCATCTCGTACCACCGCTTGTAGGTGCCGCGGCCCTTGTCGAGACCCTGTTGCTCCATCTTCTCCACGAAGTCGTCGAGGTCGTCACTGGTCTCCTCCAAGGCGGCTTCAAGGTTGACTTTCCACAGATTCGCGTAGTAGTACAGTCCGACGTCTCCCCGTTCACGAATCAACGCGTACAGTTGGTCACGCATCTCGTCGGTGTCCTCCAGGTGGACGACGACATCGTGTTTCTTGAGACGGGAGGCGTTCTTCTTGAACAGTTTGTCGTGTCCTTCGCGCACGATGAACACATCAGTGTCCTTGCGGAGGTACATGGACAGGCCGTCGTCGAAGTGGACGTCGAGACAGTCGGTCTCGGTCCGTCCACCAGAGGCGGTCGTCTGTTGCGTAGAGGATGTCTCGAACTCGGTAGGGTCGAAGTCTTCACCGTCCTCGTAATCTGTCTCGTACCCTCGAACGATTTCACCCAGGTCTTCTCCTTCGCCCTCGTCTACGGAGATGTCCTCACCGAGATCACTCGTACTGGGTTCCTTGTACTCAGGGAGGTCGATGTTCACACGTTCGACGTCCGCGGGTTCGTCCGTAGCAATACGGGTCAGCTTGTCGATCACGTTCCAGAACGTTGTGTCCGCAATCGACTCGAAGGAATCGTCCAAGGCGTCAACTTGTGAGTGGAGGAGACCCATTTCGATGGGATACGCCAGGACGATAGCGTCTGTTGCGACGTCGGTGCGGAGGAGATCACGGTCACCCCACCGGAGTGCCCCGTAGAGGACGACGTGGTCCGTCGGGTCGGCCGAGCGAACACTGTGAGTGTCGTGTATTGAGAGGTCGTCACCCAGATCACGGTAAAGAGCAGCGTGCTCGGACTGGAGGAACGTCGTGAGTGCCTGCTGTTGACTCTCTGTCGCAGTGACGACGGAAATCGAGTCCCCCCTGTCGAGTGCACCGTAGAGCAGGTTGTCGACTAGCACGCCCTCTTTCTTGTCGCTCGCAGGCACATCGTCCCAAAGTTCTTCTAGCTCTTCGAGAGCCGAGACTACGCCCCGGAACGTGCCGGTTGCGGGACTAGCCTCGGGATCGGACGCGATGCGGCCCGCGAACCGACCAAGTTGTGCGAGCCGGCTTGATATGGTTGTCCGCCGGGCATGAAAGTCGGCCACGTCAAGGGGGGCCAAGAGTTCGCGGAAACTCCCTAGAGCGTACCGCACGAGCTGCTGGCCTCGCTTGAGGATGTCGGCGTCCAGCTCTCGCGCCAAGTACTCGAACCTCGCTCTACGGTCGTTCGCCCGTTTCAGGGCCGTGAGGAGATCTCCGTCGCCGCACGTATGGACGTCGATAGAAAGCCCCGAAACGCGGTTCAGCTCCCGTCTAGCGACGACTTGGGCACGGCGGGTTGTCGGGCTCACTTCCTCGTCGGTACGTATCCACTCGTGCCCACGATCTCGGTCACTCTTGGTTACGGCAGACAGCAGCCGAGGTGGCCACGTCCACACGAATGCCCGTTTCCGTAGTTTCTCCACTAGGTCTGACGTCGGATTGCTCGTGAAGTAGACTATCGCGGGCACGTCATTCCGTTGTTTCCAGTTCAATAATCGGAGGAGACGTTCTTCGTCGTACTTCACAGAGTCGTCGTAGATCACACATCGAACTCGATCCCCGACATCGTCCGAAGGAATACGCGTGCTCGTGTACGAGAAGAGAAACCGCGCAGGCTTGTCGGGATGGTTCAGGTTCTTCGTTACTGTCGCTAGGGATCCGTCTTTCGTCACATTCGCTATTGGGGTCTCCTCACGCGCGTAGCGAGACTTGTCGTGTGGTGGCCGTATCGACGTCGGGGCGAGCTGCCGGAACCGCTCGCGGAATTCCGTGTTGGAGCTGAGCAGGAAGACCGCGTTACGGCCATCTACCTTGGGCCCGAAGAGTGCTTCGAGGGCGTGGAGGTGCAGAAATTCGGCTCTGTCGGACGGCGTCACGACGATGAGGTCCTTGCCACGCTCTACCATCGCGTTGAGGAGGCCTGCATGTAATCTCGTCGTGGCCGGGAAGTGGGCTAGTCGCTCTTCGTCAGCGAGATTTCCGGATGAGATGAACGGTGACTTAACCGCTGGCGTGTCGAAGAGTGCGCTGAGCAGCACAATTCTGACAAAACAATCAGGGCTAGAAATATTTTACTAAAGATTACACGATTCAGGTGCGTCTGTTGAATGAAACTATAGAGAAGTCTCGAAATCTATACCCAGACTACTGACTCACGGAAGACAGTCCATTGGCCGCAACCAGTCCAGTTCACCCTTATCGCAGCATACTGGACAGTCGCTCGGCATTCTCCGGATTTGGCTATCTCCTGCTATTGCAGAGCGCAACGAACTATTACGTCGGTCGTGGCTGCGCGCACAGCGTAGCGAGCACGGAGCGGAGGGTGGGGCGGCGGGGGCTGGGTCGGTCCGGCACACAATAAAAAGAAACCGATACTACCCAACTACTCCCACCAGCGACCGCGCTCAGGACTGTGAATACAGCTCCAGCCAGTTACCGCCACCGAGACACGCCCCTCGTACCAATTCTTTGCAACTGACCGCAACTGCACTCTCTCACCCTCTCGAACCATCGTCTTTTGCGATGCTCGCCACACGGTGAATTTGATGCGACCACTGTCGTCTTCGATCAGTCCAACTTGCTGGATTTTCGGACTGCCAGGAGTCCACAGCTGGGTTACCGTCCCTTCGATGCTCACCTCCTTCCGATTCACGTCCTGCACATCCGCGATCGGAATCACCTGCCCGGGGGCCGTCCGCAATTCTTCATACACACCCACAACTGCACCCATTATGCCTGTCTCATCCACGACGCGTTCAGCTAACCGCCGACTGATCGCTGCTCTTGACCATCCTTCAAGCTTTTCCGCTAACCGCATCGCCTGCTTGTTCACTGCCGCTAACTTCTCCTGAGCTAACTCCTCGCGGGGATCCCCTCTCTCCGGGTCACACCACGGATCTACACTTGCCGCTCGCTCCTGGAACGCACAGCGCCGCTCTCGACTCACTGCTTTCGATGCTCGCCGACACTGCACTTCCCGTTTCGAATCTTGTGATCGATCCCATCGCTCACGCGTTCGATTGATTTCTGTTTCTCGTGCCACCATCCGCTCTTCTGCCGCTAACGTCAGTCCACGCCCAACCCCATCCGGATGATTCGTATCCACCTTCCCTTGGATCGTCTGCTCAACCGACGGCCGCAGCTCAGGTGTCTCCTCAACACTCTCGATTTCTGCTTCGTCACATTCAATCGCCTGTTCATCGACCGAAACTATTTGACCGATCGTCTGTTTACTACTCATTGGGATTCTTTCCTAAAGGCGCGTCCACTACCGCGTCTTTTCCGACACTCGCCACTACACGAGTCACATCTCTACAGTACACAACTCATCCGTCTCCTCCGCGCGCTCGCTTGCGCCTTCGCGAGCGTCCTCTGGGCGCGAAGCGAGCGCGCCATAGAAGGGTACACAAACGAGAACGCGCGCCGTCCCGGTCGGGCCGAGTGGCCAGCGGAGTTAGTCTGTCGCCGAACGGAGTGAGGGCAGTTCCGAGCACCGACGGCGCGCAGGAACCGACCGACTAACCCGATGGCGGTCCGGGAGGGAGCGAACGACGGCCCGGCCGAAGTGGACGGCGAGCGGGCGTACACTGCGCACACACAGAGACGACATCGCGAAAAGTAGACCGACCAGTCCACAGGGCGGGATTGAAAGGGGCCGTCCGCTCGCGTTAGCCGTGGTCGTCTCGGCGATCTCTATCGCAGAGCGGGCGGTGCGGAGAGAGTCGCGATATGTTGCCGAGCGGCCGCGAGCGGACGGGGGCTTTCGACGTCATCACGGTGCACCACTACTCCTTCTTCTCCCTGCAGAACTCCTCAAAACCGAAGACACTACGAGTCATCTACAATTTTATATAGTGTTAATACAATATCGTATCTGGAAATATGCCAGCATGAGCGATGATGATATTACTATTCTTTGTACCGGCGACCTTCATCTAGGCCGCCACCCCAGTCGGATTCCCGAGCGATTAGATGGCCCGGAGTTTTCTCCGAAAGCCGTTTGGCGTGAAACGGTCCAACGGGCTATCGACCGTGACGTTGACGCGGTCGTCGTCACTGGTGATGTCGCTGACCGGGAGAACCGATACTTCGAAGCATACGGTGCCTTTGAGGACGGCGCTATCCGCCTCGATGAGTCCGAGATTCCGACGATTACTATCGCTGGAAACCACGATTTCGACGTGTTGCCACGGATTGTGAAGGACTTAGACCTCGAGAATCTCCATTTGCTCGGTGAAAACGGAACGTGGGAACGGTGGGCACTCGAACGGGAGGGCGACCCCATCGTGAATTTTGATGGCTGGTCGTTCCCGGACGAACACGTATACGACTCTCCGTTCGACGAGTACGACCTACCCGAGGGGGACATTCCCTGTATTGGCGTGCTTCACGCAGAGTTAGATTCCCGTGGGAGTCAGTACGCCCCGGTCCAATCGAGCGAGCTTCGAAACACCCACGCGATTGCGTGGTTGCTCGGCCATATTCACAGTCCAGGCATTCGGATCGACTCTGACCCAGTAACACTCTATCCGGGATCACCACAGGCGTTAGACCCTGGCGAATCCGGTCGGCATGGCCCGTGGATACTCACCGTAGATGCTGACGGGACTATCGCGCTCGAACAGATTCCACTGGCGAGCGTCCGATACGACCAACTCGAGGTAGACGTAACTGGCGTGAATGACCCACAGGCTGTTGCACCACTGCTGTCGGATGAAATCCACGAGCATATCCAGTCCACGTCCAGTGTCGGGGCACTGGACCTCTTCCTCGCCCGAGTTCGCCTCACTGGCCGAACGAATGCACATACAGCCCTTATCGAGCAACGCCAGACGATACGAGAGCAACTCGGAACCAAAACAGGTTCCGTCGACGTTCGCATCGAATCAATCGACATCGAGACTCAGCCTGAAGTCGATCTCGAAACGCGAGCGGAAGGCGACGACGCAGTCGCGTACGTAGCGAACCTACTGTTGGAACTCGAAAATGGAGCACCGAGTGACGAATACGAGCCACTCATAAAGGACTCGCTGGACGCGATGCGCCAGACACATCGAACGAACGCGTACAACATCCTTCGGCGAGAATCAGACATCGACCAACCAAATCGAGACGATGCTGTTTCAGTACTCAAACGGGAGGCCCAGGTCTTGCTTGATACATTAGTGAATCAGAAGGAGGCCGAACGATGACGGACGACCCAATCGGCGTCGAAGAGCTGACCATTCGCCGGGCACCTGGCTTCGAATCCGAGGGATTCGCTGTCGAGGACATTTGTTCGGGGATCAATATCGTCCACGGCCCGAATGCGACCGGAAAAACGACGGTCGCCAAGTCGATAGAGCGGTTATTTTGGCCAGAGGCCACCGAGGGTCATGCCGAACTTGTCGGCCGTCTCTCAGTCAATGGAGATGCGTGGCGAGTAGAGTTGAACGGCAGTCGTACAAGCTATCAGCAGGATGGAAAGGATGTCGGTCGGCCGAATCTACCGCCTGTCGACCAACGCGACCGCTACCGACTCTCACTTCACACCCTCCTCCAGCAAGAAACCCGAAACG
This sequence comes from Haladaptatus sp. HS23, assembly GCF_056892285.1. Classification (NCBI taxonomy): domain Archaea; kingdom Methanobacteriati; phylum Methanobacteriota; class Halobacteria; order Halobacteriales; family Haladaptataceae; genus Haladaptatus; species Haladaptatus sp. HS23. Next base: position 16,650 of record NZ_JBXGLH010000019.1, on the reverse strand, counting down.
CGACCTTTGCAGAGACTGTCGAACGGGAATCCGCTGGCGGGTATGACCTTGCTGCAGCACGCGACGAACTCGGATACGATGACTCCACAATCACCCGTGGGAAAGGGGTTGTCAAGGACGCCGAACAGGCCGTTGAGGACCTGCGTAACGCACAAAGCAACGTTAGCGAGTTACGACGGAAGCAAGATCGACTTGCGAGGCTTCGTGACGATCTGGAGGACGCCAGACGAGCCAAGGAGCGAGTCGAGCTGCTTGAACAGGCGATCAGTTACGTCGACGCTCGGGACGAGCTCGAAGCCGCCGAAACAGATCTGGAGGAGTTCCCGGACGTCTTGGAGCGAGTAGACGGCAATGAAGCGGATGAGGTTGCGAAGCTCGAAGTCCAACTCCAGGAGTGGCAAGAGAAGAAAACCGATGCCGAAGATGCGAAAGACGAAGCCGAGCAGGAACTCGAAGACGCTGGCCTCTCAGAGGATGGTCTCCCCGATGGGAGGCTCCAACAGCTGAAAGGGCTCCAAGATAAATTGGAGTCGTTCGAGACCCGATCAGATAGCCTCGAAAGCGAACTCACCGGTGCAAAAGGGAAGAGGGCTAATGCGCGCAACGACATCCCGCTTGACGTCACCAGGAATGACTTAAGTGAACTTGACCCGGTGAGCTGGAAAGATGTCTCGAAATTCGCTCGGAAGGCAGAAAAAGTACGAGCGAAACGGGAGTCTCGGACGGCCGTCGAAGAACTACTGGAAAACGACGAAGAGCTCGAACAGGATCTTCAAACGCTGCAACGAGGAAGTCAGTCGCTCGAAGAATGGTTGGCAACGGCTTCACCGAATACTTCGAACGGAGGTGACGCGGCATTCAGGGTCGCTCTCGTTTCTGCTGCACTGCTCTCGGCGGCAGGTCTCGCACTCGGAGTGCTAGTCAATCCTGCCCTCTTGGTGACGCTCCTTGCTGCTGCTGGCGTGCTCCTGTATGGTCATCGATCTCGTACGTCGACTGATGAGGAGAGTGATCCGCGGAAGCCACATCGAGACTCCTTCGAGCAGACGGGGTTGGGGTCACCGGATTCGTGGACGGTAGATGGAGTGCGAGCCCGCCTCACCGAACTCTACGACTCGATTGCACAGCAGCAACTCGCAGCGGAACGCGACCAGCGACGTGAAGCTCTCACAGCGAACGGAGACCAACTTGAAGAAGACAAGCGATCACTCGAAGCGACGCGGGCAGAACTACGTGAGAGCTTGGGTGCGGCCCCAGACACGACTGACGTCGAACTCACCGTAATTACGAAACGGGTGCTGGAGTGGCAGAAGGCCCACGACGAGGTGGTGAGACTCCAAGACGAACGTAATGCTGTCGAGGAACAACTCGATTCGGCGAAGAACGAACTTCAATCGAAACTACAGCCGTACGGGTACGAGGATGTCGAGAATGCGCCAGCCGCAAAAGAAGCTATCCGGAATCTTGAACAGCGGAACAGCCAGCACGAGACTGCACAAAGCGACCTTGAACGCGCCAAGCAGACGATATCAGAGGCCGATGAAAAAATCGAGCAGTTGCGCTCGGACCGAGACCGGATTTTTACTACGCTCGACCTCACTCCGGGAGACCACGACGAACTGCAAGCTCTCTGTGAGCAGATTGAGGACTTCGAAGACACAAAAACTACGGTCGAAACAGCGAGCGCTCTCGCAGAAAATGAGGCAGAAAAGCTCGAGAACCTCCCAGGGTACGAGCATGACCTCAAAGAGCGAGCCATTCCCGAACTCAGAGAGGAACAACGTCAAGCAGAAGAGACAGCGGCAGGCTACGACGACACTCAGACCGAAATCACCGAGATAGAGACGAGAATAGACGACGCAAAGACTGACGATGCGGTCGAGAACGCGATCACCCAGAAAAAACGAGCGTTGGACGCTCTTAAAGAGCAATTCGACGACGATTATTCTTCGACAGTCGGTGATGTACTCGTCGACCACGTTCAGGAGACGACGATGGACGCGAGCAGACCGGCGGTGTTTCAACGTGCTCGTGAAATCCTAACGACGATTACAGGGGGGCGCTATCGGTTGGATCTCGACGAGGAAGAGACGACGTTCCGAGCCTTCGACACGGCCAAACAGAAGGGGTTTACACTGGACGAACTTTCGAGTGCGACTCGAGTGCAGGTGCTGCTGGCCGTCCGAATTGCGTTCATCGAACAACAAGAGCAGGGCATCAAGCTCCCGCTCCTGCTCGATGAGACATTAGCGAATACCGACGACCACAGGGCCACTGTGATTATCGAGTCGATGATAGAGCTTGCTCGAGACGGGCGACAGGTATTCTATTTCACCGCACAAGGCGATGAGGTGGCAAAGTGGCTCAATGCACTGGAAGAGACAGCGAGCATCGATCACAACGTAACCGACTTGGCAAACGCACGAGGACTCGAGAAAGCGGTCCAAATTCCGGACGTAGACGGCGCGGTCACCCTGACGCCTGAACTCCCCAGTCCTGATGCCCACGACCACGCCTCATATAGAGACGCGCTCGGCGTGGAACCGTTTGATCCCCATCAGGGGGTTGGCACAGCACACCTCTGGTACGTCCTTGAGGACGTCGAGTTGTTACACCAACTGCTAGAGCTCGGGATCGAGCGATGGGGACCACTAAATAATCTCCTCGAACGCGGGAGTGAGGGGATTGTAGTAGAGGAGACAGATCGTTTAAAGCCAGTCCGGCAGAACGCAGAGGCGCTTGATGCGTTCGTAGCAGCGTGGAAAGTCGGCCGTGGGAAACCGGTCGACAGACAAGTCCTCGAATCGTCAGGTGCCGTCAGCAGTAGGTTCATCGATGAAGTGGTAGCACTCGCCGAGTCTGTAGGGAACGATGGCGAGCGAGTTATCGACGCACTACGAGATGGGGAAGTCGATCAATTCCTAACTAGGAAGATCAACGATCTCGAGACGTATTTCGAAGACCGTGGCTACATTGAGCCGTCGGATTCACTCGATGGAGATCAGATTCGCATTCGAGTGATAGAAGGATTTGTCGACGCTGGCGTTTCCCGAGAATGTGCAAACGAGAAGGCTACGACGCTGCTCACGCGACTGAGCGAAACGACGACAGTCGAAGCAATCGAGTAGGTGAGCGACGTTTAAGCTCGAAGGTTTTTAACTCTCACAGACGGTATCGAGCGTTTTCCCGGAGCGAGTGGACCAATTCGGCGTCCTCAAGAGAGCCACCGTCCATATCTCATACCAGTCCAACTACAAAGAATACCGTCTCGCTTGTTGGTGTAAATAGACCTCCTCAGTATGATATGGGATTGATATATAACGACCAAAGCCGGCGATTGTACTGCTCACGATACTGGGGTACCACTCGATTCAAGCCATGGTAGTATGTCCTCACTTGACCGACGACGAATGCACGCACTCTACTCAAAATATACAATTGTTGAAACAATCGGTTGGTAGTGACTGCGACCTCATTTACGCGTGACTCGTCCATTGGTTGACCCCCCATTGTTGTTCCTCTCTGTCGGATCGCCACCCTTCTTTGTACGGTTCCAATTGCTCGACTTTCTTTGTTCCCTGATATTGACATTTCCGTGATTGTCGCGATCTTCGCCCTCCCTCGTAATTCAGCACTTACATCCTCTCCACCTGCACCCCTGTACCCCACTATTACTTTGGAAGATTTTGGAGGTACAGGTCGGCCTCTGGCAGTTTTAAAATTGCCTAGAGGGTCGTAGGGCTGGTTTCCGGCCGTAAAATCCAGCCTTAGGATTGTCTAGAGCGATTCTAAATTGTAAATGCAGCCTTACAGCGTCTCAAACCGCTAATAACACCACTTTTCGATCTGCTATCCAATTATGTAAACCATCCAACCTTAGGCCTCAGATTTCTTGTTACTATTCCAACCTTAGGATTTGGAGGTCAAAACCGCTGAGAAGCCGAAAATCCTTGCATAGAAGAGCTAAATCCAGCCTTAGGTTTGCAGCATTGTCGCCAACTGGAAAACAATGACTGGCATTTGACTATTTTGTGGTAGAGTAGTCCATTTCCGGTTCAATTAGTTCCCGATGTCGATTGACTATCGAGCTGTTTATACAGTTCATCTGGGAACGGAAGACTCCCATAGATTGAGTATGGACACTGATCGCGCCCGATACAGTAGCGTTGCATATCATCGTTCGAACAATTCATTGGAAGGGGAATCTCGCCGTCGATCTCGTTCTCAAGTTCGTATCGAATCTGGTACTCCGTCGTCTCTTCATCGTACCAGGACCACCGGGAAAACAGGTCTTTCACATCACTGATGAATTCTGCTGTGCTTGCGTCTCGATACTGGGGCAACCACCATGCCATCCGCACGAGATTGAACAGATCTTTTCGAACGGGCTTTTTCTCCTGGAGCCGTTCGTCCATCGCCGCCAGGCAGGGAAGTTCGAAGAGATCCTCGAGATCGTCAATATGAATCGGTTGTGCGCCATCGCTGTACTCGGTGAGCGTATAGCGATTTTGCCATGCCTGTTCGACAGTTACGCTCGCGTGATTTTGCATCGCGGAGAGGATGTTCCCGAGGCTTCGTGGGGTCGAAATCGCGTCACAAGCGTGTTGTTCCCACAGTTGATCGGGCTCATAGGCGTCCAATGCATCATAGAGTTCTCGTGCTGTCTGCGATTTGCCCAGCTGCACCGTGTCAGCGTCCGCAGCTTTGACAGCGTTGATGATCGTCAGCAAATCCCGCTTCTGTCGGCTCCAGTTCTTCCAAAGGCGATGAGTTTGCCCGGCAGCGAAAAACCGGTCGATCCGTTCGGTGATCGCCGACTCGTTCGCAGTTAGCCAACTGCGTTGCTCGGGCGTGAGCGCTTCTTCTTGAGCTGCGAGGAGTCGTCCAAACGCATCTTCGGCATACGACCGATACTTCGTCATAAAATCAGAGACGGGCACATAGAGGTGATTGTCTGCGACGTGTGCCTGGATTTCGCCCTGTTGGTCGCCGTCACGATCTGTCCGTGCCAAGCATTTCCGCGAGGCAGCGACGAGTGGAATCTCAAGATAGTATCCGTCACCGAACGCAGGGCGTGTCGTGATGTCTGTACAGACGCGTCCAGAGTGAGGGCCGTCTTCACCCGGCTCTTTCGCATAGAGAATTTCGGCGATCTCCTGATGCAGGGCGAAGTCATCATACTCACGAATGAGCGAGCCGATGTTGTTCACATACAGTTCGCGCAGATCACCGAGCAGAGCGAGACGCCGAGGCGGTGTATCTTCGAGTTTGGGATGATCCATGATACAGACAGCACCGAGGGTCGTGAGTACTGCGAGCATTCCTGGATCATCAACATAGGGTCGCTCTGCAGCCTTCCGACGTGTGCTTGGCGCAAATGCATCACACGTGAACTGCTCAACATCCGCGAGCAACTTCTCTGTTTCTTGTGTATCATCAACCATCCAGCGCTGATACCCACGTTCAAACAACTGTGTCAACTGGTACTGACCTTCATCACGGGGCAGTGCCGCCACTCGATACGCCATGTATTCGTCGTTTAGCGGTGTTGTTCGGTTCATGCTTCGAGAAAACTGGGAGCGGCTTCGGTTCGGAAGTCGAAATTCGGGCTCTCGATCGGTTGGACGACCCGCGAGGCATCGGCGTGCAGCGAGTATGGCAGTCGCAGGACACGGCGGCGGTCGGCCGTGACAACCGGATCGATGGGGATCTCGTATTCTTCGAGCAGCAGGTCGTTGATCACTTCCCGACTCTGTTCGTCGTAGCGGTGCTTGCGGTCGGTATCAAGCAGATAGACGTGACATCCCTGGCCCGAGTAGACGACCATCGTTTCCGTGGCTGCAAAGTCGTCCTCGAAAATCTCCTGAACAGCAAACCCGTATTCGAGAGCGTGCTCGATATCCGCAAACGTATAGGGATAGCCCTCGGGTGCGCTGTCAAGAATGCCGGCATCGCGAAGCTGGTCAGATCCGACTGGTTCCGTGGACTCGGCGGTCGTTTCCATCTGGGACGCTGCTCGCCGTGCTGCAATGTCTTTGGCGTCGATATCGACGGCAAGGACCCACGGACGCTCCCAGTGGTCAAGCGCATAATAGACCGCGTCGGGTCGCGGTTCCGAACGTTCGAGAAGATCCGGATCGGCAAGCGCGTAATCACTTCCGTGGAACGGATCGTGCCGAGCTGGATACTGGATGAACTCGATCAGCTCGTCTAGTGAGTCGAAGTGTTGTGCAATTCGATCACCTGAGTCGCTTGTCTGCCACGTCTCCCGCCGGATGAACGTTCGATCGGGTGTATTCTGCTTTCGAACTGGGTATGGTTCACTGAACGCGAGAGCGTACTCCTTCGGCCCTTCGACGGTAATGAACGACGGCAATACGTCGGTTTTCCCTGGAAATGACTCCGTGTAGTAGGTATGAAGCTCGTCGCGAGTTGCTTCGCGCCACGTCGCCGTCATCGCTCGGTGTCAACCTCCGTTTTGAGACTCCGGAATGTATTCACAGCGGTCATGCCGGGGATTGCGGTTTGGCTGAGAGCGGCGCGAAGCGCACTGACCGTCTGTTTCTGGGTTGCAGTCAGCGAGAGATCGAGCGGACCGGTCTCAATGAGCGTGTCGATCACGTCGATCGCGCACCCTCGGTCTTCGAATGCCCACGCAGCGTTTGCATCGGCCTTCGCGAGCTTTTCGTAATCAGCGACCACGGCGTCCGTGTTATGACTCGTCGTTTCAACTTCGCCGACCCAACAGAGGTCGCCTGAAGCGTCAAATCCTGCAACATCGAAAACAGTCCCCGAGTCGTGCTGATAGTAGCGTTCAGTTCGGTCGACATCGTGGTACTGGACAAGCCATTGTTCAAGGAATATGACACCGGCTTTGTGCGGGGTTTTCTCGCCAAGATCGCCCACCCCCGGGTTCACAGCCAGTGATCGGTCGAGGAAGCTTCGCCCGGCTGGCAACACGGTGTAGTACGTCTGCCGGAAGGCGCGATGCTTCTCGAGGAACCCCTTCTGTATGAGTGTCTCTACGTCGAGATTGGCAAACGGCTCGTCGAAATCGGCCATACTCTCTGTGAGCGAGTACTCCTCAAGCTGGTGGTTCATCGCATCAAGCACGAGACCGAGGAATGCTGCTTCATCGCGTGTCACACCCTCTGCTCGAAGCGTTGTATCGGGAATATCCGTCGTCGCGTCGCTGAAACGACCTGCTGCCGTCGTATCTGGTGCTTGTGTTTGTTCGGGTTCTGGACGTGGCTCTGACGTCTCTTCCTCCGACGAGCCGGATTCATTAGCAGGTGCATCGAGCGATGCAAACTCCTGGAGAGAGATTTCAATGCCGTAGTCTTCAGCATGGGCTGCGATTTTCCGGAGTCGATCAAGGAGGTTACTCGTGGAGTCAGTCGTCTTGTGCGCCCGCCGAGCGGCAACGAACACCTCGTCTTTCGACGCGAACTGACAGCAGGCGCTTGCTCGTCGCTCCTCAGACACCGTATACTCGGTACCACAGAGAGCACAGACGTAGCCGTCAACATCTACATCGTAGTGGACGTGCTCGGAGAGTGCAGCATCATCGGGTCCGTCTCCCGTGTTATTCGTATCTGACGTCTCTTCACCTGCGTCTGTGGTATTCTCCTCTCCTTCGCTACTAGGTCCATTCTGGGTACCCGTTTCTGTCTGCTCGGACGATGTGGAGTTCGGTGAGCCTTCGGGTGGTGACTGCTCCGTCGTCGGAGCGCCGAACATGGAAGCATCTCCGAAATTCTGTTCGTCACTCGGTCGGTCGCTCGCTGGTGTGTCTTCTGTGTCCGATTCGACCTCGCCGTCTTCAGCTGTGTCTGTGGCGTCACTCACACCATCTGCACCGAAGAAGGGTGTCTCGGTTGGAGTGCCACCGTCGGCAGCTTCAGCGTCGGCTGTGTGCTCTTGAGATCCGTCTGTCTCTGCGGTGCTCTCCTCACCCATCTCTTCAAGCGTATCCCGTGCATCCCCATGCCCGATCTTGCTCGGACGATTGGGGATACTGCATTCAGTCTGAGTTCGTCGTCTGACCTGTGGACGGGCCATCTCTTCAAAGAGGTGGAGTGCGTCATCGGCGAGTGGCTCATCACTTTCCGGATGTCCCTCTGGAATGGGTAATGGTGCGAGTGAGAATGTCGTCGGATCTGTTTTGCCAAACCCGGGACTCGGAAGTTGCACGACCCACTCGCCAGACGGCAACCGTTGTATCCGCTTGCTGAGATCTTGTTTGGATAAATTCTCATGGGCCATCGATTTCGCGAGCTCATCGTCAACCTCGATGTTCCCGATGATTTTCGTCTTCACGTTGTTCAAGATCTCTTTATACGGTCGATTCGACCGACTGTGATCGTTCACTTGATCGGGGTACTGCATGATCAGGCCAAGGCTCACCCCGAAGCCCCTACCTTGGGGCAAAAATTCCTCATAAACGAGTTCAGAGGTCGCAACTGCTGCTGCCTCTTCAATAATAACGTTCGCAATTGTCTCGTCACTGGCCATTGGTTCTCCTCCATCTGCTGTGTTCTCATCGGACCATCCCTGCGCCGCATCCCAGAGGTTACTCAATAGGACCATCGTCAATGCGTTGCGCGAGTCGGTACGCAAGTCACCGATGTCGAACAGAATCACCGCATCTTCATCGAGGAAGTGCCGAAAGTCGAAGACGTTCTCAGTGTATTCGTTGGCTTCATCATCCCACTCGGGAACATGATTGAAGATTTGATAGAGGTGTTCGAGTTCGACCAGTTTGTTCAATCGATTCGCAGCCCCACCCATCGACTGCTGGAATTGCGCCTCGTCTAACTCACATTGCTGGAGTAGTGCCCGCTCGATGTGCGAATTCTCTGCACAAATTTCCGGGATGATGCGTTCATGGCGCATCTGATAGACAGCCTCAATGAGTGTATCGAGGCTGAACGCATCCTGACCGTATTCCTTGTCAAATAATGCTTTGATCAAGAACGTCAGGATCTCGTTCGCAACGAACGCTCGATCGTGCGTTTCTTTCCCGAGAATCAGCCGCATGACTTCGTGGAAGTGCTCGACGGTATCCTGGATCGCGTCTTCGCGGCGTCGACCCATCGCAAGCTTGGGACGAATATCGAAAAAAGAGAAGGCTGGCAACATCTCCGGCGCATCGAAGTGATAAACGTTGTCCAGCGTGCCGAATTTCGCATAATGCGCTTTCAGATAGTTTTCAACCATTGCATCGCCTTTCGATTCGAGCAACACTGTTGGACCGCCGACGTGCTCACTCAGTGTCAGCATGTCATTCTGGACGCTTTTTGACTTGCCCGAGCCGGTCGAAGCAGCGCGAATGTAGTGTGTGACGAGTGTCGATATGTGAACGTACACCGCGTCATCAAGTGGTTGGTCTCGATCTTTGAGCGGCAGACCAATCGCCATTCCGGGTGCTGATAATCGGTCCAGCATCTCCGGTGCTGGGAGTGACAACGGCTGGCGGAGCCGCTCTTTGCCACGGGTGCCACGAGCACCCTCAGTAGTCAATGTATGGGCACTCGGTACAGTCACGAAATTGGCGAGTTCGTCTGCATTCAAAATGAGCTGCGGGCGCTTTCGTCCTTGGCGTGAAATCTTGAGTGACCGATCGAGCAGCCGTTTGAGCTCTTTCTTTGCTGGGTCACGAAGATTGGTCAGTCCTTTCGTGAGACGGTTCCCGTCGAGTTCATAGTACGCCCCATCGAGATGGTTGAACGCGTTCGCAAGCGCGTCGACGTCATTTTCTATCGTTCCGATCGTCGGATCGTCTGCATCAGCAGGTGGCACCCCCGCTGCACGCATGTTTACCAGAAATGTCTGGGACGGGTTTTTCTGGTCGATGAGTGTTTGCCGGGAGGCAGCTCCTCCACTTGTGGCGTTTGGTGATTGGCCGATATTCTCCCCGATCTGTGGCGCGTCTCGGCCACGTCGTCGATCGCGAATCTCTTCTTCGTCATACCCCCGAAGCATATCTCTGAAGTTGGTTTTCGTGGTCTGGACGAACCCATCACGTTTCGTCTGAATATTCTCCTTGCGAGTGTTGGCAACCTTCTCCCAGTCCGCATACCGAGTGAATAACACTTGCAAAACGGTGGGGGCACTCGCGTTCGCAAGCCGCTCGACTGCCGTTGCAAGCGGGGCCTTTGCCGATGCACTATCGCCATTCTGTGTCGCGTGGAGCTGTGAATACTGTGTGAGCGGCGTCATCCAGTCGTCAGTGCGCGCTGCCACGCCCTGCCACCGAGCCGCGATTGGTGTTCGGTTCAACAGTTCCGATCGCGCATCATCGATAGACTGGGACTCGACAGTATCTTCGTCCGTATCGGTGTTCTCTGTGGACGGCCCGAGAAGTTCCTCTGGGAGCGTGAGTTCTTCCTCTGACAGGTTGTAACTCGCCGGATAGGCGGTGGTCAACTCCGAGCGGACTGTCGACAACAGCGATTCGTCAGTGGCACCGAGATAGAAGCGCACCGGCGTTTGGTTCCCTTGGGTAAGTGCGAGGAATTCGAACGTGGGTGCATTTTTCAAAGGATGGTATTTGACCTTCCAGCCAGACTTCAGTTTGCGTAGGCCGGCGAGGCGAGAGATGATATCGGAGGGTGTGACACGTTCGTGGGCTGGTTCGATTCGAATGTAGCGACGAGTGGTTGTCATGGGCGGTGAATTGATTCCTGTAATTTCGTGTGTTAGCTGGTCGGTGCAGTGGATTCGCGAGCCTGTTCGAGCAGTGATTGAGGAATGTCGTACTCTGCGGCGCGTCCGTCCGCAAGCAAATAGGAAACATCGCTCGTGTCGAGCGCATTCTGCTCGATCAAGTACTCCCACGGATCGAGGTCTTCGTCGAGCACGTGGACAGCAAACTCATCAACATGCAGTTGAATGCGCTTTTTCCAGTCATTGACGAGCAACAAACTCTCCGAGTGAGTTCCGTCTTCGCCGGTCTGTGCAGAAGCGATGAACCGCTGTTCGTTGTGGGTAAGATCGTGGGCAGCGATCATCTCCTCGCTCACTGATTCGTGCCGGAAGATCTGCTTGATATTGCAGAGATTGTAGATCTCGCGAGCTTTCTCGAGCGCGTCTGCAGACTGTTCGGTGGATTCAACGAGGAACTCATCCACCGTCTGAGAGATCAGCGTCAGTCCGGTGTTGAAGTGGCGACTATGCCGGATGAACAGGTCGATCAAATCCGTCGTGGCGGCTCGGCGTAACAGATAGTGTGCCTCATCGATCGTCACCTGCGTCCGCCGATCGCTGCTTTGGGCTCGCTGGTAGATCCAGTCGAACATGACGTGCATAAACAGCGGGGCTTGGCCTGTATCGGAGAACATGGACATGTCGATCGTCACCAGCCGATTGTCGAGTTCGACGTTCGTCCGGCCGTTCAGATTCGCGTTCTCGCCGCCCTCCTGGAAGGCCTCGAGTCCGAGCAACAACTGATAGGCAAGCCGCTCATCCGTTTCTCGGAACCGATCGGCGATATCCTGGACTTTCGGAGCAACTCGTCGCTTGTCGGCGTCAGGATGATAGTCAAGGAACTCAGTGGGATCATCGCCATCGGTGATGTGTTCGAGGATATCGATGATATCTCCGATAATCGGGCTCGTGTTTTCGTGGGTTACTGGATCTTCGGTGATTCCATACTGGTAATAGGACAGCAAGACGGCACGCCGCAGAATCCCCTCTTGCTCATTTGAGAGGGCCTGCCCGTCACCCGAAGCAAAATGCAGTCGGAACAACTCCATCACCGACCGGTACTTCTTGAGGAACGGATCTTCGACGACGTCGTCGATGCCACGACGAATCTCGAGTGGGTTGATCGTGTTCTCGCCACCAAAGCGGATGACCTGCCCGCCAAGATCTTCGGCAAAGTCGACGAAATCCGCGAGTGGATCCAGGACGAGAAGTTCGATTTCGGGATCCATCATCATCCGATGAAACATCTCGTACTTCTCGGCGAACGTCTTCCCCGAGCCCATCTCTCCTGCAATCACTTTCGAATATGAGGAGAACCGATAGCGATCCAGAAGAACAGGTGTATGTGTCCCGTCGAATCCGTAGTAAACACCTTCGTCATCGGCCAGTGCAGGCTCAATGAATGGGAACATAGTGCCGACAGCCGTCTCTTGCATCAATTGGGTCGCCTTGATCGGGTCATTCCCGAGCGGTGCAAGAGCGTCCTGTGACTCGACTTGGCGCTTCTCGAGTGGGACTGCCTCGGTATTCGCTTTGGCGATGATCTCAAGTGCACGCTCAGTCGCCTCGTTCAATTCCTGCTTTGAATCGGCGATGATCTCGAAATAGATCGCGAAGGTGAACAGCTTCGTCTCGCCCCGGATGATATCCCAAATGAGATCCGAGACGGCTTCATGATCGGATTCGAGTTCGTGGGTATCACTTTGATTCTTTTCGTCCTTCCGATAGAGACGGGCACGAAGTTGTGTGAGTCGATTGCGAAGTTTCCGCAGAATCTCGTGTGAATCACGCGGCCGGATGTGCTGTGTCACCCGGATGTTGTCGTGCGTCGTATAGAGGTCGTCAAGCCACCCGAGTGGAACACGCTCCGGATAGCCATGGATCGTCATCGTGCGCACGTACTGACCACCCCGGACCATGTATCCTGACTCTAAGAGCCCTGATTCCTCGACGATCTCGTGTGGGGCGATGATGTCCCGGTCGGCGAGCGAGCGTTCTGTCTCATCTTGAAGTACACCGAGACGAATCTCACCGTCCTCGGCAGTTTCGAGTTCGAGGAGATGTTTCGCTTGGGCCTGGATGTTTTCCTTCGAGAGTTCGTCGCCATTCGCTTCGAGAATGGCAGTTGCCCGGTCGAAGACCTCATCATCGATCTCATCTAGTCCTGGTTCGCTCTTCAGGCCGGGAATGAGCGACCGGAGGCGAAACCCCATCGTTAGATCTCCCCCTTCGAGAATGTCGCGTGATCAAAGCGGTCGAACTCCGGTTTCACGTGATTGTAGTAGTGATACAGGATTTCCATCGTCTCCTGGCGAGTGTTGACTAATTCAGTCGTGACGTCTGTCCGTCCAAGTTTGTCGATGACGCGGCGCTGGCGATTGTGCACTTCGCGGATACACAGTTCGGTTTCTGCCTTCTCGTGGTTCTTGACCCATGGAAGGCGTTTGAGAATGTTCGCGCCAGCAGAGCCGATAAGCGGGAGCGTGCTTAGTTGATTGAGCACACTCCCAGTATCCAGGTTTGTCGTGACCTGTGCGGCGTTGACGCGGATGACGATGTAGTAGTCGCGTGTTTTGATCCCCGAGCCGTCGATGTTGTCCTGTGCCCACTGGATGTAGTAGCGCCGACCATACTGGAGAATCGGGGACTGGCCGCGTGCAGCGACACTTGTCCCACCGCGAATGAACTTGTTGTAGTGCTCACCGAGGTCGAACTCTCTCGGATAGCACGGAATGGCGATCGACCAATCAAGTGCCATCAGAAAAGAGATGTAATCACTCATGACCTGCCGACGTTGCTCATAGTTGAGCGTCAGCCAGTTCCGGGGTTTGACCTTCACGAGTCCGATATAGTCCTCACCGTCGACTGCGATGCCGTCATCACGCACATAGTCAAAGCCGAGTTGTGCCTGCGTCGTCGTTCTCTTGTTGAGTTTGTCTTCGAGGTGGAACTGGTCACGAGCTCGTGCTTCCTCACGAGCCGTTGGGAGGTCCGTGTCAATTGCTTCGAGGGCGGCATCCATTGCTCGGAGGACGTCCAAATCTGATTCAGGCCGTTTCGCATCGGTTTTGGATGCGTGATCGGCTATCCCTAGTGCTGTCCGTACAGTGGGACCGTCAGCGGATGGCTCTGTGGCTGATCCGTCGGTTGCAGTCGTAGAATCAGATTCGGTCGTCTCGGTTTCGGCTCCGTCTCGACTGGTTGACTGTCCAGTAGTGGCTGTCGAGGTGTCGGTAGCAGGCGGTGGTGAATCCATGGTTGTTTACTGATGGGAGTCGTGGTCGTCTTCCGCTTCAATCGTCTCGATGTCGAGGCCAGCGTGGCGGACGCCAACCACATCTTGGGTTTTCGTCGTTTCCGTGGCGGGTCGCGTCCGGCGATTTCGGTAGGTCGTGGTACCGAGGTAATAGTGAACACAGGCTCGTGCGTAGCTCAGTGGCCGCTGTGCAGCCGGCGTGATGAGGAGAATTACCACACCAAGAGCAAGCGCAAGACCGGTCGCAATGAGAAAGAGATCACCTGAGGCGCCGAGACTCTGGGCAATGCCAAGGCCGAGAAACGGAATGACGAGTGCTTCGCCAATGTCGCGGGCAGTCAGACCAAAGATGAGCTTTGTGTTGATGATCTGGCCGGCGATTGGGAACGTTTCCATTTGATATTATCTTATGCTGTGACTAGTTAATAATTACCCCACGTGTCGGCTTTTGTTTCAATTCTCATTAACACTAAGGTATTCTTCTAACCATGGTGTGTCCCACAAGAGCCGAAGTATTTCTATTCCGTATCGAACATCCACTGCCTCATGTTGCACTAAGCAGATGTGGACACACCACACTACGGTTGCATCTTCGACGCTTTGAATCACGTATTCATCAACCAGGTCGATACTCCGCCTTTGAGTTGAAACTCCCTCTCAATGAATCATACTCAGAGTTCGATTGTCGGTGAGGTGGCGGCCGTCGATTGACTGGTCTGAGTGATTTCGAGGACCGTCATCAGGTCTGTCCGCGAGATCAGACCCGCGAGCGAGCCATCGCCTTCGGTTACGAGAAGCCGACCGATATCCTCCTGCTGGAGGGTCGTGAGCGCATTCGCCGCCTCGCCGCCGGGTCGGACCGTCACCAGATCTGTCGACATGATGTCATCGACTGTCGCATCATCTCGGCGGTCGGATGCTCGTTCTTGGACGTCTTCGAGCGTGACGATGCCGACGAGGTCATCGCCATCGACGACCGGATACCCGGTGTGACGTTCGCGGACCATCCGATCAAGCAAGGTATCGATCGACGTCTCAGGTGCCACCGTATCGAGTTCGACCGCCGGCGTCATTATCTCCCTGACGGTCAGTCCCTCGAAGGCTGCCTGCATAACCTCCTGGTTGGTCTCGCTCGTTGCGGCGATATAGATGAAGAAGGCGATGAGGATCCAAAACAGGTTGAACGTAACGACCCCAGCGATTCCAAGTAGGAACGCGAATCCTTTCCCGACGGCAGCTGCGATGCGGGTTGCCCGCAAGCGCGACCGGTTGCGCGAGAGCACCGCGCGGAGGACTCGCCCACCATCCATCGGGAATCCCGGAAGCATATTGAACACCGCGAGCACCACATTGAGCACCGCTAAGTAGCCGATCACGAACCGAACTGCGGGGAGCCTGCCAGCGAGCAGTTCGAACAACCCGTAGAACAGGACTCCAAGTGCGACGCTAACGACCGGGCCGGCGATGGCGATTGCGAACTCCTGGCGCCAGTCGTCAGGCAACTCCGCAAACTGTGCGAGACCGCCTAAGAACCACAGCGTGATCGATTCAGTCTCAAGGCCGTACCGGCGTGCTACGAGTGAGTGGCCTAGTTCGTGCAAGAGAACGCTGGCGAAGAGGCCGAGTGCAGCACCCACTCCCAAGAGCCAGGGGAGCAACCCCGCGGTAAGCGGGTCAGGATCGAGTGGGGTCCTGAAGATCCCGTTGATTAGGTTCACTGTGAGGCCAACCTGCGAACCGATGAGGTAGGCCAGCAGTGGGAGGATCAACAAGAACGAAACGCCCAGTCTGATCGGGATGCCGAACAGCGAACCGAGACGGAGACTCGCCATGTGACTACTACAGGCTCAAGCCCTATCAGGTAATCCCCCAGATATCGAACGTTGTTGGTTCGGTCGGTATCACCCCCAGCAATTTCATCCGACGATGGCAACACTGTACTCGGCTACTATTGTCTCCAATCCTTGGAACGAATAGTCTCTGAATAAGACAGTGTTAAATCGAGAATAGGCCGTGAACCGCCTCGGGGTCAAGCCCCGAGGCACTCGGCCTGCTCCGCCTGTAGAAGGCACTGGGGAGATTCATCTCTGGTTTTTATTAAAATTCGTAGAGATCTGCTTAGACGGCCGATTCAGATTGTCTAAGCAAAAACTGATCATCACATCCGTCTGGCGATAATAAGGCAACGGTGACCATGGCGTGGACTTCATGGTCTCGGCAATACGGCCTCCAAATTCGATGTGAACTTCAGGACCCGTACCAGCAGGGAAAGCGATTTCTGAAGACGCACAGATAGATCGTGTATTGGTCACTCGATTAGGCTATCGAGGGGTCGCAACAGAGTACAGCTGTAGCTGCAAGAATGATGGGATAGCAGGTAATCATCAGAGGGTCACGTTCAGTTCCCGACAGTGGGATTGACCTGTAATGGATGTTAAAGTTGGAGACGCGAATTTCAACGAGTAACGAGTGTTATACAGGCGTTGGTGAGAGGCTGTAGTATTCGTGTTGTCAGGGCATGACGTGAACGATTGGGCTCTTTTTTCTACCTGGGATTTCGCTCTCGCTTCTTCTTGGTGCGCTTCTGGTGTCGGTGCAATTATCCATATCGCGGCTCTGGTGATTCACTAGACGGCGTCGGATTCGTCCGTTAATTCGAAGGAGTTGAAGCGGGAAATCGCCGATGC
>NZ_JBXGLH010000086.1:0-200 GCF_056892285.1 Haladaptatus sp. HS23 | reverse complement strand
CATTACATCACCTAGTTTGTTACCAAACCTATATATAGGTTTGGTAACAAACTAGGTGATGTAATGGAACTACAACACCTAGTTTGTTACCAAACCTATATATAGGTTTGGTAACAAACTAGGTGTTGTAGTTCCATTACATCACCTAGTTTGTTACCAAACCTATATATAGGTTTGGTAACAAACTAGGTGATGTAATG
>NZ_JBXGLH010000085.1:0-230 GCF_056892285.1 Haladaptatus sp. HS23 | reverse complement strand
GTGGCTGCGCGGCGAGGCGCTGCTTCGGCTCAACGCCATCGACCAGGCCGCGCCGTTGATCGAGCGAGCGCTGGCGACCGCCGCCGCGGTCGATCCCGCCAGCAACCTGCGCGCCGAGGTGCTGCTGTCGGCAGGCGGCATCGCCACCGAACGCGCCGATGTCGGCCAGGCGCTGATCCACTATCAGGCCGCGCACGACATCTTCCAGACGATCGGCGACACGCGCAGCC
>NZ_JBXGLH010000018.1:0-73133 GCF_056892285.1 Haladaptatus sp. HS23 | reverse complement strand
GGGAGATCTGCACCACGGACTGCGCACAGATCGATTCGAGGGTTTCCGTGGGTTGTCCACTTCTGCTTATGGATTTATTGAGTAGAAGGTTTGATTCATGCTGGAGAGAGTGTTTCGCTTGAAGGAGAATCGAAGGAGATGGTAAACGATATACGATACGATGGGGGAGAAACCAGCAATGAACTCATCAAAGCTACATCAATCATCGGGTGGTTTGGAATTTTCTTTGTTTCTGATAGGCAGCTCTCTCTTTACAGTACTCTTATTCGGTGCCATGATTGGCGTTCTCACTACATCTGTCGTCAACCAGAGCGGAATTGTAACGCGGAAAAACGCAGTATTCGCGCTATTTTTAATGTGGATTGGAATGATGTGTATCACGATCGGTGGAGCAGTTTATTTTACCGACACATAGTTTTCTATTGGTAGATGAATTCACCAAAAGAGCGTACTGGCTGCAACTCGCATATTTCGAGACGTTGTAACGATAGAGTCAATTAAACAGTGGTGTTAATGCGTCAATCGTATGCCTGCTTTTTCTTTTGTCTGTCATTTGCTGCCACAACAAAATTGACGTATTTTATTATTTTTTCCTACGGTATCTGGCACCATCTCAATAAAATTCACCTCCAGAATCTGTAAGCACTATTTAAGAGATCTGTGGAATATCCAGCTTTTCACACATTTTGAAAAAGGCTTTAACACCACCATCTTTGTGCTTCTGTAAGAATGCCCCGCCAAACACGACGTACTCTCCTTCGAACAGTTGGAACAATAGGAACGGTCAGTCTTGCAGGCTGCACGGTATTCGGTGACTCGAACAAGGAGACAAACACTCCAGAGCCATCATCGACTACTGCGAACAGAAGTACGACGTCGACTCAAGAAACACAGACATCACAGGAACAAACAACAACCAGCTCGGACGATCAAGGAACGGTCCCCAAGACGTTTGAGGATTTTGAAACACTTAGCAGTTGGAGTGCTATCGACGGACTGGGAACGCTAAAAAAGGGTACAAAACAGGTATATGCTGGTTCACAGTCAGCCCATGTCATTGGCAGTAAACAATCTATCGAGGGCCAAATCCATCGGGTCAACTTTGGTAGTAATCCCGCTAATTTTCGCAACAAAAACCTCTCATTGGCATTCAAATGTACCTCACACGACTTCGTGAAGATCGCGGTTCAATTGTATGCTCCCGATCGTGGCCATATCGTCGAATTGAAACGCACGCTTTACGGACCGAAAGGAAAATGGGTTCGCGTCAATCTCGGCGTCACAAGTGTGCAGCGCCAGCAGGGTGTCGACCTTTCCCAAGTCTATGAAGTGCGTATTCTCGGCCGGCCGGAAGACCCGAATTCGACGACACCTGTCGAGTTCTACGTTGATGACGTAAAGACCGTTCCCACACCGGAGAAGGGAATGGTGATGCTGACATTTGATGATAGCCTTGAATCGCAGTACTCCGTTGCATACAAAAAGCACATGAAAAAATACGGATTCCCAGGAGTCGATGCCGTCATTACGGATGCGGTGTATGATGATGGATTCCTCACGCAGCAACAAATGCGTGAGATGGCCAACGATGGGTGGGATATGATTGCCCACCCACATATCGGTGGACATCCATTGCCTGAGCTCTCTGCAAAAAAACAAGAAAAGGCAATGGTTGAGATGAAAAACTGGCTCAAGAAGTATGGGTATGAGGGACACAAGTACATGGCCGTTCCGAAGAATGTTGTTGGACCGAATACTTTTGAACTTGCGAAAAAACATTTTGACGTGACGCTGTCTTTTGGTGGATCGCCGAATGCGTTGCCAATGGTGACCAAAGACATGATTGTCTCTCGAATGTACGGCGAAGGGAGTGTGAATTATACGAAACAAATGATCGACTACGCAGCGAGATACAGGCAGTTGTCTATCTTTACTTTCCATAAAATCGGCCCAGATGGTGTGTCTGGCAAGAAGTTTGAGAGCATTCTTCAACATCTGAAGCAAAGCAACGTAGACGTCGTGACGCTCACCGACTTAAAGAAGAAAGGCATGTTTATCTAAGAGTATTTCGTGAAGCAGTTACATGGTAACATCGAATGAGTTAAAAGGTGACAAAAGTCCAATCCATATACAGTTGTTTCAAAGGGTATTTCATCGCCTATTCCAATGAGTGACCTATGAGTCGCTCATTTCTGATTGGCCTCGTGCTCGGTGTCCTCCAAGGAATTTTTGAATGGCTGCCGATTTCAAGTGAAGGCAACATCACACTGGTCTTTGCCTTTTTCAACCTTGCATCACCGGCCGAAGCAGTTGCATATGCGCTGTTCCTTCATCTTGGGACTGCCGTGTCGGCGACAGCCTATTATCGGGGTGAACTCGCAGATGTCTTGCGGACACTCCCAGACTGGCGACCTCAGAGTGCATTTTCGGACGAGTCAGCCACGCTGTCCTTTTTAGGGATCGCAAGTATCGCGTCTGGGATCGTCGGCATTATCGCGTATCTTGGGCTCGAACACGTTATTTCTGCAGTCACTGGCGGAACGTTCGTTGCGTTGATCGGTCTTCTGTTGGTTTGCACTGGCTTCTTACAGCGGTTTGCCGGTGGGCTCTCTCTTGGAACGCGAGACGAGCCCAATCTCGGTGATGCGGTTCTCGTGGGATCCCTGCAGGGACTTGCGATTCTACCTGGCGTATCGCGTTCAGGGACGACGGCAAGCGCCCTCCTCCTACGAGGGCACGATGGTCCCGATTCATTCCGACTGTCGTTTCTGCTTTCGATTCCTGCGGCTCTAGGAGGGGCCCTTATCGCGGTTGTAGATAGTGGTGGCATCCCATCGCTCTCACCACTTGCGGCGTTCGTTTCCATCGTGACTGCGGCAGTGGTTGGCTACATCACGATTGATGCGTTAATGCGCCTCGTTGAGCGAGTCTCATTCTGGGTGGTGTGTGTTGGGCTTGGTCTCCTTGCAATCATTGGGGGAGTACTGTTAACTGTTTAATGCTGCAATCGCTTGCTACGAAGGATTACGGTTTCTTGTGTGGAGTTGCGGATCACCGATCTGTACCGTTGCTATATCGCAGATCCAACTCTCATATCGAGTAAAAGAACAAGTCCAACGAAGCCGAACAGAATTAGACTCCAAAATACAATAACCTGGTTTGACCACGCCCCTAAAGCAGTGATAAGGCCGATCCACACGGAGAGAATTGAAATACCTACGACCGACAACTGGACAGAAATTGTTGACATAGTAGCTAACCTGTTCATAGTGAACTGTATAGTATTCGATTGAGAATTGACTTAGATCCAGTCTTGTTGACGGAAATGAACAAGCATAATGCCAGTAACTGCGAGCATTCCGAGCATTGTCGCTGGATAACCGTAGGCCCACAGGAGTTCTGGCATATTGAATGATGATGCTGCTGGATCAAAGTTCATCCCATAAACACCAGCAACGAATGTGAGAGGGATGAAAATCGTTGCAACGACGGTAAGTACTTTCATCACTTCGTTCGTCGATTGGGAGACAGTATTGAGATAAATATCCCGAGACCCAGTCGTCAACTCTCGATATGTTTCGATGAGATCGACTGCTTGCACCAGATGATCGTACACGTCGCGGTAGTATTTTTCATTTTCTTCGCGAATGATACTCGAACTACCGATCGAAAGGTATGCAATCGCCTCACGAGCTGGCCAGACGATTTTCCGAAACGCAAGGAGATCACGACGAACATCATTTATGTTTTCAAGTATCGCCGGCTCAATCCCGTCGAGAATGTCTTCTTCGATCGCCTCGATATCATCTTCAAGTTCATCAAGTAATGAATAGTAATCATTGACGACTCGGTCGATGAGTCGATAGGCAACGAAATCGGGTCCTCGATCGAGTATCCGAGTGCCACCATTCACCAACCGATCATGTGTTCGTTCAATCGCTGGAAGCTCGCTCGTCGAAAGTGTGAGTAACCAATCTGAACCAATGAAAAAGCCAATCGGTGTCGTCTGAATTTCCTTTGCAAAGGGAGTATCGTCACGCTGACTCAGCTGGGCAGTTTTCATCAACACAAACGTATAGTCGTCGTACTCCTCCGTTTTCGGCCGCATCGTGTTTTCAAGGACATCTTCGATGGCAAGTGGATGGATTCCAAACTCATCGCGAAGCGTTCGAATTTCGATTGGGTCTGCATCAGTTGCATGAATCCATGTGGGACCATCCATCTGTGCTGCAAGCTCGATGTCATCATATCGTGTGATCCCATCATCAGTGTAAATCACTGCATAAAGGCTCATGTCGGTACCTCCTGTGATCGTTGCCCAATTGCAAGGAGGCTAATTCCGATCATAACGGCTGTGATCGAAAACGCACGGCCAGGATATGAGACGAATATACCAATACTGTAGCCTATACTCCCGATACCAGTGAAAATTATCCCACTTCCAATCGTCCGGTTCATATTCAAGGAGTAGAGTACAGGGTTCTTGTAGTCGTTCCTCTTCGTGACAGTACTCAATAGCAGGACAAACAGAGCAAGACCGCATCAGTTATTCATTTTCGGGAATCCAGTAAACGCATAAGATGTCTACTTGGAGCCTCCGTGGGATTACCCAAGCACTCCTCCCACTACTGCTCATACTGACGCTCCTTGAAATCGGCAGTGGTCTCATTCTCGGGGAATTTGAGGCTGTTCTCTTTCAATATCCTGCACTGCTTATTCTTGTTCCCGTAATGATTGGTACCGGTGGCAATCTCGGAAGTATACTCGCTGCCCGAATTTCAACCGCAGTGCACCTTGGTACGCTTTCATTCGACGTGAGCAATGAGCCACTCGTGGCAAACGGATTACTTACCATCGGTTTAGCAGTAAGTATTTTCCCTATCGTCGGTATTAGCGGGTGGTTTTTGGCAGGAATTGTTAGCCAAACAACGCTTGGGGTGAATATAGTCGTCACTATTGCGTTCATTAGCGGATTAGTGCTTGCACTCATCGCGATAGTCGTTACTTTCCTTGCTACGTATGCTGCGTATCAGTTACAGCTGGATCCCGACGATGTGGTTATACCGGTTGTTACAAATGTGTGTGATATTCTGGGAGTTATTGTCCTGTTTGTCGTTGCACAGCTCTTGGTTCCAAAATGATATTTAAAAGATGTTTCAGAGCAATAGAAGCACGAATTCAGCAGCAATGTAGAGCGAGAGCATACCAAAGATATCACCAGCAGTGGTCAATGCTGGTCCAATGAGATTATCCGGATTCAGTCCACGCTGGTAGCCAGAAAAGACGACCAATAATATAACGACTGTAAGCGCAATCGATGAGAGGATTCCACCAACGAGACTAATAATCAAAAGAGTAAGTAATGGTGCTACCGCCTGTCCCAATACCGAGAGAATCATAAACGCAACGAACGCCGCGAAAAACGTTGCAATAAGGCCATTTAAGATAGCTGCAAGAACTGCGGCGATAAGCCGATCGTCTATAGTGAGCTCGGGATCGAGAATCCCTTGGTGCAGGGCACTCGATAATCGAGATCCCAGTGAGCCATAGACACTGCCACGGATTGCAAGAAAGGCAGGAACGATTACGAGCAGTCCAGGGATTTCTTTAAGTTGTGCTTCCATTCCGCCAAGAATTACCCCAGCTAACAGCCCTCCAAATGCACTCAATAGAAGTGTTGGAAACGCGTTTCGATACCCTTCACGAAACGTTTGCTGAAGGGTCATAGTACCTTGCTGGTTTCAATTTTTAAAAAACCTCTGCAATGAGTTCGAAATGTTTTGAAAACGATGCCTCACTCTTAGCTAGCTTTTGTAGAGACGACGGAAGAATACTTGGCGGCAAGGCACTATTATGTAACTCACCGGGCAGAAAGAAACAATCACAATAGCTATTTTAATAATCCATCAACAAACTGGTGAGATCCGATTTTATAGCAATATAAAATAATAATATAAAACACATGACCAAGCGATTACTGCACCCATGAAACCAACCAGTAACCCTAACCATAGATCTCGAGTGATCTCTGTGGACGGAGAAACACAATGATGCACCTCGTTTGCGCCGGTATCACACGATTCCATACAGACTAGCTAGTTTCTAACTGTATATTTATTCTGATCAAATAGTATTTATATTGGCAAATGACTTATTGTTAGATGGATAATGACTTCCGCTTTTTTAGTCACTAAAGTATTGCCGAATGGTGTTCAGTACTATAGAGAGTACAGAGAACAGAAACGGTTATCAACGGCTACTTGAGTCCGCTTAGCTTCAAGCAAGTATGGGTGAATCAGACGAGAGTACCCAACCTGGAGACACGATGCGAGAACGGGCAAGTGAAAGTCGCGTCAAACTCTGGGTGTTGATGGAGGCAAACAGGTGGTTTGTTGCGGGAGGTGTATTGGTTACGGTTTTTCTCACGCTTGTTGCCCTAGGTATTGCAGACCCATCTCCTCTCGAACAATATATCGGACCCGGTGACGATCCAGTTGACACTGTCTTTCAAGGATTTATTGGAGCAATCATTACGGGCGTGACACTTGTCGTAACACTCAACCAGCTCGTCCTCTCGCAGGAACTCGGGCCGATCGGCGATCAACGAAGTCGGATGGAGGGTGCAATGGAGTTCCAACGGGAGGTGGAAGACGTATTGGATGTAACGACCGCACCACCAGAACCGGCATCGTTCATGCAGGCACTCCTTGACGAGACGAAGTCACGAGCGAATGCACTCGCTGACACGGTCGATACGAGCCGAGATGAAAATCTCAAGGACGAGATTCGAAGCTACGTTGATGGGCTGACGGGCAACGCAGATGAGGTCAGCGAATCACTCGAAGAAACACAGTTTGGCACCTTCGATGTGCTCTCGGCGATTCTTAACTTCAACTACTCGTGGAAAATCTTCCTTGCGCGAAAAATACGTAATGAACACGCCGACGCACTCACCGAGGAGGTGGATGAGGCGTTCGATGACATTATCAACTCTCTCACCTTTTTCGGTCCATCTCGAGAACATTTTAAAACATTGTACTTTCAGTGGGAACTCGTGAACCTCTCACGAGCTATGCTCTACACTGCAGTTCCCGCACTCGTCGTGACAGTGGCAATGATCATCTATTTTGACGCGAAAGCGATTCCCGGGGCAACCGTCGGCATCAGCAACGATGTCTTAGTCGTGAGTTTGGCGTCTACCATTGCTGTCGTTCCGTTCATTATCCTCCTCGCGTATATCCTTCGTATTGCGACAGTAGCAAAACGCACGCTTTCGATTGGTCCGTTTATTCTCCGAGAAACTGGGCGGAGTGAAGATTTTGACTAATTAGGCACATTTTGGTTCTATCCGTCGGTTGGAAATCGGGATACTCAGGGTATTCGAAGAATGACGATTTACACAGAAACCAAAATAGCGATCGATCCATGCTATCCGCATAGCCTGATTAATCTGCGCTTTCAGGTTGATTGGCGCCACTCCCAATTGCGTTGCGGACATTCGAAGCAGTGCGGTCGATGAGCTTTCGGAGACTCTCATGACGCATGATGAACAAACCGACTCCAGCTATGACGTATATAAGGGTGTAGATGTACAGGATGAGAATGCTGAGATTTGTAGTCGCTGACCCGGTATAGGTTTGAATCACGTAGAATTCTGCGACGACCTGTGAGACAAAGAGCAGCCGCCAGAATATTTGATATGATATCCACTACGGATTGCACATAGATTGATTCGGGGGTCTCGGGGTGGGTGCACTTCCGCTTACTCACATATGCGGAAGTACACGAAATACCACCACTTTCAGTGTAGATCCGGATTCAAAGGCTCTATCGTCCGAAGCCAACAACCCAACAGTCTATAAACCATATATTGCGATAGGAAATTTGTTCCCTTCGCTCTTTTGGAGAAACATACCTATTCAGGGTTTAGAAAGCCTGTACCGCACGATACCTGAAACTGTCCTATGGGAAAGCCGAGTCAGATATTTCGACAGTCATCGCTTCCAATAGATACTTACTCGATAGTGTCGGCGCTCATGTCGATGAGCAACCTCGGGGGCAGGGGACTGGTTCCGAACGGATTCAACCCGTCGGTATTCATGACGATCTTCCAGACCGTTCCGTTCCACCTGTACATTTTCAACAGCGTGGTGATAGCAGGACTGACGACAATCGTTCCGAATATCAGAATTGGAATTATGTGGTTTTGTAGTAAAAACTAAGGTATTTCTATATACCGAAACACTACATCACCGATGGATTATCGGGAACATCGACGCGATTCTGCTGGGCATTACAGATATAGTATTGTAACTCCTCCTGTGAGTGTCGAACGGAATCGTCGATGACCGAACCTTCGTTACTGATTCGTCACCGACACTCCCACGTCGCTTCATCCGTCCGATGGCCCGGAAAACTCGGTTTCGGATGTGGAACCCGAAAACACTCCTCCCCTGTTTCGAACAGGTGTCCAATCTGGTGCCAATTTACTGTCGTGCCGTCCTGTTCTGATATATAGAACTAATCGGGAATGGATCTCGATGAAACTTCGTCGGCGATGACCGGTTGGAGAGCTGTTCGGTCGAGTTCGTCGAATTAGGTGGGTCGGCGTCGTCGTCCGAGAAATCCGTTTGGATGCCGCATTGGCGGAAATCGCTGGCGAAGCCGTGGGCGTTCCCAACTTCCCGAACTAGAGGAACAACCCCTCCAGTTCGGTGACGGATCAAATCACACTCGTTCTGTCGTGCGTTTAGCGGTAACGTTGTCGCGGACGACTCCGTTGTTGCCGACGGAGGCGAGTAATCAAGCGTGGAAATACCGCGATACCTCCCATCCGAACCATTAAGAGATGTGAATGCGAGAGCTCAACTGATGCAAACTGGATCGGATCGCGGAGAGCGTCGTATCGCCGACGAAGGGCGGGTAGAAGAGCTCCTCGAAGAGATGACGATAGCGGAAAAGGTCGCACAACTGGGCTCGGTGAACGCGAACAAACTGCTCGACGACGATGGAAGCCTCGACCGGAAGGCAATGGAGGAACTCCTCGAAAACGGAATCGGTCACCTGACGAGACTCGGCGGGGAAGGAAGCCTTCCACCA
This sequence comes from Haladaptatus sp. HS23, assembly GCF_056892285.1. Classification (NCBI taxonomy): domain Archaea; kingdom Methanobacteriati; phylum Methanobacteriota; class Halobacteria; order Halobacteriales; family Haladaptataceae; genus Haladaptatus; species Haladaptatus sp. HS23. Next base: position 64,034 of record NZ_JBXGLH010000018.1, on the reverse strand, counting down.
CAGGAAGCCGCGAAACGGACGAACGAACTCCAGGATTTTCTCGGAGACGAGACTCGACTCGGCATCCCCGCGATCCCCCACGAGGAGTGTCTGTCCGGATATATGGGACCGGAGGGGACGACGTTCCCTCAGATGATCGGCGTCGCGAGTACGTGGTCGTCGACGATCGTCGAGGAAATCACGGCCACAATTCGTCGTCAATTGGCGGCCATCGGCACGAGCCACGCGCTCTCTCCGGTGCTCGACATCGCACAGGACCCCCGGTGGGGACGCGTCGAGGAAACCTTCGGCGAGGACCCGTATTTGGTCGCGGTGATGGCCTGTGGATACGTAAACGGTTTGCAGGGTGATGGCGACGGCATCTCTGCGACGCTCAAGCACTTCGCCGGTCACGGCGCCGGCGAGGGCGGGAAAAACCGCAGTTCGGTCAACGTCGGACGCCGGGAACTTCGGGAAACCCACCTGTTCCCGTTCGAGGCCGTCGTCAAAACGGCCGAAGCTGAATCCGTGATGAACGCCTACCACGACATCGACGGTATCCCGTGCGCGAGCGACGAGTGGTTGCTGACGGACGTTCTCCGAAGCGAGTGGGGATTCGACGGGACGGTCGTCTCCGACTACTACAGCGTCGAGTTCCTGCAAAGCGAGCACGGTGTCGCGGCGTCGGAGCAAGCGGCGGGGGTGATGGCGGTCGAGGCCGGTATCGACGTCGAACTCCCCTACACGGACTGCTACGGCGAGCATCTCGTGAACGCCGTCAAAGACGGGGGCGTGGCCGAAGCGACGGTGGACACGGCGGTTCGGCGGGTGCTCCAGGCGAAGGCCAAGAAGGGACTCCTCGACGATCCGACCGTCGACGTCGACGCCGCCGCCGACCCGTTCAACACCGAGAACGCGAGAGACCTCACTACCCGCGCCGCCCGCGAATCGATGACCCTCCTGAAGAACGAGGACGACTTTCTCCCCTTCGACGGCGAGGAACTGGACGGCGTGGCCGTCGTCGGTCCGAAAGCCGACAACGCACAGGAACTCATGGGCGATTACGCGTATCCGGCCCACTATCCCACGGAGGAGGTCGACCTCGATGCCACGACCCCACTCGACGCCATCGAGGCACGCGGCGAGCAATTCGGATTCGATGTTCGATACGAGCAGGGGTGTACGACGACCGGGTCCTCGACCGAAAACTTCGATTCGGCGGCCGAGGCGACCGAAACCGCCGACGTCGCCGTCGCGTTCGTCGGCGCACGCTCCGCCGTTGATTTCTCCGACATCGATGAGAAGCAAGCCGACCTCCCCAGCGTACCCACCAGCGGCGAAGGCTGTGACGTGGTCGACTTGGATCTCCCCGGCGTCCAGCAGGGACTCGTGGAACGCGTCCACGAAACCGGGACGCCGTTGGTCGTCGTCGTCGTAAGCGGGAAACCCCACTCCGTCGAGTGGATCGTCGAGGAAGCGCCCGCGCTCCTCTACGCGTGGCTTCCAGGCGAACGCGGCGGCGAGGGAATCGCCGAAGTGCTGTTCGGCGAACACAACCCCGGCGGTCGCCTCCCCGTCTCCATCCCGCGGTCGGTCGGCCAACTGCCGGTTTATTACAACCGGAAACCCAACACCGTGAACGAGGAGTACGTCTACACGGAGAGCACACCCTTGTATCCGTTTGGCCACGGGCTGAGCTACACCGACTTCGAATACAGCGACTTATCGCTATCGACCGACTCGCTCGCTCCGTCCGGACGGATGAGCGCCGAAATTACGGTCCGCAACTCGGGCGACCGCGACGGACACGAAGTCGTCCAGTTGTACGCGAGCGCGAAGTCCCCGAGTCAAGCACGACCGGTTCAAGAACTGATCGGGTTCGAACGAATATCCCTCGTCGCTGGCGAGTCGAAACGCGTTACCTTCGAAATCGACGCCTCACAACTCGCGTACCACGACCGGGACATGAATCTCGCCGTCGAGCGAGGCCCCTACGAACTCCGCGTCGGTCGGTCGGCGAGCGATATCGTCTCCACGGCGGCGTTCGACGTTCCGACGACAAAAGAAGTACCGGCGACCGGCCGAACGTACTTCACAACGACACGAGTCGAAACCGTGGAGTAGCACGGTATATCGCTTCGAAACGGATGTTCGAATTCCTGTTCTGGTATCCAGGATTTTTATGCCGTATAAATGAGTGGGCTACGTTGACATGGACGCAAAACACCCGGTGCAAACCACTGAAAAAACTCTCACGCTGGTCGAGAAACTGATGCAACGGGGCTCGTGTGGAATCACCGAACTCGCAGAGGGATCGAATATGGGAAAGAGCATGATACACAACCACTTGACGACGCTCCGGAAACACGGCTACGTCGTGAAGACCGGCGACGAGTACCAACTCGGGCTGAAGTTCCTCGAAGTCGGTGGACACATCCGCAAGTCGATGGAACTCTACGAGGTTGCCGAACCGGAGATCAAATCGCTCGCCGACGAAACGGGAGAACTCGCGAACCTCCTCGTCGAAGAACAGGGGAAAGGCGTGTACTAATGCGTGCAAAAGGGGCGAAGGCGGTCGATCTAGACACGCACGAAGGCCTTCGGACGTACCTACACACCACGGGTCTCGGAAAGGCGATTCTCGCCTACCTTCCGGAGGAAGGCGTCGAAGAAATCGTCGACCTCCACGGTCTCGAACAGATCACTCCACAGAGCATTGGCACGCGGGAGGAACTCTTCGACACGTTGGAGACGATCCGCGACCGAGGCTACGCAATCGACGACGGAGAACGGCTGGAAGGTCTCCGGTGCATCGCGGCACCGGTCAAAACCTCCTCGAACGAGGTGTTGGGTTCCATCAGCGTCTCGGCTCCCGCCAGCCGAGTCAGCGACGACGACCTCCACGGTGAACTGTCGAAGCGCGTTCTCAACGCGGCGAACGTCATCGAACTCAACATCAACTACTGAACGAACCGCACACCGTTCCATACCGTTCCTTCCAATGATATCGGGTGGAATACCCTGCGATGATATCGAGTCAGCCAATCGTCACCGACTCACCGCGCTCGTCCGACTCCGTGATTACCGACAGCAGCCGTTGTACGCGATATCCGTCCCCGAAGGTGGGGACGTCGCTCGATGTCTCATTGCTGGGTTCGGCGTCCACACCGTCGTTCGCGACCGTCGAGAGGAACTCGTAGTTCTCGTGGACGAAGGTGTGTTCCCAGCCGAGACGACGATGACGCGACGTTCGACATCCGGCGCATCCAGGAAGAACATCGGAAGGCGGACGAGCGCGTTAGCGTGCGCTTTGCCCATGAATCGGTAGCCGAGGACGCCGACGGAGAGTGGTTCGCCTATCGTCGAACCTCAGGCCCAGTACGCCTCGCCGGTGTTCGTCTCGAACACCGCCCTGTGGAGTACGTCGACGGCCTTCTCCAATCCTTCCGTCGCGGACGTGAGCGAATCCTCGTGTTCGATGGACAGCGCACCGTCGAACTCCACCATGCGCAGGGTCGAGACGACGTCCTTCCAGAATCCCTCACCGTGGCCGTAGCCGATGGAGCGGAACAGCCACGACCGGTCGATTTCGTCGGTGTACGGCGCGGTATCGAGTACTCCCTTCTTGTTTGCATTCGCGTCGTACACCTTGGTGTCCTTAGCGTGGAAGTGGTGGATGGCGTCGTGCTCGCCGAGCAGGCGAATCGCGTCGGTGATGTCGATACCCTGCCAGAACAGATGAGAGGGGTCGAAGTTCGCGCCGATACGGTCGCCGGTGGCGTTCCGAAGTTCGAGCATCCCGCGTGGCTCGTAGACGAGCATGTTCGGGTGCATCTCGAGAGCGATATCCACGCCGTGGTTGTCGGCGAACGATTCGAGTTCCTGCCAATAGGGAATCGCGACCTCTTCCCACTGATACTGGTGAGCTTGGTAGTGTTCGTCGGGCCACGGCGCGGTGATCCAGTTCGGAACGGAATCGTTTGGCCCGCCGGCAGGAAGTCCCGAGAACGTCGTCACGGCGTCGACGCTGAGCTGACTCGCGAGTCGAATCGCCTCACGGAGCTCCTTGTCCGCTTCGGCCGCACGTTCCTCGTCGGGATGCAGTGGGTTGTTGTGTGTCGCCAACCCCGAGATGTACAGGTCGTTCTCATCGAGTAATCTCTGAAGCTCGGACTGCGCGTCTTCGTCGTCAAGATATTCTTCCCTCGGCAGGTGGTCGTCGCCGACGAACCCGCCACACCCAAGCTCGACTGCCCCAACGTCGAGGTCGGCGAGGTACTCAAACGCGTCCTCTATCGATTCTTCCGCTAATGCAACTGTTAAGACTCCGACATCCATGCTTGTGAATCTCACGGTCGATTCAAATAAGTTGCGGTGTCTACACCTCGAACCCGTTGCAGCGACCGTGTCGACGCCCATCCACGACTCGATCAGCGCCATCTATTGGAGGTTGTCCTGTACCTTCGTTGCCATCGGCTCGCCGTCCGCCGAGCGACCGACGACGACCACTCGCCCTCGGGGTCGTACGGATAGCGAACCAGCTGTACGCATCGGCAGAAAACACGGGTGTCAAGATCGACTCCCTTCTGGCGATTCCCTACTATACGTGGGATAACCGAGAGCCGGGTGTTATGCAGGTCTGGATCGATCCGACGCAGGGCAGTGGTCGTAACGACTCCGTTCGAAACGATATTTCCGTCGTTCCCATATTCGTGCTTGCTCTACCTCGACCGGACGGACCACGTCGAGGGGGACCCTATCTGGAACCCGTCTCTCCTGGACTCTGGAAGCGGAAGATACCGTGTAGGATAACGGCCTACACGTGGGAGTTCCCCTCCAGCATCAGGAACGAAAATACCCAGTGATTAGAGGTACCCCAACGCCGTACAAACAGTACGAACCGTGCAAGCCACACAGGGGTCCCGTAAGCGATATCCCTCGCACGAAATTTGGACTGTGAGCGAACGTCTTTTGGGAGCGTTTACCGGCTTCAGTCGCGTATCGAGGTGGTAGTTGGCTTCGATTTCGGCGGCCTGTTCCTCGCGGCCTTCGTCGCGGAGGTACTTCGCATACGGATGTACGTAACGCAAGGAGAACGTCACCGTGATCCGATCTTTGCATCGAATCCACACAAAGATTCATCACCATTCGTTATTTATGTTCTTATATATCGAATGCAATATCGAACGTAGAAGAGGCACTATCCCGGCCTACTCGTCCTATATCGTCCGTATCGGTCGACGTATCCGTATTCTGTTAACCAGAACGAGGGCGTGGTGTTCGAGAAGGACTCGGAATCGCTCCGACGAGATCGGAGCGAGTTTTCGGCGATGAAAATGTCGTGCGAGAGTCTCTGATGGATGGACCGAACGTCATCGAAGAGATATGAGTTACCAAATCACAAACTTTATTGTGGAATTCGAATAACCTCATTACGTGATTCAGAGGCTATGAAAGCAGTTACTAGCGCCTTCGTCGGAACCGGACCGGACCCGGAGACACAGAATAACCAAGGATTCGCGATGGCGTATCGTCACGCCGCGGCGTACGACCACGCGGGGGCGGAGCTGGTCGCCTGTGCCGACATCGTCGAACCCAACGCGAAAGCGTTCGCCGATTACTGGGATATCGAAGCGGACGGTGTGTTCGAGGAGTACCTCGACATGGTCACCGCGGTCGAACCCGACATCGTTAGCGTCTGTACGCCCCCGCCAACGCACGCCGACATCGTGACCAACATCGCACGGAGCAATGCGGTGCAGGCGATACATTGCGAGAAACCCATGGACAGGACGTGGTCGAACGTCGAACGAATGGTGGAAGTATGTGACGAGGAGGGCGTCAAATTGACGTTCAATCACCAACGCCGCTTTGGCCGAGGATATCGAAGGGCCAAGGAATTGCTCGATGCCGGCGAAATCGGAGAGCTTCAGCGGGTCGAGTGCGCGGCTCCCAACATCTACGACTACGGGTCCCACTCGGTAGACCTCTGTAACTACTTCAACGACGAGGGGAGGGCCGAGTGGGTCATCTCCCAGCTCGACTACCGGGACGAAGACCTGTGGTTCGGCGCCCACAACGAGAACCAGACGCTCGCCTCTTGGAGATACGAGAATGGCGTCTACGGACTCGCGACGACCGGAATCGGAGCGGATCTGGTCAACTGTCACAACCGCCTGGTTGGCAGCGAGGGCACCGTCGAAATCGGACACGGCTTCCCGAACAACGAAACCGACGACCAGATCCTCCGCATCAAGCGCGACGGGGACGACGAGTGGGAACACGTCGACTGTGACGGCGAGGGTCTCCACGGCCTCGATTCCCGGGAGTTCGGTCGGGTCTTCATTGACCGTGCGATAGCCGACGTCGTCGAAGCGGTCGAGAATGATTCCACCTCCGAACTGAACGCGGAGAACGCGCTCAAGGCGACGGAGATCATCTTCGGCGCGTGGGAATCGTCACGACGACACGGCCGCGTCGAGTTGCCGCTCGACATCGAGGACAACCCCCTCGACGCGCTGATCGAAGACGGAACGCTCACCCCGGAACCGGCCGAGGATTGACCGATGCCAGAGCTATCGGTCTGTGTCGAGATGGTCTTCCGAGGAGCGCCGTTTACGGAGCGAATCGGTCTCGCCGCGGCGGCCGGTGCGGACGCGGTGGAGTTCTGGGGATGGCGCGACAAGGACCTCGATGCGGTCGCCAACGCGTGTGACGAACACGACCTGAACGTCGCAGCCATGCTCGGCAGCGACGTCCCGCTGACGGACCCAAATCGAACCACCGAGGCCCGCCGGTCCATGCGCGAGTCCATCGAAACGGCCGCACGCCTCGGCTGTTCGACCCTCATCATCACTGTGGGACAGGAACAGGCGGATATCGACCACTCGACCCAACGGGGTGCTATCGTGGCCGCTCTCGAGGATGTCGCCCCCGACGCCGCCGACGCGGACGTTACGCTCGCCGTCGAACCGTTGAACACGGCTGTGGATCACCCCGGTTACTTCCTCGAATCGTCGACGGAAGGATACGACATCGTCGATGCGGTCGGCGATTCGAACGTCAAACTGCTCTTCGACGTGTACCACCAGCAGATCACGGAAGGAAACGTCATCGCCAACATGACGAGTCACCTCGACCGTATCGGTTACGTCCACATCGCGGACGTTCCCGGTCGGCACGAACCCGGAACGGGGGAACTCGACTACGGGAACATCCTCCCCGCGCTCGCCTCTGCAGGGTACGACGGGTACGTCGGGTGCGAATTCTCCCCCGAAGGTGACGACGCCGCGGCCGTGAGCGACTGTCGTGCTATCCTGAACGGCTAGTACTTCTCCGTTTCCTTCGAAGGGCTATTCGACGAAGATCGAATCATCTCAAGGGAAAAGGTTATTGTCTCCCATAGTAATGATGATCCGTGTCATTATGCCGAAAGCAACCGATTCATCGGTCGGCGACGCTACTGACGAGACGTTAACCAGTACCTCCGACGAGGGCGACTACTCCCGGCGCGGTTTCATGGAGACAGCTGCATCCATGGGTGCAGCCGGTGCCGCAGCCGGATTGGCTGGATGTACTGAACAGTTCGGTGGCGGCAGTGGTAGCAAAACGAAGGGTGAAAAGGACTTCATCTTCTGGACGATGCGCGGATACATCCCGGAAGTGACGAAGAACATCAAGCAGGCCGCCAAGGGCTTCGAAAAGCACTCGGATTCTCCGGTCAACGTCTCGACGAACGTCATCGTGTGGAATCAGGTGTTCCCGAAGTGGAACGCATCCATTCAGGGACAGACGACGCCGAACGTCTCGGAGATGGCGAACGAACACGCCGTGAACTTCGGAAGTCTCGGTGCGACCGCACCCATCACGGACATCTATGATTCGTACGACGACTGGTACGGACCGATGGAATCATGGGCCAGTTGGGACGACAAGAAGTGGGGCGTCCCGTGGTTCGTCGAGACGCGACCGATGTACTATCGGAAGGACCTCCTCGAAAAGGCGGGTCACAGCAAGCCGCCGAAGGACTGGAAAGAACTCGTCAAAATCGGGAAAGACGTGGTCAAGGAAACCGGGAATCCGGGCTACATCGAACCCGGCGCTCGCGACTTCACGACCGGTCAACACACGTTCGCGTATACCGCGAACGCGGGCGGGAAGTTCTACAGCAAGAAGGACGGGAAGTGGCAGGTCGAACTCGATTCGGCCGGATCCCTGTTCGGTCACCTGTTCTACGCCAGCCTGAAGAAGGCGTGGAATCTCACGGCCGATGGTTGGACGAGCCAGGATTCGAGCGCGACGGACAAGTTCTTTCGCGAGCGGGACGCCGGGATGGCGCACCTCGGCGCGGAGGACGCGCGTCTAGCCCGGACGAAGGAACACGCCGGCCTTCGGGACAACGTGGGTATTCAGCCGATGCCCGAGGGACCACTGGGCAAACGGTGGTCGTTCCGCGGCGGGTCCTGTCTCAGCCCGTTCACCGACGACGTCTCCAAACATGATGTCGGGGACCTCTCGAACGAGTTCGTGAAGTACATGATGCAACCGGACAACCAGTCCGACTACTTCGCGGCGTCCGCACCCGTCTTCATGCCGGTGCGGAAGAGTCAGGAACAGATGGACCTCTTCACGAAGAATCCGACGAAGCTCCCCGACGACTGGCTCGATGCGTTCGTCACCCAAGCACAGGAGACTCGGCGCTACGGCGTCTACGGCGGCGGACAGGACACGCCGTTCCTCGGATCGGTCGAAGGTTCGACAACCGGATACAGCCAAGCGATTTCGGCCATCCTGGGCTCGAACAAGGACCCGAAGAAAGCGTTGGTCGGCATGGCCAACAATGTTCGAAACGAGGCGAACAAGAAGCTCGACTACTCGCTCAAAAGCAAGTCCGAAAAACCGAGCCTCGACGACGCCCCGAAGGAGGTACAGGATTGGATTACCGGTTCCAACAACACGCCGAAGATCTGGAATCCCTACGAATGACGCCGAGGTGGGTACACCCGCCGTTCCCGACACCATATCCATGAGTTTCGTAAGGTCCGATCCGGGTCGATAACCTCCGTCATCCGATCCACTGAAACGACGATTGCTCGGTTCGGACAGCCGTATCTGATGGGAAATTACCGTCAATAGCGACGGAATATTTTTATAGACAACTGTTCCCTATTAACATGGAATATGGGACGAATAGTTTTCGATTCCGTTCAAAAGGTCTACGGCAGCAAAACGGTTGCCGTCGATAATTTCGAACTCGAGGTCGCCGACGGAGAGTTCCTGACGCTAGTCGGGCCGAGCGGTTCGGGCAAATCGACGACGCTCCGGATGCTCGCCGGGCTTGAAGAGATAACGGCTGGGGAGATATCCATCGACGACGAAGTCGTGAACTTTCTCCCACCCCGTGACCGGGATATCGCGATGGTGTTCCAGAACTACGCACTGTATCCGCACCTCAGCGTGCGTGAAAACCTCGCGTTCGGGCTCAAGCGCTCGACGACGCTCGACAGGGGGGACATCAACCGACGCGTCGAGGAGACGGCCGACCTGCTTGGCATCCCGGAACTCCTCGACAACAAACCTCGCCAGCTGTCCGGCGGACAGAAACAACGGGTTGCCACAGGACGCGCCATCGTCCGCGAACCGGAGGTGTTCCTCTTCGACGAACCGCTGTCTAATTTAGACGCCAAGCTCCGCAAACACATGCGGACAGAACTCAACCGCATCCAGCAGGAACTCGGGACGACCACCATCTACGTTACGCACGACCAGGAGGAGGCGATGACGATGTCAGACCGAATCGCCATCCTGAATCACGGCGAACTCCAACAGGTGGGTACCCCACGGGAGGTGTACAACGACCCCACGAACCTGTTCGTGGCCCAGTTCATCGGGAGTCCGAGCATGAACATCTTCAACGGAATCGTCGAGGACCGACAGGGTGTCTCCCAGTTCACGGGACAGATCGGCCACGTCTTCTCGGACGATATCGCCGAGAAGGCCGAACGCACCGCCTCGGACCGATTCGTCCTCGGCATTCGACCAGAGGACCTCGAACTGTGCGAATCGTCCCACCGGAACGCGAGCGCGGTCACCGTCGAGCTGGTCGAACCGCTCGGCCGGGACAACCTTCTGTATTTTGAGCCGTCGGCGATGGGGACGGACATGGACGAAGAACGGGAATACGTGATGTTCGTCCCGCCGGACGTGAATCCCGACGTCGACGATGAGGTGTACATCACCTTCGACGATGACGACATTCACCTGTTCGACGAGGAGACGGGCGACAACCTCCTCGTCGCGGAGCGGACGCAGCGGGAAGACCCACCGGTTCGATAGCCGTTTGTGGAAAACGAACAACGCTCACTGCCGACCAGACGGGGACCCTACCACTCGACGGCTACACTCGTATTCGTAATCAACTCCGCTCTCGCACCATCGACCCCTCCTTCGAGTCACGACGACGATGCCCCGTCGATCGGACTGCCGGGGGTCGCGTTGTAGAGGATGCCGTCGATGCGGAGGTAGCTGTTCGCGAACTCGACGCCGCGAACGAATCCGCTGGTCCGAACGAGTTGCGGGTCGAATGCGCCGTGGTCGAGCACGTCGTCGACGACGGCTCCGTTCGCGGTGATCCCCGCCCGTCCATTCCCGCTGGCGTGACGGCTCCGGAGGTCGAGCACGGTACCGAGCGCATCGCGACCGGCGTTCCGCGCTAGCGTGAGCGGAATCGTCTCTATCGCGTCCGCGAACGCTTCGACCGCGAGCTGTGCCCGTCCGGCGACGCCCGGTGCAAAGTCGCGGAGCGCCACCGCCGCGGCGATTTCCGCCGCCCCGCCGCCGGGAAGCGCTTCCGGGCGCATCACCGCCGCGCGAACGGCGTTCAGTCCGTCCTTGACCCGCCGCTCGGCTTCGCGGGCGACGGAGTCGCTGCCGCCGCGGACGATGAACGACAACGCTTCGGGGACATCCTGTCCGGTCGCCGTCACTGCCAACCAGCTCTCGTCCTGCTGGTCGAACCGTTGGTCGACGCGCACGGGTGCCGTCGATTCGGCGTCCACCACGTCAGCCGAAACGAGCGGCGTCGATATCGACGCGCCGATCGCGCGAGCGAGGAACTCGACGCGCGACCCCTTCACGTTCTGTATCGTGAGCACGCCACGGCTACCCAGCTCTTGGGCGATATCGCGGTGAATATCCCCGCTCGCGAGGACGGCGACCGCGCCCGTCGCGCGAATCGCGGTCGCGATGTCGTCGAACCGGCGGGTGTCCATGGTCCGCACACCATCGAATCCGTCCGTATCTGCCGTCATGTTGCCCTGAAACGCCGGGTCCCGGGGTGCCACGTCGCCGCCGACCAGCAGTGCCGGTCCCTCGACCGGCAGTTCGCCGGTTCCCCAGTACGGTTCCTTGGGGAGGAACGCACCGGGCACGAGAGACGAATCGGCGACGCCCCCGCCCGGCATCGCCTCCGTTCGGATGAACGAGAGGTCCACCGAACCGGTTTGCGGGTTCGACACACGGAGGACGGCCTCTACGACGGGGTCGGCGAGGCCGTGCAGCGACCAGGATTTCGTACTCCCGTTTGTCATCCCGGTTATCGCCACGTTCCGAAGGAGATCGCGGTCGAGCGAGGCACCGTCCGACGTCGCCAGTGAGACGCTGGATTCGTCCCAGACTTCGAGCGTCCGCTGTGCGGCGATGGAGAACCCCTCGATGACGGTCGTCGGGGCGACACCCTCGGCGACGAGGTCGAGTCCGGCGATGAGCAGTTCGCTCGTCAGCAGTACCGTCGTCGTCGTCCCGTCCCCGAAGTCATCCTCCTGTGCCTCCGCCGTTTCGATGAAGTGTTGTGCAACCGGATGGTTCGTCTCCCCCTCGAACTCCTCGATGATGGAAATCCCATCGTTGCTCGCGAGCCCGCGAATCTCGTCGTCCTGCTGTCGGCGAACGACGAGTTTGTCGAGGCCGAACGGTCCCAGCGTGCTCTGGACGAGGCTCCCCATCTCATCGGCCGCGGTTTTGATGATTTCGCTCGTTTCGGACCGGTCGAAGCGGGTGTATCCGGAGATCCGACCGGACGGGGAAGTAGGTGGCTGCTCCATAGAAAAGAGAACGGACCCCACCGAACTTTACTTTTGTGAAAATTCGTGTCGTTTTACCCGCAGACGTCCGTTACGACTTGACGGCACCTTCCGCCAGTCCCTCGACGAGGTAGCGTTGCAGGAAGACGAACAGCAGAAGGAGCGGCAAACTGACGGCCGTCGAACCGGCCATGATGAGCCCCCAGTTGACCGTGTTCTGTCCGATCCACGAACCGATTCCCGGCGGCAGTGTCTTCTTGGTCGGGTCGTTGATGAGCACGAGCGCGAAGAGGAACTCGTTCCACGCCAGAATCCACCCAAAGATGAACGTCGTCGCGATGGCGGGCGCGGACAGCGGGAGAATGACACTGATGACCGCCCCGATGCGGGTGCTGCCGTCGACCATCGCCGCCTCTTCTAATTGGGCGGGGAGGTTCTCGTAGAACCCCCGCAACATCCACGTGGTAAACGGTAGCGTGAAGGCGATATACGCGATGACGAGGCCGGTGAGAGTGTTGAACAGCCCGAGGTCACGAAAGACGAGGAACAGCGGGATGACAATAACCACGTACGGGAACATCTGCGTGATGAGGAGGAACGTCGCGACCAACTTTCGACCGCGGAATTGCAACCGTCCGATGCTGTACGCCCCGAAGATACAGACGACGATGCTGATGAGCGTGGACGCCAGCGAGACGATGGCGCTGTTGATGAACCACGTGAGGAACGTCGTCTGGTTCAGCATCGTCATGTAGTTGTTCAGGGTCACCCCATTTAGCCACCCCGTGATACCGATTTGCGTTAGCTCCTCGACGGTCGTCACGTTCAACGACGTGACGACCATCCAGATGATGGGGAACAGGACGATGAGCGTGAGGGTCCACACGAACGCGTGGAATCCAATCGTTTTGAGCCTCGGGTCGTTCAGGAACGACGAGTTCGATTGCGGTGATTTGGTTGCCATATCGTGTTCACCTCACACCTGACCGATGTCCTGCCGGTAGAGCTGTAGGTACACCAGCCCGTACCCGAGCATGATGACCATCATGACCATTCCGATGGCGCTTGCCAACCCGACGGAGTTCGACAGGAACGCGTTGTTGTACACGTACACCGGGAGCACCATCGACGACATCCCCGGACCACCGCTCGTCAGCACGAATATCATGGTGAAGTTGTTGAACGTCCATAGGCTCATCAGCAGCGTCGTCACGATGATAACCGGCTGTAGGTACGGAAGCGTAATGTGGCGGAACAGCTCCCATCGGGTGGAGCCGTCGACGAGCGCAGCCTCGTACAGCGAATCGGGGATCGCCTTCATCGCTGCGAGGAAGCTGATCATGAAGAACGGGAAGTTTCGCCACACCCAGCCGAGCATGGCCGAAAATAGTGCGTACTTCGAACTCCCGATCCACGGAATCGCGCCGAGACCGACCAACCGCAGGAGGCCGTTGAACACCCCGAGATTGTAGTTATACATCCACTGGAAGTTCAGCGCCACGGCGATGTACGGCATCGCCCACGGCAGCAGGAGTAACCCCTGAACCACATTTCGCCCTCGAAATTCGCGGTTGAGAAGGACGGCGAACCCCATCCCGACGACGAGCATAATGATGATCGAGCCGAACGCCCACGAGACGGTGTTGAGCAACACCTGCCAGAACTCCGGCCACCCTGACAGTATCTTCACGTAGTGTGCCGGGCCGACCCACGTCGGCGGGGTGATTCCGTTGTACTCGTTCATGCTCAGGTACGCCGCACGGAAGACGGGATAGACGCTTACCAAACCGAGCGAGACCAGAGTCGGAACGAGAAACAACCAACCCCAGACGCTCTCCTTCGACATGAGGTGGCGATACTTCCGCGGTAACGAAACCCGGTTGAGAAACTGATTCCGTAACTGATAGTATTTCACCATGCTACTTCGTCTCACTACATTCCCCGGATGGTAATAACATTTTGGTCCTGAACGTCTCGATGCTCGGTGCCTAGTCGAAACATCCTTGGCAGTCCGGTGAAATTGAACGTTGCATGGCGTTCGAAACTGCACACAGGAACTGGCGCGCTAGGGTCGATTCGACCACCGACGCGTGGCGGGCCTTCCTCGACGCGAATGACTTCGGCGAGGCGGCCGAATCCGTCGAATATTACGGCTGGACGGCGCCCGCGATCGGCGTGTTCGCCCACGTCCTCTTTCGGAGCGGTTTCACGTACCTCATCGAACCGGGAGTGATGAAAGGTGGGGAACCGTTCCCGTCGCTGTTGTCGGCGTTCGTCCTCAACTTCATCTACACGAGTTTCCAGACCCTGTTGCTGCTGTTCCTTTTCTTCGGAACGATCGGTGCGATCGCCGGGTTGATCGCCTCCAATCGAAGTCTCGACGTAACCACGTTCAAAGTCGGTGGGTACCTTTCCGTTGTGTTCGTCCCAATCTTCGTGGTCGCATCCGTTCTCGCGCTCACGATTTCCGGCACGGACGTCGGCGTTGCCGCCGTTTCCGGCGGTAGTGTCTCACAAGTGGCACCGAAGATCATGGAAGTACGGATGAACATTCGGAGCACACAGCAGATGCAAATCGTGCGCCTGCTCCGGATCAGCGGATGGCTTCTCTGCGCGCTGCTTCTTCGGCCGGTGCTCGCCCGGCGCTATGGTCTCAGTCGGATTCGAAGCACGCTGGCACTGCTTCCGACGACCATCGCCTTCGTCGTATTCACCTCGATGACGTGAGCAGCGAGAATCCTGAGTCGAGAACGAGCGCCGTTCGATGCCACCGATAGTTTGATAATCGTTTCCACGCCACACGAAGGTATGTCGATAGGCGTGTGTTATTTTCCGGAACATTGGCCCCGCGAACGGTGGACCACTGACGTCAAGCAGATGGCCGAAGCGGGAATCGAATACGTCCGCATGGGCGAGTTCTCCTGGTCGAGACTCGAACCCCGACCCGGCGAACTCGACTTCGAATGGCTCGAAACCGCTGTCGGTCTCGTGCACGAGCAGGGAATGAAGGCGGTACTGTGTACGCCCACGGCGACGCCACCTAAATGGTTGGTCGACGAGCATCCGGACATCCTTCAGGAGGAACCGGACGGAGGTGTCCGCCACTTCGGCAGTCGGCGACACTACTGCTTCAACTCGGAGACCTACCGAGAGCACACCGACCGCATCGTCACCGCCCTCGCCGGACACTTCGCCGATCATCCGGCGGTCGTCGGCTGGCAGACCGACAACGAATACGGCTGCCACGACACCATCCGGTGTTACTGCGATGACTGCGCGACGGCGTTCCGGACGTGGCTGCGTGAGAAGTACGGCGGTATCGATACGCTGAACGAGTCATGGGGGACGACGTTCTGGAGCCAGCATCACACCGATTTCGAGGAGATCGACCCGCCGCGTCACACGGTCACCGATCACCATCCGGGACGGTTGCTCGACTACCACCGCTTCGCGAGCGACAGCGTCGTCTCCTACAACCGATTGCAAGCGGATCGACTGCGAGAGGCGGACGACGACTGGTTCGTCACCCACAACTTCATGTTCGATTTCGGCCAGCTAGACCCCTACGACGTCGGCGACGATCTCGATTTCGCCGCTTGGGATTCGTATCCGACAGGATTCCCCCAAGTCGCCGGCGACGGCCCGGCCGATGCGGACGAACTTCGGGTCGGAAATCTGGACCAGATCGGGTTCAATCACGACCGCTATCGCTGCGCCGCGCCCGGGAACTTCTGGGTGATGGAGCAGCAGCCAGGGTCGATCAACTGGCCGCCCGAGACTACCCAACCGGCAGAGGGTGCGATGCGTCTCTGGGCACACCACGCGGTCGCTCACGGCGCCGACGTCGTCTCCTACTTCAGGTGGCGACGGTGTCTGGAGGGACAGGAGCAGTACCACGCCGGGCTTCTGAAGCGGGACGGGACCGCCGACCGCGGATATCACGACGCGACGACGGCGGCGGCGGAACTCGCCGACCTTGACCGGGGTTCGGTCACCGCTCCCGTCGCGCTCGTCCTCGACTACGAAAGCCTCTGGGCGCTCGACGAACAGGCGATGTCGCCCGATTTCGACTACTGGAACCACCTCCACACTTACTACCACGCGCTTCGCGGTCGCGGCGTACAAGTCGACATACTTCCGACTGTTGCCGATTTCGAAGACTACGATGCGGTCCTCGCCCCATCGCTGCACCTCGTCGGCGACGACATCGCATCGACCTTCCGACGATACGTCAAGAGCGGCGGTCACCTTCTGTTCACGATTCGTTCGGGAGAGAAGGACCCGCATAACAAGCTTCACCCCGCGCGACCACCGGGACCGCTCGCCGACCTCGTGGGTGTTCGCGTCGATCAACACGAGAGCGTCCCGGCGGACTCGCCCGACGCCCGCCTCTCGTATCGGGGCGAACAGTACAGATATCGAACGTGGGCGGAGTGGATCGACGCCGACGACGCGAGTATCGTGGGGCAGTACGCGGCCGGGACCGGCGAAGGCCGTACGGCCATCACCGTGCGTGAAACCGAACCCGGGTCGGTCGCCTACGTCGGGATCTGGCCGGACGCCGACCTCGCTGACGCCCTCGTCTCCGATGTGCTCGCGCGGGCCGACGTCACACACGCGGCCGACCCGCTCCCGGACCGCGTTCGGGTTGCCCACCGTGGCGACCTGACGTGGCTGTTCAATTACAGCAGCGAACCGATAGACGTCGATGTCGGTGATGCAGACGTTCGGTTAGGTGAGAGGACCATTCCCGGCTACGACCTGCTCGTGGTCGAGGGGACTCCCGCCGACGTAGCGGTGGAAAAGTAGGACGCCGGTCAGGCGTTCACCCATCGGACAGCGTTTCGAAGGAGGCGTCGGTACTGTGGGTTTTCAAATGCTTCGGCGGTGTGTCCGAGCGAGACGTAGCAAACGTTTCCGTCGCCGACCGTCCGTACCCACGTGACCGGATAGTCGTCGAGGTCGGGGTGGTCCATCCGGGCGAGCACGCGTATCGCGTCCTCGTCGTAATCGACCGTGTACGGTTCGTCGAACACTTCGAAGTCCTCGACCCCCGCGGTAACCGGGTGATCGACGTCGACGATATCGACGCTAAACGTCGATTGGTCCGGATGCCCGATGAAGTGCCCGCCAAGCAACTCCCGGAGTTCCGGGAATGGTTCGTCCCGGTGGTCGATACCGCCGGACCCGTCGTGGGTACTGGTGATGTCCGCGGCGCAGTGAATCCCAAGATAACCGCCACCATCCGCGACGAACGAGGTGAGACCGTCCTGCTGAGCGCTGGCAAGGGTACTGTCGGTGAGGTAGTCAGCGAGGACGTCATAGTCGTCGAGGCTGCGCAGGGCATCTCGGTCCGTCGTTCGAGTCACGGCGACGTGGTCCCCGAGAGCGTTCTCGATGCGTGGTGCCATCTCGTCGAATTCGTGGAAGGGAAACGTGTTCTCCCCGATGAGAAGCACGCTGGTCTGGTCGGCCATGACTCCCCCTACGGAGGGGGGAGCGTAAGGTTCGGTCGATTGCGGCAATCTTCTCGACTGTCCATCGTTGACCGTGGCGTTCTGGATTGTGGAACATGGGGGAACGACACTGAGATGCCAGTTTCCTTCACGTTACGGGACGGATGGCGCTCGTCGACGTGCTCTCCGTTCCGCTTCCGTTCCTTTTACTTATGTGCTTGACGGTACCCTCTAAAATTCTACCGAACGGTCAGTGTATACATTGAATCACGTTTTCCGTTTTGTAATAGAAAACGATTCGATTCCGTCATCGGTGAAATCAAGTCCAGGGACGGAAATCCAGCGACGATGCGCGGTTTCTCGCCCGGATTCCACCAGGGAAACGGTAATTACCGAACCGCACCTTCGACGGCAAACGATAGCCGACATCGGGTGGCGAACGTTTTTCTTTCAGTCCCTAATACAGAACAAACTACGCCGGTCTCGAGCACCAGTCATCTTCCGGAACCGATTCGATGGTCGTTCAGACGGTGACCGTCTTGTTCACGAGTCGGCCGATGCGGTCGATATCGATGGCGACTTCGTCGCCCTCGGAGAGGGTGAATGACTCGGGCGGCACGAGTGCGGTTCCCGTGAGCAGAACCAACGTCTCGGGCAGACGGTTGTGTCGTCCGAGATACGAGACGAGTTCCTCGCAAGTGGTCGCCATCTCGCTCGTCGACGTCGAGTCCTCGTACATAATCTCGCCATCGCGCTCGATAGTCAACGATATTTCGAGGTCGTGGGGGTTCCCGACCGTTTCCTCGGTCGCGACACATGGTCCGATGGAACAACAGCGGTCGTACACCTTCGCCTGCGGGAGAAACAGCGGATTTTCCCCCTCGATGTCGCGGCTGGAGACGTCGTTGCCGATGGTGTATCCGACGATGTCGCCGCGGTGCACGACGACCCCGAGTTCGGGTTCCGGGACGTTCCACTCCGAATCGCCGCGCACGCCGATATCCTCCCACGGGCCAACGGTTCGCGAGGGTGTCGCTTTCAGGAACAGTTCCGGGCGTTCGCTGTCGTACACGTCAATGTATACCTCGGGTTTCCCGCTCTCGGCTTTGCGCGCCTCTTCGCTGATCTGATACGTGACGCCCGCAGCCCACACTTCGTCGGCGATGACCGGTTGGAGGACATTGTCACTGAGGGTGTGAGGGTCGATGTGGTCGGCGTCGTCGAGGCGTTTTCGGGCGATAGCGTCGATGGTTTCGTCACTCGCATTCGCCGTCCGGGCGAGCGCCGTGAACGAACCGAGATCGGGTGAGGCTGAACTCAAGTCGTATGCGGTTCCGTCGGTATCTAGAGCGACGAGCGAACCCGTTGCTGAACGCTCTCCACCGTGGAGTCGGTAATAGCGCATACTGAAAGATTGCCGGATAGTGTTAAAAGCCTACCGCCGCGAAAAATAAGCCGACCGATGGTTCCCTCCCTTTCGATCGGGATACGTCGCGGCAAATGTATCCGATATAATCGGATTGAAAACTCATCGACGTCGCCTGACCATTACAGTATTAGAACTGTAACGACTTCGGCTGGTGCGTGTCCGCCTCCCGCTTCTTTTATTCATCAGTGATGAATTTGTAGACATCCGATATTGTCGAAATCCAACTGTCGATGGTTGCTACGAGGGGCGTGTGAAACGTGGAAATTCATCTCTTCTCATCGTGTGAGCGTGTATCCTCATCGCACATCCACGTTTATCAATATATTCGACGTAGTCACTCCGACTACGTCGGAATAACGTATTCTCTCTACTCGGTTCGCGGATCGTCAGCGTCCGGCCGTTTGCTGTGACAGAGATGGCTGGTAGATCGGGCACCGTTGGTGTTCTTGTGTGAAACAAATAGTTAGTCCCGTATATGAAAACAGGTATTGTATCGGCCAGTTACCGGTTCATTTATGTCCGGGGCGGGAAATATCATCGAAATGTATGACAGACGCTCGCGTCACAGTTCACACTGCAGCGGTTATCGACTGTATCGCACCCGAGTTACACGGGCACTTCTCGGAACATCTCGGACGCTGTATCTACGACGGAATCTGGCACGGCGAAGACGACGAGGAGGTCGGTTTCCGAGATGATGTCGTCTCCCTGCTTTCCAACCTCGAAATACCCGTCCTTCGATGGCCGGGGGGCTGTTTTGCCGACGACTACCACTGGGAGGACGGTATCGGTCCGCGGGAGGACCGTCCCCGCCGTCGAAACCTCTTCTGGGCGCAGGACACGAGCGAGCGCCCCGAGGAGTCCAACGCATTCGGCACCGACGAATTCCTCGAACTCTGTGAACACATCGGGACGGAACCGTATCTCGCCGCGAACGTAGGGTCGGGGGATCCGCAGGAGGCAGCAGATTGGGTCGAATACTGTAACTACGACGGCGATACCGAACTCGCCGACCGGAGACGCGAGAACGGGCACGAAGAACCGTACGGCGTTCGGTACTGGGGACTCGGAAACGAGAACTGGGGCTGTGGCGGGCAGATGACGCCTGAACAGTACGCTCGGGAGTACCGTCGATATGCCACCTACGTCGGCAGCATGGACAAACTGATGCTCGACCACGACCTCGAACTCATCGCGTGTGGGTTCGAGAACCACGACTGGAACCGCCGATTCATGGAGGAGATCGGCAGCAGCAGTTGGGGTGTTGAGTTCCCTCTCGACCATCTCACGCTCCATCATTACTACGGGCGCTCGTTCTCCGTCTCCGAGGCCGACGAGGACCAGTACGACCGGTTCCTCGCCGAAGCCCTCGAAGTAGAGGACCACATCGAGCGCATCGCGGCGGCCATCAACGCGGTTGCGACCACCCGCGACATCGGGGTCATTATCGACGAATGGGGCTCGTGGCATCCCGAATCTGTTCCCGAAAGTGGACTCGAACAGCCCGGGACCGTCCTCGATGCGTTGTCGGCCGCCGCGGTTCTCGACGTGTTCAACGAGCACAGCGACGTCATGACTATGGCGAATATTGCCCAGACGGTCAACGTCCTCCAATGTCTCATCGAAACGGACGGCGACGACGCGTGGGCGCGGCCGACGTACCGTGTCTTCGACCTTTATGCCTCCCACAAGGAGAACGACGCTGTCCGTACGTCCGTCGATGCGCCGTCCCGTGACCTCGATGGAACCGACCTCCCATTGGTCAAAGCGTCCGCGTCGACGGACGACGCCGGAGTCTTCGTCACCGTCACGAACCTCGACTGTCGGGAGGCACGCTCCGTCGAAATCGCCCTCGAAGGGGTCCAAGACCCGGACCGAGTTGACGCCGAAGTCTTGTTCGCGGAACACGACCCGAAAGCGGAGGTCACCGTGGACAACGCCGACGAGTTCGCGGCGACGGACCTCGATGTCTCGGTCGAAGACGGCGTCCTGACTGCGGAACTGGCGGCGTCCACGGTCGCCGGGTTCTCCGTTCGGTAATCCGCTCTCGGCGGGAACGTTCGCTGTCCTGCTCATCATTCGTAGCCTGCTGTTTTCACAGGCCTCGAGCGTATATCTTAGCGAAGAGATCGGTTATTGCTCAGATGATTGATTAAATTGATAGCTTAGGAAAGATATATACATCATAGACGATGATGTTGATAACTATGAGCGGGATACGTCTCGAAGGCGTGAGGAAACAGTACGATGGCGGTATCGTCGCGGTGGACGGATTCGACCTCGATATCCGAGATGGGGAGTTTGTCACCATCGTCGGTCCGTCGGGGTCCGGAAAATCGACCGTCCTCCGAATGATTGCCGGATTGGAAACCATCACGGACGGTTCGATTTCCATCGATGACCGACAGATCAACGACGTGGAACCGCAGGACCGCAACATCGCGATGGTGTTCCAGAACTACGCGCTCTATCCGCACATGAGCGTCGAGAAGAACATGTCCTACGGGTTGAAACTCAACTCCGACAAGGCGGACGAAGCGATAGAAGAACGCGTACGGGAAGCCGCGGAGATGATGGGGATAGAGGACCAGTTGGACAAGAGACCCAGCGAGCTCTCCGGCGGGCAACAACAACGCGTGGCGACCGGTCGTGCTATCGTCCGTGACCCAGCAGCGTTCCTGATGGACGAACCGCTGTCGAACCTCGATGCCAAACTCCGCTCACACATGCGAACCGAACTGCAACGGATACAGGAGGAACTCGACACGACCACCGTCTACGTCACGCACGACCAAGAGGAGGCAATGACGATGAGTGATAGGGTCGTCATCCTGAACCACGGTGAGGTACAACAGGTCGGGACGCCACGGGAAGTGTTCACCGAGCCGAAAAACACGTTTGTCGCCGAGTTTATCGGCAGTCCGTCGATGAACTTCTTCGACGTCCGACTGGAGGATTCGACCCTCGTCGGCCGCGACGTCACTTACTCCGTCTCCCGTCCCTTTGCCGAACGAATTCTCGAACGAAGCACGAGCGACGACCTCATCCTCGGCATCCGTCCCGAACACATGACGTTCGCCGAGACGACCCACGACAACGGAATCGACGCAGTCCTCGAAGTACGCGAACCCGTCGGCGACGACAACTACCTCTACCTGCGAAGCGGTGACACCGAGTTCACGATGCGCGTTTTGGGCCAAGTGGAATACGAGGAGGGCGACAGGTTACAGGTTTCCTTCGACGAATCGGACGTACACGTCTTCGACAGAGCGACGGGCGAGAACGTATTCGTCTATCAGGATGTCGTCAGCACCGCCCCCACTAGCGATACGAAACAGGATGCATAGGTTCAACGGCGATTGCAGGACGGGCCGATTCCCAACCCCATCTCCGAACTGGCCGGTGGAGTCCGTCGCGTCCGATTCGACAGTTGCTTTAGGACATCTATATAATATATAATCAAACAAAATTTTTAAATCAGTTCCCATCGCTACTTGTTATCATGGCATCAACGGAGGGACCGAATAGTGTACTAACGAGACGGCGACTTCTCGGTGGTGTCGGCGCTGCAAGCTCACTGGGACTGGCCGGTTGTAGTTCACGGAACATGGTTCTGGGGAACACGGACAGCACCGCCGAGACGACGATTCAGTTCTGGACGCTCTTCAGCGGCGGCGATGGGGCAACGATGAAATCCATCGTGAACCGGTTCAACGACGAACGACCCTTAGGAGACGTCCGAATAGACCGACAACGGATTCCGTGGGATGATTACTACACGAAGTTGTACACCGCGCTCGTCGCCGACAAAGGGCCGGACATCGCGATAATGCATCAGGCGTTGATGGGTCGATTTCAGCGGATGCTCGTCCCGTACAACCGATACCTGAGTGACTCCGCCGCGGACAAGTACGTACCGACGCTGTGGGAACGCATGCGTTTCGACGGCGACCAGTTATCCCTCCCGCTTGATGCGCATCCGGTCGGAATCTACTGCAACCGCTCACTGTTCGAGAAGGCGGGCTTGAATCCCGACTCGCCACCCTCAAACTTTCGAGAGTTCAAACGCGCCTGCGACACGATAACGAAGAAGACCGACGCACACGCGTTCGCGCCGACTCCCTATCTGGACCCCATCGGTATGCTTCGAACGTTCATCGCCTTCGACAAACAGCGCGGCGGTGAACTGTTCAACAACGCCATGACGAAAGTGACGTTCGACGACGAGGCCGGGATGGGAACCGCACGACTGCTCTACGACATCACCGGAAAGTACGGGTGGGACATTCCGAACGCCTCGGAAAACAGGGCCGATATCGCGTTTCAGGACGATAAACTGGCGATGACGATGAACGGGACGTGGTACGCGTCCGTTTTGGAATCCATCGACGGATTCGACTGGAGCATGTTCAAACCGTTCGTCGCACCGGAAAAGCAACGGAACTTCACACAATCGGGGAGCCACACGGTCGTTCTTCCTCGAAACCCCCGTCGAGACGAGAAGAAGACGCGCGTCTCGGTTAAGGCCGCCGAGTGGATAACGCAGAAGAACCCGATATGGGGAACACGGGCCGGGCACTTACCGGCCGCGACCGACGCTTTGAACTCGGACGCGCTTCGAAACTCGCCGTTGTGGCCGAAATCGCTGTCCACGTTCTTCGAGATGGCCAGCGATAATCAGTTTGCCTACCTGCCCCGAACGCCGTTCAACGTCAACAACTCGTCGACGTGGAACTTCTTCCCGGACATTTACGCGCACAACTCCTCGCCAAAGCGAGGGATGCAACGGGGCGTGAACTCCATCCAACGACTGATCAACGATGTCAATTAAAGACAAATTCGGACGCGAACGGCGGAACAGATTGCGAGAAAATCTCGGACGGCGGGAGACAGTCGACGGTATCCTGTTTTCCCTCCCGTACCTCGCCTTCTTCTGTCTGTTCCTTCTGTACCCGTTATTGGAAGGGTTGTACATGAGCCTCTTCGCGTGGGACCCGCTCTTTCCATCCCAGTCGCGCTTCATCGGCCTCGGGAACTACGTCTCGATGTTTCAGGACCCCGCGTTCTGGAATGCCCTGTGGAACACGGTGTACTTCGTCGTCCTCACCGTTCCGACCATGGTACTCCTGAGTCTGGCGCTGGCACTCGGCGTGAACAGGAAGGTGTTCGGACGGCGATACCTACGGACGATTTACTTCAGTCCGTACATCCTCACCGTCTCCATCGTCGGAATCGTGTGGTCGCTGTTCCTCGCGACCGGATTCGGTCCCGTCAACTACTACCTCGGTTTCGTCATGGACAGCCCCCCGGATTGGCTCGGTTCCCCGACGTTGGCGATGCCGATACTCGCCCTCGTCACCGACTGGTGGCTCCTCGGGTTCAACTTCGTCATTCTGCTGGCCGCGCGGCAGAACGTCCCGGAGCGACTGTACGAGGCGGCCAAACTCGACGGAGCGGGAACGTGGCGCGCTTTTCGGGACATCACACTCCCCCAGATGCGTAACGCCATCGCGTTCGTCGTTATCATCCAATTCATCCAGCAATTCCAGGTATTCGGTCAACCTTACGTAATGACCAACGGCGGACCCAATAACGTGACGACGACGCTGGTGTTCTACCTCTACAACGCGGCCTTCAGCCAACAGCGGTTCGGGTACGCCGCGGCGATCGGTTACCTCCTCTTCGCCAT
The DNA here is from genome assembly GCF_056892285.1 of Haladaptatus sp. HS23. Taxonomy (NCBI): domain Archaea; kingdom Methanobacteriati; phylum Methanobacteriota; class Halobacteria; order Halobacteriales; family Haladaptataceae; genus Haladaptatus; species Haladaptatus sp. HS23. The sequence continues at coordinate 39,401 of NZ_JBXGLH010000018.1, read as the reverse complement.
CCTCGTCGGCGTCTCGTACATCAACTATCGGTACATCGGGAGTGATTCAGCATGAGCAACTCGAACGTCGGTCTGACGAGTCGTATCGGTTCCAACAGCACGTTGCGTACGGTCGCGGTACATGCCGGGCTGTACGGTGTCGCGTTCCTGTTCCTGTTGCCGTACATCTACATGATCTCGCTGTCTATTCAGCCCGAGCGATTTGCCCTCAGTTCGACGCCTCATCTTATCCCGCCGGAAATCACGTTCGCGAACTACACCGAACTGCTCGATAGTTCGTTGATAGTCCCGTGGGTTATCAACACCTTCATCGTCGCCACCGTCGCGACGATACTTGTCCTCATCGTCGATTCGATGATTGCATTCTCGCTCACGCGGTTGGACTGGCCGGGCCAATCGATACTATTGAGCGTCATCGTCGCCAGCTTCCTCGTCCCGTTCTACGTGAATCTGGTTCCCCTGTTCACCATCGTGGCGGATTTGGGACTGGTCAGTAGCCTCCTCGGCGTGATTCTTCCCGCGGTGGCGAACCCGCTCGGGGTCTTTCTCCTCTATCAGTTCTTCCGGGACATCCCCGACGAGTACGACGAGGCCGCTCGGCTGGATGGGTTCTCGAACTTCCAGATTTACACCCGCATCATCCTCCCAATTTCGAAGCCGATTCTGTCCGCGCTGGCCATCTTCGTCTTCGTGTTTAACTGGAACCAGTTCGTCTGGCCGGTGGTCGTGCTTCAGAGCCAGCGTTCGTTCACCCTCCCGCTCGGGTTGGTCGTACTCAGGGACACCTTCACGTTCCAACCGGGGCTCACCATGGCCTCGGGGGTCATCGCTGCATTTCCCCTGTTCATCCTGTTCCTGCTGTTGCAGGACCGAATCATCGAGGCGGTACAGTTCCAAGGGACGACCGGATGACTGCACCGCGAGAAAGCGCCGGGCGATATCGACGCTCCCTCCGGCGGACGGCCGGGTTCGTCTACCGACACAGCACGTGGCTCGTCGTGATCAGCGTTTGTTGGGTCATCGCCTCGCTCCCCGTCGTCACATCTGGGATCGCCACGCTCGGTGCGTTCTCGGCGATACGGTCACTACAAAACGACGACAGACCGCAGTGGGATCCCGTCAACGAATCGCTCCGTCGTTACGGATTCAACGTGACGGTGATGAGCTTTGTCCCGATGCTCCTCGCCGTGATGACGGTGCTATATGGCGTGCAGTACGTCGAAACAGGAGGGATTCAGTACCTCCTCCTGTCGATTTCGGGTGTGTATCTGGTCACCTTCCTCCTGCTCGTATCGTTGACGACCGTCGCCCGCCTCTCCGACGGCGACGGGTTCGTTGAGGCGGTCAGTGCAGGCTACGGGTGGGTCGTCCGCAACCCGATGCTCTCGGCGGCGAGTGCGTTGACGATGGCCGGTATCGTCCTCGTCGGTGTCGTCTCCGTCGTTGGACTCGTCATCATCGTCCCAGCCGTGGTGTTCAGCTTGCATCTCGAAGTCACCGACGGTCCCACACCGTCCGTTCGTGATGACAGCCGCACAGCCGACGTAACGTTCACCGCCGGGAACAAGGATTAAATCCCGAAACTGCGTGTATAGATATTGATGACCGATTCAACACCACGTCCGAAGTATCCGCGCCCACAACTGCGACGCGATTCGTGGCACAACCTGAACGGCGAATGGGAATTCGAAATCGACCACGGAGCCAGCGGTCGTGCTCGAGGCCTTCCGGATGCCGAATCGCTAGCCGAAACGATTACAGTCCCGTTCGCACCCGAAAGCGAGCTCTCGGGCGTCGAACACACCGACTTCATGGATGCCGTGTGGTACCGACGGGAACTCGACGTCCCCCAGAGATTCCTCGACGGACGATTGTACCTGCGGTTCGGTGCGGTCGATTATGAGACGGAGGTTTGGGTCAACGGAACGTCCGTCGGGACACACCGTGGCGGCTACACTCCCTTCGCGTTCGACGTCACCGATGCCATCGAACCGGGGACGAACGCCGTGACGGTCTGTGCCGAGGACGACGTTCGGTCGACACTCCAACCGGCCGGCAAACAAAGCCAAGAGTACGATTCACACGGGCCGAAGTACACGCGCGTAACGGGAATCTGGCAGACGGTGTGGCTGGAACCCGTCCCCGAGACGTACGTAGAGACCCTGCGATTTCAACCTGATCCGGAGAACGGTACGCTTCACGCGGAAGTCGAACTGGGGGGTGTGGCTCGAAGGGGAACACTCACCGCCACCGCGACGCTCGACGACGACCCCGTCGGCGAGACGACGGTGGTGACTGACGGCACCTACGCTGCGTTCTCGCTCCCGGTCGACGAGACGCACCTCTGGACCCCCGAGAATCCGAACCTCTACGACTTGGATGTCGAACTCGCGGTGGGCGGTGAACCCATCGATGCTGTCGAGAGCTACTTCGGCCTTCGGTCGGTGACGCTTGGAGATAACTGCGTCTACCTCAACGGGAAACCGGTGTTCCAACGACTGGTACTCGACCAGGGATACTACCCCGACGGGGTCTACACCGCGCCCTCGGACGATGCACTTCGGGAGGATATCGAGCGTTCACTGGAACTCGGGTTCAACGGTGCTCGGCTTCACGAGAAGGTGTTCGAACCCCGCTACCTCTACCACGCCGACCGGTTGGGATATCTGGTCTGGGACGAACACGCGAACTGGGGGATGGACCACGGCCGCACCGAAACGCTGGGACCGTTCCTCCAAGAGTGGCTGGAGGTGATCCAACGCGATTACAACCACCCGGCGCTCGTCGGCTGGACACCCTTCAACGAAACCCAACCGCACCAAGACAGCGACCTCATTCGGACGGTGTACCGAACGACGAAGCGATTGGACCCGACGCGGCCGGTTATCGACACGAGCGGATGGTATCACGTCGAAACCGACCTCGTGGACGCTCACGACTACGAACAGGACCCCGAAACCTTCCGTAAAACCTACGGGAAAATCGAGGGTCCGGTCGAGCCAACCGGCCACAGTCACACCGAGTGGAGCAAGGAGTTGAGTTATGTGAGCGAGTACGGCGGTATCTGGTGGAACCCCGACGCCGAGGACGGGTGGGGATACGGCGACCGTCCCGAGGACGAGGCGGAGTTCTTCGACCGCTATCGGGGAATGACGGAGACGTTGCTTGAAAACGAGGCCATGTGGGCGTTCTGTTACACGCAGCTCTATGACGTGGAACAGGAGACGAACGGGCTGTACACCTACGACCGAGAAACGAAGTTCGACCCCGAACGACTTCGTGAAATTAACGAGCAGGTCGCGGCGTTCGAACGTAAACCGTAGCTCCACCTGACTTTCATCCGCGGTCGGAGCGTCGCTCTCCCCCGATTTGACGGGAGTGTGCCCGAGACCTGGTTGGACGTTCGTCAATCACATATGCCGCATGTTCACCTCGATAACGTTCGCCGTTCCGAGAATCTTTCTCGGAATCATCTCCCTGAACAGTTCGCCCTCCATTCTGTTTTTCGGTGCCGAAACGCTGACCGCCCCGGCGACGGTCCCCGAATCTGTCGTCACCGGCGCGGCGACACATCGGATGCCGTTGAGGCGCTCCTCGTCATCGGTCGCGTATCCCCGCTCACGAATCCGTTCCAACTCTCGCTCCAAGGCCTCCCGACTGCTGACGGAGTTCTCGGTTATCTGTGGCAACCCGTGTTGTGCGAGTATCTTTTCGACCATCGGTTCGTCCATGAAGGCTAATATCGCCTTTCCCATCGCGGTCGTGTGGAGATACACGCGCATTCCCTCGTACGTGTCTATCTTGATGGCCTCGTTCCCCTTCTGTTTCATCAGAAAGACGCCCATTCCTTTCTCTTCGACCATCAGGTTAGCGTGTTCGCCCGTTTCCACGGCTAAGTTCTGCAGCTCCGATTCTGACACCTGAAATATACGGGAGTTGATTCGCGCGTATCCACCGAGTTCGAGAAATCGGGTTCCGATTCTGTATGTCCCGTCCTCGTTCAGAACGTACCCGAGTTTCGACATCGTCTGAAGATGGTCGTGTACCGTACTCGTCGGCATTTCGAAATGATCGACCGTCTCTCCCAGCGTCGCTCCTCCCGACTCTTTGAGGTACTCGACGATTCCGAAAGCTATCGCCGTCGATTTGATTTTTGCCTCTGATTCGATTCCCATATTCTATACTCCTTGCGAGATATTAAATAATTTTCCGACAATGACGGATGTATGCCGGAAGTGGTTCCAAGCGACAGGGGCTGCCAGAGACGTCGGTAGAGTCAGGAAAAGTCAAGGACGGCGTCCGCCCGCTCGACCGAACATAGCGAGTAGAGAGGTCCATCTGGGGTAGCGTGTACCATTAGTCTTGAAAACGTTAGAATACTACTCGAAAATCGACTTTCCTGATCGCTTGTGAAGAAGTTAGAGATCGGCGAACCAGTCAAAATCGTGCATTACGACGCTCTGTTGCTCTTGTGGTCTCGGCGTCACGCACCATAATTTGAGACATCGCATATGATATATAATTGTCCGATTGGCTGCTATCTGCCGATACGGGGTCTAATGTGCGTGATTATAACCACACTATCGCACGATATCGGCACTTTGGAAAAGTGTAAACTATATATCGCTACATCAAATCACTAGGGCCGGGAAGATCACAGCTTCGGAGGATGGGATTGATGCTTGCCTTTCTTTCAACATGAATCGATGTGATTCATCTGCTACAGACAGAGCATTTCTCCTGCAGATGAGGTACACTGTTGGTAAGAACCCGCTTAGCTAATTTTGCATATCGTTTGAGGGATTCTGCATGAAAAATGAAATTCAGTTATTCTCGTTCATATTGCTCTAAGGACCTCTGAAACCGGTTTCTAAGATTTGAATCGAAACGCCGATAAGAAGCATTACAGATCCACCTCTATGCCGACCGGCTCGACCGGTTCGTAGGGTTCTTCGAGATATTCGATATCACTTTCGGGGAGATCGAGTTCGACTGCTTCAACGGCATCTTCCAGATGTTCAACACTTGTAGTGCCATAGATCGGTGCGGTCACGCCCTCCCTCGAAAGCTGCCACATGAGACCAATCTGTGCCATCGACACACCGTGGTCGTCGGCGAGTTCCTGCACTCGTTCGTTGATTTCGCGGCTCGTGTCGGAGTTGTGCAGGGCTGCAGCAGGCCCTTCGTCGCGCACTTGATCTTGTTCCTCGTGAAGTCGGGCAAGATAGCCACCACCGAGCGGACTCCACGAGAGGCGTCCGATATTCTTGCTCTCACACAAGGGGTTCATTTCACGCTCTTCCTCCCAGTAGATGAGACTATATGGGTTTTGCATCGTAACGAAGCGTTCGAGGCCCAGTTGATCGCTGGTATAAAGCGCCTCAGCGAACTGGTGAGCCCACATCGAACTCGCACCAACATATCAGGTTTTGCCACGTCGCACTGGGTCGTCGAGCGCTCGAAGGGTTTGCTCGATGGACGTGTTCTGATCCCAGCGCGCGATCTGGAACAGATCGACAGTTTCCATTCCGAGTCTGTCGAGGCTGTGATCGAGCTCCTGCTCGATGGTTTTGCGCGAGAGACCACCCGAATTGGGATCGTCGTTCATCGGGATGAAAGTCTCCGTGGCGACAACCTGCTCATCACGGTCGTACTCGGAGAGAGCATTGCCGAGGATCTCCTCGGATCCGCCCACCGAGTAGAAGTTCGCGGTGTCGAAGAAGTTGATGCCGAGTTCGATCGCACGGGAGAGGACAAACCTCATCTAGTGTTATGCTGGAATATGAGACTACAGTAGGTATAGAGACCCCAGAATGCACGATTTTAGCCAATCTATTTTCTACAAGTGTCTCCAATTAAACTTCCAATACGTTTCTAGTTACTAATCTATCCCGTTCGCGAATTAACGATGGTTCGAACCAGATCTACCGCTGGCCACTAAGAGCTCACTGCCTCAAAACACGGGTTTAACCGTTTCCAGTCTGCTTTTTACCGGTAATGAACTATGCGCATTTGTCGCAACTTCTATCCTAACACGACAGCATAAATGGGTCAGCGATTCCAAGGGGCATATTCTCGGTCAATAATGCGTCGTTCGCGATCGATTCCTTCTATTTGAGTGAGGTCATCTTCGTCCAAGTCGACATTTTGAGCAGCAAGATTAGCACGGAGATGTGCAAGACTTGATGCTTTCGGAATGGCAGCGACGTTGTCCTTCGAGTGGAGCCATGCGAGACTCACCTGCGCTGGCGACACCCCATGGCGTTCTGCAACGTCCCGGACTTCAGGTACATCGAATACCGCTCCCTGTGCAAGCGGGCAGAACGCGACAAGCCAGTGATCGTGTTTCTGTGCATATGCGACGAGATCCTCCTGCTGGAGGAGGGGATGCATTTCGACCTGGTTGGCGAACAGCGGCGCATTGAGGACCTCGCGTGCGCGCTCAAGCTGATCGGGCTCGAAGTTACATACCCCAACGTGGTGAACCTTTCCCGTTTCGTGGAGTTCGTTGAAGGCGCCAAGAGTCGTCTCCGGATCGTAAAGATCGGCTGGCCAATGGACGTACAATAGATCGACGTAGCTAGTTCCGAGTCGATCAAAACTCCCCTCGACACCCGCCAGAATATCTTCGCGTTCTGGACCGGGTTTTACCTCATGAACCGTCTTTGTAGCGAGAAAAACGTCCTCACGGGAGACATCAGACTGGTCGATTCCTCTCCCCACGTATGTCTCGTTTTCGTACACCTGTGCTGTATCGATGTGCCGATAACCGACATCGAGAGCCTCAGAAACATTCTCTGTCCATTGCTCTCGGTTCTCATCAGAGTATGTGCCAAGCCCAATCCGCTGGAAGTCTGCAGGCATAGCTGGAATTCCTTCGGATCACTTATTAGAGTACTGAATGGCTCAGACGATACATTTAATACACCGATTGATTGAATGAACGGAGAAGATACGTGAGTAACAGACGCAATGATGTTATGGATTATACACTATCCAGCAATAAACGCTGCAGCATCTCATTGAACGGATCGGCAATGACGACGATACTTCCGCGCTCATACACTACTGTCGGCGAATCCGATGACGACGAGTGGCCTGAGCGGTCGTGACCGCTCTTTATTCTAGGGTTCTCCGGTGCGGGTGCGCTACTCGCTCGATTCGACTTCGCCGGCCTCGATCAGAGCCTCGACCGCCTCGCGGGTCGCTTCGAGCGAGGTATATCGCGGTTCATATCCGAGTTTTTTGCGCGCCTTCTCGATACTCGCGTTTGGGCTGTAGCGGATGTGTTCCTCGGTCATCTCGACGTCCTCTTCGTCGTATTCGGGTCGATCGGTCCACTCGTCGAACGGCAGGTATGTGAGGTCGGCGTCTCGTCCGAACCACCCGGCGACGGCCTCGGCGTAGCCGCGGAGGGTGAGCGCCCGCGGTGAGACGACGTGAAAGCTCTCGCCAACGGCCGCTGACCAGTTCTCTAGCGCACGCTGGAAGCCCTGTGCTACGTCGTCGGCGTGGACGTGATGGACGGTTTCAAGCCCGAAGTTGGGGAGCGCGACTTCTTCACCTCGTGCAAGTCGTGAGAACACGTCGGTGTCAAAGTTGCCCGCCGGATTGACGGGTTCCCAGCCGGGACCCACGATGTGTCCGGGATGGAGGACGGTCGCCGGGAAGTCGTTCCGTCGCGCCTCGTCAAGCAGGTACGCCTCAATCTCGGCTTTCTTTCGTCCATACTTGTCGAGCGGCCGACGCGTGCGCGGGGCGTCCTCGGTCGTGGGGACGACGTCGCTGGGACCGTGGACCCAAATCGTTCCACAGTGCAGTAGGTGTTGGACCTCCCCGCGTAGCGACGCGATGAGCGCTTCGGCACTCTCCGGCTCAAAGCAGATCAGGTCGACAACGGCGTCCGGATCGGTGGCCACGATCGCCTCGCCGAACTCGCCACGTTCCTCGGCGGTGTCGCGGTCAAGCTCGACTGACTCGACGTCAGTCCATACGCTATCGTCTTGGTAGGGATCACGCTCTCCCCGGCTGACTGCGACGACCTCGTGGCCTGCCCGCACCAATCGCGGCACCAGGTAGGTGCCAATGTGTCCGGTGGCTCCGATGACGGTGACTCGCATGGGTAGCGCTATGACTAGTCTTCACGAAAAGGGTATGGATACCGGACTGATTCGACTCTTGTCCGGGCGACCCGCATATCGCACAGGGTGGTCGACAGCGCAGTCGGTGCGCTCATTGCCATGACTTGCACGAGTTCACCGTGGATGCCATCAGCCGGATCCTCGACATCGTGGGCGAGCGTGAACACCGGCTGGTCCAGATGAGTCATATTGTCCGGCTTGAGGGGTCTGCTGGCACATCTCCTTGGACGATAAACCCACAGTGATTCCATTCAAATGGACGATGCGCATCGAAGACCACGGCGAAACCACCCAAACCCCCAATTGTTGTTCTCACCAATGCACACCCCCAACCAAGATTACACTGTCGTAATTAACGTCCGAACGTGAAGCGTAATCCCGCCAGACCTGTTCTCCCGAATTTTTCCACCTCGCAAGCGCGGTGGGAAAAGTGAGAGCAATTACACCCCACAGTAGCCGACCGTTCGTTCCGCATCGAAGGAGGGCGCAATTTGCGCCCTCCTTGTCATCTGTGGAGGAATACTCCGGAACCGCTTCGGGGCAAGATTACGCCCCGCGTTTGAGGGATAATTACGACAGTGTAATCTTCGCTACTCGTCACCTCCCTGTTCGAGCACGGCCCGTGACTGTTCGGCAGCGAACTCATGGAACTCTTCCGCGTCAGCAACCAAGCGGGCAGCCTGTCCGCCGCGCTCGCCGGGTTCGAAGCGAACGAGGTTGTCTTCGTCGTCCCATTCACCCGACTCACTCACGCCACCATCGTGCCGTGTGTGACGCGCCAGCATTTTCATCGACCGCTGCACGGTGTTCGTATTCGGATTGTGAATCCCTGCGCGGTGTTCCAACCGACGACGGCACGCCGACGAATCAAGTTCCAGCTTCCCGCCTTTCGTCTTCTGTGCTGATTCGATGAACTCGCGCCAGAGGAACGTCATGCGATGCTTGTTCCCCGACAGAGGCGAGTCGGTGTCCTCCCGTTCAGCGGCTAGTCGTGCGGCCGTCTTCCGTTGTATTTCGAGGTCGTGAGTCGTGTCCGAGTTGATGAGGTCGCTTACGTCCACTCGGTCGTGTTCGATGTCCTGGAGCCGTTGTTCGTGATTCTCGAATACGCGCGTCGTCACGTTGTCGACCCGTGTTTCGAGCAGGTCCGTGGAATACGTCCATTGTTGGCGGATATGCGCAATCGCGGCGTCGGCCACAGCCTCGGCGCGGTTGGCCCGGTCGTGTGCGTCGGCCAGGTCTTCCTTGACTTTCTTATGATCTTGCTCGAGCGTCTCGATGTGTTGCTGAAGCGATTTGGTCTGCTCGGCCTGCTGCTGGAGTACCGCCCACATCGTTTCTCGGCTTGGGGGCTCCTGCTCTGCCGTGACCGCGTTTGATGTGCTCAGCTCTGGTACGTCTATCCCCATCGAAGCGGCAAAGTCGTCGTCTGATACCGCATTCTCATCAACTTCGTCGGGCGACAGTCCGATCGACATCAGTACTCGCCCCCGAAATTCGGTGTCTTCATCGACGCTCACCCAGTGGGGGAAGTCCGAGATCCTCGGGCGATAGCTCTTCCAGCCGGTCAGCAACGTTGGAAAGCCCCTCAGTCTCAGGATCATATATCTCGTGGTAAATCAACCACATACGGGCTGCCGTTTCTGAGACGTCGAAGTAGGCGGCCGTGCCAGCGATTGTTCCAGCTTGCTCGTAGGCCGTTTGCAATCGATCTGGATCCCGGTACGGATGCCGCTTGAGTTCGTCAGCTGTCGTCAGCGACGAGAATGCAGTTGAAAAGCCAATGCTGCAATAGCATTCCCTGGCCGGGTGAGTTCTAAGAGTCCTTGAACGCGTTCGGCATGGGACACACCTGCGATTTGCTGTGACCTTCCAATAAAGAGTACGAATTATGTATCGTCAAAATCGGAATAGAACGGTGTTTTAGCACGATTCGGTCGATGTGTGAGAAAGGCCTATTAGCAATCACTAGTCCTCTCACGTATGAAGACAGAAGACAATGAGTTAGCAGAGGAGAGAGTACTCCTAAATGAACGTGTAGCGAGATTCGAGCAACTACTAGATGAAAAATCCGAGTTGGAACTCACAGAGACGATGGCCACAGTCTGTGGAGTGTATATAGCAGCATTCCGTGTATATCTCACTGTTCTCGATTATCCCCACAACACCATCGGTGAAATCGCCGAAATTCTCAACCGTGATTCGAGCACAGTTGGGAAGCAGATGCAATCGCTGTATGAACAGGAGTTGGTCACTCGGGATCCACGCATCGTCTCCAGTGGTGGCGTCAAATATCTCCACGTCGCGCAATCACTCCCAGAAACTACGGAGTGGCTACGCCAGGAACTTAACACCTGGACAGAGACAGTGATGACCCAATTTCTCATCTTTCCTCCGAGTGAGCAATTGTATACAATATTCAGATACAGCATACAAATATCGTATTTGGACACAGAGTAAGTATTCCAGCATTAGAATTGTACGGTAAGAATCCCCAGTGAACCAGCACTAACAAATAGCACACGTATTCTGAATATATATTCGGCATTCGTATGCGGCATACATATCCAGTATACACATTCAATATACGGATGTAGAATGTGCACTCAGAAAGCAGAAACAGACAACGTGCTCAGAATTCGTCCTCTTTAGACAGGAGATACTCTTTCTTCGCCTTCATTGCCTGGTCAACCGTCTCAGGTGCCACCTCTTGCAACCCAACTCGAATGAGATCCCCAATAGTCTGGCTCCGATTTACATTGGAATTGTCTTCGCGGTCTATTGCTGAGCGGGCAGTGACTGCAACGTGTGCAAGATCACCAGATTCCTCGAGCCCGTGAAACAGCGCTGCGAGATTCGTATCTCGAACAGTGATATTCGAACTGGCATCACCGTTATCAATTGCTTCATAGGCTTGTTGAATCGTCTGCGTGAGCTCAACTGTCTCGTCACTTGGTGACGGTTCAGACGTTGAGCGTTTCTGGTTCTTACTGTTTTGGAGGAGTTTTTCGGCTTTGTCTTGGCTCATTGGTCTCTGTGAGTCGGTTAAGGAGTTCAGTGGTGTTCTCTCGATACGCGTTTAGCACTCGCTGCCCTGTATTGTACAGCTCATCTTCAGGGACAGCAAAGAGTGTGCATCCTTTGTTTTGCTTCTTCGAAATGTCCTGTGAATTCGGGACAGGAACTGGAGCCGCCTGATCAGGATATGCCTCTTGGAGCTCAGCAACAAATTCCTTTGATAGGTTCGTCGAGCTCTTCACCATCGTCGGAATGACCATCACAAGCTGTGGATCAATTGGATGTTCTTTGCGAAGGTCATCGAGATCGTCGCGAAGATTATCTAGCTGGTTTCGTTCGAACGCACCAGGTTTGAGTGGCGCAATGACGTTTCTGGCGGCGAACAACCCGTTCAATGCAATGTTGTCCTCTTTGCCCGGCAGATCGAGCAAAACGAAATCGTAACGATCGTTCAGGTCTTCGGTGATGAACTCATCTAGCTTCGAAAAACGCTCCTCGACAGGAACGTTTGCGAGATTATTATCTGCACCACCGAGTCCAGGATCTGCGGGAATAAGGTCAATGCCTTCTCCCGTATCATAGACCATGCGATCGACGACCTCTGGAATATTGTCTCGGATGAATTCCCAATCTTCGCCAAAAATAGCGGAGATAGGAGCATCGAGATCCTCAACCTTATCGTTCATCCCAAAGTGAGTGGACAAGTCGTTTTGCTTCCCGGCTAAGTCTATGAGGAGCACGTCAAGATCATGCTCCCGTGCAGCTGCAACAGCCACGTGTGCGGACGTAGTCGTTTTTCCGACCCCGCCTTTTTCAACGTAGGTTGCAGCACGTAGTATCCGGTTGCTCGATACAGTGACCATATGCATTTGCTGTATACATATACAACATACAAAAAGGTGCGTCAGACAATAGGAAAGAGAAATCCAAACTCATGCATCGACTTGGATGGGAGCGATCTGTGTGGCTTCAGAAGATGGTCAATAGGTGACGATCACAGGCCCGTATCTCTACAGAGTATACAGATACAATATACATATTCTGAATGCAGATATTGTTTGAGAATATCCGAGGGTAGAAGAGTTTCAATCGAATACTTAGGCAATACTGATGACTGTCGAACTTAATCAGTTTTAGGGATATCTGACTCACCCGGTCTGTAGAGTTGGTTGAAGCGCCCAAACCGGAGTTAGTATTGGATACCAACAGTCAGACACACGGGAAAAAGATCTGCCCCTACTGTTGATCTACTACATGATAGAAGACAACCCCATCAAGCTCAATCTTCCTTCACACCCCATTATGTCCAGTGTCTTCTTTAGCAAACACCCCATTATGTCCAGTGTCTTCTTTAGCAAACACCCCACTACGTCCAGTGTCTGACGAACGCAAGACAGTGGACAGAGTGGGGTGACTATATCAGACTTGATCACCGAACCGTTGTTGAATTGATTCGGTTTTACCTACGATGTCCACTGTCTCTTCGAGTGCTTCTAAAAGAAGCTCTGGGCTAGTATCGAGGCTATACTCGTAGTACCGTCCGCCTGCTTCTCCTTTGTTCCGCTCCGTACGGCTCGCGATTCCAAGCATAGCTAACTCACCAAGATGGTCACGCATTCGACGCGGGACAAGCGGATCAACAGCGGCGCGCTCGCAAACCAGCTCATATTGTGGTTGAACATCTCGAGCGCGCGTAGGAGTTTTCCCTTCCTCATTTAGGATCAAAAGTGCGTAGAGAACAAGTTGGCCTTGATGAGTAAGTCCGTTAACTCCCTCAACAACGCGGCTCTTCTCAAGTGAGTCACGTGCCTCATCAACGTGCGCTTCAGTGAGTTGTTCAGCCTGGTGTTCAACGGCGATATCACCCGTTTCCATCAGAAGGTCTAGGCTCTGCCGAGCGTCACCTGCGTCCTTTGCACCATATGCTGCGCATTTCGCGATGACAGCATCAGGAACAACGTCTTCATGAAACGCAATATCAGCCCGCTGTCGAAGGATGTCACGGAGTTCAGCTGCCTCATACGCTGGAAATTGAAGTTCCTTTTCACAGAGACTTGATTGAACCTTTGACGAGAGTCCTTCGCGGAATTTGAAATCGTTTGAAATCCCGATGATACCGACCTTTGCTTCTGTAAGGTTCTTGTTGGCTCTTGCGCGAGGAATTTGATAGAGGATAGAATCGTCATCAATGTGGTCAACCTCATCAAGAACGATGATCACGGTATTGCCTACATTGTCGAGCTCCGCCCAGAGCATTTCGTATATCTGGCGCTTTGAGTACCCAGTCGTGACATGTTCTTCCGGGGGACGGATTTCGTTAATCAGTTGAATCGCCACTTGGTAGCTCGTGGAAAGGTCTTCGCAGTTTGTTCGAATCGTTCTGATATCGACATCGTACTCTTCTGCGTCCGACTGAAGTTCTGAAAGAAGATATCCAGTACAGGCCGTCTTACCCACGCCTGCTTTTCCGTAGAGAAAGATGTTCGATGGCTGGTCACCATTAATCACGGGCTGGAGAGCAGAAATATACTGTTGCAGTTCCTCATCACGACCCACGATTTTCTCGGGTTGATAATCCTCACGGAGGATATCCCGGTCACGATAGATGTTCGTATCTGGCTCGAACAGCCCCATTGAACCAAGTCTCGTTAGATAGGGTAATAAAACCACCGCGTCTACTGTGTCTCGTGTGTCCGGTGTCCTATTTTTCGTGGGACCCACACACCCCACCGCGTCCAGTGTCTCGGTAGAAAAGATACTCGGGGGTTTCACACGGGAACTCTAAACAACGGGGAAGTTTATATCCCTCTGTATTCAATTACTCCGAATGATAGCCAGAGCTAGAGAGAAAAAGGGTGTCTCTAGAAATAATCTAGCGAATTGCTGTATTTGGCCGTTCTATGTTCGCGAAGACACTGGACAAAGTGGGGTGTGGGGGCTATGATCAATCTTCTGTGTCTGTATACCGAGTCTTAGCGTCCGTTTGTGTGCGATGAAACGATGTGCTTCTTTAGTTTGTTCTCGTTCACTCACAGAGACAGTTGAAGTGCTCTCATGGATGATCCCGCAAGAACTCATGTATCGTTAATGCAAGTTCAAGCATGGCATCCGCCTGCTCGGCAGTAACCGCCCGCCCGGAATAGTACGACGCCGCTCGGTTCTCGTTGTACAGTGCTTGGAAGTCTTCTTTCAAATCGTCGCTAATCACTCCCAGTTCAAACGCGCGTTGATACGCATACTCATGGTCCATAAAATCGTGGACTGCATCGTCGCTCATCGCGATAGCATAAAACTCGAATGAACGTTCGATTGCTCCAAACGCGAGTTCGACGACCGCTGTGTGGTAGCCATTTTGATCTTGAAGGGTTTGGGCGGCAGCAATCAGGCGACATGCCTTCTTGAGTTGTGCTTCTTCTTCGGTCAGTTCGGCAAGCCCTTCTTCTGGCGTTCCACCTCGCTCAAAGGATCAATGTGCCGTATCAAGTGCATCTGTGACCACCTTCGGATCGTCACTCATCGACTAGGCCCTCCATTATCGATTGGAATTTCTCGAACTCTTCGGTCTCGGCAAGCGTGATTCCAGAGACGACTGTTTCAGCGATATCTTCCGTGTGTGCGGGCACAGACGCGGGAGATTCAACAACGATATGAAAGTCGTATCGTTCACCATTGATCTGCTCCGACGCGAGTTCTTTCCCGATTTGCGCTGCGCGTCGTTGGTTGCGGCCTCGGTGTTCGCGAACGAGCACCCAGAGATCAATGTCACTTTGTCGATCTGCTTGACCACGTGCGACACTTCCGTAGACGAGAATTCCGAGCACATCATCGAGGTCACTATTGAGTGTCTCGACAGCAGTTCGTACCGGTGCGTGGAATTCTGCTTGTTGGATACGGAGCAACGGATTATCTGGAATCATCACCCGCTCACGATTGATACTGACGAATTTCTTGTTTCCTTCGTGTCGAATGTGGACAAGGTCATTTGATGCAAGCACGTCGACTGCTTTTCCGACAGTCCGATGTGTTACGTCAACTATGGACGCAAGTGCTCGGATGGTATACTCCTCGAAAGGACGGTCTATTAAAAACTGGAGTAATTCATCCGTTGCTTTGTGACGATAGAGATTTGGGTTGTTTGCTGGCACTGGTACCTGTATCGTCGCTGTAGATGGTTCTTCACCTCCTGTTGATACCGCTTGTTGGCTACTTTCACTCTCCATGGATACCCTTTGTAACCACTACTATAAAAACTTTATACGTATATGTTCTGAATAGGCGTATGAGAATTGGTCTGGAGGTGGTCGCAATCAGCACGCATGGTCGCGAGAGTTAGTATTCGATACTAACATACGAAAACTACTTTCAAACTTGCTCACGTCGAATCGTCACGATATCCGCTGCCACTCGTTCCGAGTCCTCTGCCGCAATCACGAGCAGATTTGGCGCTGGTGTGCAGGACGCTTGATCACCGACGTGAAAGCCAGCATCTGCAGCACCCGGCAGTTGGACTTGATAGCCATTTCCTGCGATTTGGAGTGAAGCATCTGTGACTCGGTGGATCGAGACAGTATCGAGCGCGGCTGACGTTGCGAGTTCGACCATATTCTCGTCGGTGATGCGATCGATGTCGACGACGAGAAGGAGGCCGTCGAATGCAAACACACGGATGTCTGCAAGACGAGTGGGTTCGTCGTCGGTCTCTTCGACGAGTCCAGCGGCTCGGGCAGGCTTTGTGACCTGGAGAGCGAGGCCATCGCCGGACCGTTTAATTGTGTTGGGCATTATCGATTAGTATTCCATACTAACTAATGAGTGTTTGCCTTGTCGGTCCTGTTCTCGGCGCAGTAGTGATGGTGAGAATGGTAGAAATGAGTCTACAGCGGGTACGTTCAGTTTCACTTCCGCTGTGGTTGGCTGAAGACTTTATCCGTCGGGTACCAAGCGTTGAGTGCAGTTAGCGTAACCCAGCAGACGATGTGGATTCTCGTACTCATCCCAACCCATACATCCACATCGGCTGCTTATCCCCCCTTACTACACCGCACTAAGTAGTGGCACGAACAGACCTTGACCGAGGGTTTACCTGTGAGGTCGGTAAATTGGTGAGTACGAATGGTTCCGAATGGGAAATCGCCACTCTCCCCACTTGCCCAAGACGCGCTTGACGCGCTTGCGAGAAATCTCCCCGAAGAGCGTGAACTCACCTACGAGCACGCCTATTCGATTTTGAACGAAGAAGAGGATCTAGATCAACCCGCTGCCGAGGATATCATCGAACGACTCTACATGAACGGCCATCTCTACGAGGTTGAGGGGAAGCTCCGGCTCACGGATTACGGGTCTGAAGCATGAGACTGCATTCAAGAAGAAGGTGATCTGTACCCTGGAATTGATCCTTCGTACCCCCATCCTTGCCTTTCTCAAGGAGCTGGGCCGAGTTGCCGATCCGCTTCGTGTTGCTTTTCTAGTGGTTTGTAGATCCGAATCGTATCGTTACTTCGGACGGCAATCAGATGGTCTTCGAAGGTAAATCGAACTTCGACATCGCTCTTCTTGGTTGCACTTGTGTCGATAATCTCCTTGAGTGCATCGGGATTCACGTGTTCATACAGATTAAGCGATGTCTGTTCTCTCTGTGGCTCTATTGTTTCAACAATTGCATTAATGACCTCCACGGCCACAGATTGATTTGGAGTAATAGAGACAGTGTGGGACAACGCATATTCTGTTGAAGTACGTGAATTCGGTGATTCGGCAGTGCTTTCAAACCAACTAGTAGTTTCTGGGCCCATTGTGACGCTCGAGATGAATTCAACGTTACCTACAATCCATTAAGTACTTGCTGATGTTTATTTCTCTCAATATACTGCGCACTAGTGTGTTTTACGCTCGTTTCTGTTGTTGTTCGACGCCTTTCAGTGGCGCTTGTGGAGTGTTGCTATCATCAAATATAAACTAAAATCAAATTTTGTGCTTACGGTACCTCCTTTATCACCCTACCCGTTGGTCTACATGCACTCACACAGTCCATAACAGAGCCACACTGTCTGGCGTCATCACCCAGAGACATCCTTCATGAGGGGATGTCTGTGAGTTGCCTCCCGAACTGCCACCATCCTCCCTTTCGTGGATTAAATAGCCCTTGGTTCATTCGACTCTGATTGTGATGAGTCCTTGGCTTTCGGAAGCATGAATCGGAAACGGACAAATCGAGGATTTGGAAGAGCGACTCAATCACATAGAGGACGATTTGAACGGGTAGGGATGAGGCGATGGTGTACAAAATCGACTCCGTCGACGGCGACGTACTCACTTAGTTAGTGACTGCGCCAGGTGTAGAGTATGAAGGCGATGAAGCGTATAATAAATCTGCTGTTCACTCGGAAGCCGGAGTGGTCACCACTAATGGTCCGAGTTTTCACTCGATGCTTCCATTGATTGAATTCTGAGAATGAGGATATTGTTGGTCTCGTCCTTGTTGTCGAGTTGGCCTTCGATAATCAGGTTCGAGAGTGGTGTTGGTCCTACACGTACTGTATCATCGGTATGGAAATCAGTCAGTGATCCCTGAATATGGATTTCGGCACGACAGAGTTCTGGATGATGCACACTACTCAAGGAAATCTGTTCGACAGTTGTGTCCTCTACTGAGTCACCGTTGCGGAGGAGTGGTACTTCGGCTGCCTCGTCGAGGGTTTGTATATCGAGGGCGTTGTACGCAGTTGCAGTTGGCTTGTATCCACCTTTGGGTCCCGGAACACCTTCAACGAGTTGGAGTGCTTTCAGCGATTGCATCTGGTTACGAATTGTCCCTGCATTCCGATCGACTTCTTCTGCAATGTCTTCGCCTTTGATCGCGCCTTCACTCTCACCCTGGAGGTTGACGAGTGCAGTCAAGATCGTTTTCTGACTTGGGGTCAGCTCTATTGATGACATAGTGTGGTGTCCAAGTTACTGAAGGATAAACCCGTCCTTTCTACAAACCACTTTCAGATGTCATTTTTCACTCTGCCTGTTTTCTACACATTCTGGTTGGACAGCACTTGTTTCACTTCGTGCCAAGTGCAACTGGTGCCGAAATCGGCTTGGTCTGAGAACTAGTGATCTAGAATATGTCTCGGATCCAGTCAGTCCTATTTGATATGGATGGCGTCCTCGTCGATTCGGAATCGTTTTGGCAGCAGTTCTGGCGTGATCAGGTTTTTCCTCATGCCGAAACTGGTGATCCTAGTCTCGAAGACGTAAATGGCCGCAATTTCCGTGGGTGTCTCGAAGACCTTGCAGCGACCTATGGGCTTCCGGCTGCTCCCGAACGCTACGCACGACAGTTCCCTTTACTGGCTATCTCTCGGTTGGAACTCTGGTGTTGATGGTCATTTTGGGAGGGTTGATTGGTTTGAACGTTGCCGTTGTAGTTCAGCAATGGAGTACAGCTGGCTCTGTGGCTGGCAAACAGCTCTTTTCAGGGTCACTTGCTGCATCTGGTGCGACCGCGTGTTGTTGCTGTGCGCCAGCCTTCTATGGCGCTCTCAGTGTACTGTTTGGCACAGCCGTCACGCAGGTCTACTGGTCGTTCATGATTCCGTCGTCACCCGTTGGAAGCACCTTCTTCGCGGCGAGTGTCCTTCTTCTCGGGAGCTTTCTCCAATCGACTGGAGCATCTCCAGGCATGGTGAGTTCGTCGATTACTCCCGCAAATTGAGTAAATCTCCCGGAGAATCATCTCCACGACGGGGGCAAAACCACAGTTGTATTTCCACGTGAATTCTTCAGACAATTCTAATATCGGATATTTACGTCATATCTATAATTAATATCTGCATATGACTGGCCGAAACTTATCTTACAATCGGTACGCCATTGGCATATCCAGCAATGTCCAACACAAGTCGTCGGTCCCGACGAGCCGTGCTGCTCTCCAGCGGTACCATCGCGATGGCTGCCCTCGCAGGCTGTACCGGTGGATCGAAGGAGAACAAGAACGAGGATTCGGGAAAGAATGGCGGCGGTGGGAGTCAAAAGGAAATTCGACTTGGTGCGAAGAAAGAGGGCTGGATGGGTCGTGCACCAGATTCGATCAAGGGCAAGAAGAACCCAACCCTCTCCCTGAAACCGGGTCAAAAGTACAAACTCACTTGGAAAAACCGTGACGGTCTTGAACACGAACTTCTGCTCTTGGACAAGAACGGCGAAGAACTCGAAAAGAGTGAGGAGGGCGAAGAGAAAGGCAAGACAGTCACGATGACGTTTACTGCGTCTGAAAAGATGGCGAAATACAAGTGTGAGTATCATCCGAAAACGATGCGCGGCCAGATCAAACTCACAAACAGCAAGTAGCCGCCTGGAAATCTTTTGAATTCAGTAGGGGTCTCTTTTCTACGCGATCCAAACAGAAGCACTCGTTTCCTCCCACTAAGAACCTCTCAGCGATCATCAGAACGGGAGATATATCGTTGCGGACTATCTACTGGGGGACGATGGAGAGCGTCCTCTGGTACCTGCTCGCAGGCGCGCGAGGTGGGCCAAATCGCATCCGTATGTTGCGGGCGCTCGAGAACCATCCGCAGAATGCGAACCAACTTGCAGACGGTCTTGACCTTGATTACACGACTGTTCGGTATCACTTAGAGTTGTTACTAGACCATGGCCTCGTGGACAACAGCGGCGACAAATACGGATCGATCTATCACCACTCGGAGAAAACGAAGCAAAACTGGGAGACGATCGAGACAGTCATTCGGCGAATCCAGGCCGAACAGGAGACAGATACAAGCGACCGGAATCCTAATCGGAGTGATAGCAAATGAGCATCTGGTTTGATGTAACACGTCTTGTTACGCTTCTCAACATCGCCCTCCTCCTCGGTCTGCTCTACGTGTGGGGCAAAAACCATCTCTCGCTTCGAACACGACTCACGTTCGGCTTTCTGGTCTTTGGCGCGTTTTTGCTCGTCGAGAATAGCTATGCCTTCTATATCTTTGTCATTGATCCGACGACAAGCGGGTGGTTTGCAGAAATCCCTGCCCGATATAATTTCGCGCTGATGGTCTTAGCGATCCTCCAAGCGGGTGCGCTTGGAACACTGTCGTGGGTCACTCGAGCCTGATTGGTTCATAGCGTGAGTTATTATCGGTCTTCATCGATGTGGGACGAATACCTCATCGCACAGAGTTTGGAAAGAGTTTGGAGAGTGTTTGGAAAGAGTTCGGAAAATCGTTTTTGCCGTCATCTGAGTACAGTCGGTGATGGTACATCGACGCACCTACCTCCGGATGATAGCAAGTACAGGGGCCCTGGGAGCAATCGCTGGTTGCACGTCAACGAATGATAATTCGGCATCCAGTACGACAACGTCAACGACTACTTCAGAGGCGAACACATCGACGACCAGCTCGAAGGAAAATACCTCCACAACTACGACCGCTATGAATGGGGGTGGTAAAGCAACTGTCTCGGTCTCAAGCCACGATGAGTACGGGAAGTTGCTGGTCGGACCAGATCAGATGACGTTGTACCTCTTCACGAATGACAAGAAGAGTATGAGCACGTGTTACGACTCCTGTGCGCAAACGTGGCCACCGCTTACAGTGAAGGGATCACCGTCAGCAGGTGATGGCGTGACGGCGTCGCTCGGTACGACGAAACGCAAAGACGGGTCGATGCAAGTAACGGTTGCTGGGCATCCACTCTATTACTATACTCCCGACAAAAAGCCGGGAGACGCGAAGGGACAGGAAGTCGGTGATGTTTGGTACGTTGTTGCACCAGACGGCTCGAAAATCGAGGAAGAAGACGAGAAAAAGACTGAGAAGACAACCACAAGCACCTACTAATGGCACCTCGAAATCAGAGGACGTCCATGAGAGCAGCTGTTGGTGTCGGGATTGTACTCATCCTGCTCTCGGGGCTTATCCACTTGTGGTTAGCGCCGGAGCATTTCGAGGAAGCCACCTATCTGGGAGGATCGTTCGTCGCCGAATTTGTCGGTACCGTCGTGGCTACAATGGGGATCTATCGTGACCAAGAGTGGGGCTGGATCCTTGGTGCGCTCATTGCAATCAGTGCGATTGTCGCGTACGTCGTGCACGGGACGATTGGCTTGCCAGTCGTCGGAACCGAAGAGTTGTTCGAACCGATTGGTGTTCTGACCAAGATCATCGAACTGCTCTTCTTGGGGATTGTCGTGTATCGGGGCGTTACAATCAAGAGCGAATCAACTGGAACTGCGCCTGAATAGTAGCGACCGATTTCATTGAAAGGGCCGAAAGCGAGCGTCTGACTCGCTCTACTGTTTGACCTTCCCCCGCATCGATGTTGGATGATACTTACAGCGGTATTGCTTCATTTGCCGCGTTGCGGTGAACGTGACCGATTTCGTCTCCCCGCGTTCCTCACCATCCTTCGTCTGTTCGAGGACCTTGTCATTGGCATCGAGGATTTGTAGTCGGTGTTCAACTCCATCGAGATCGGTCCACGAAATTTTGTACGTTGTTTCTGGTTTCAGCGTTAGCGTGGGATTCGTCTCGCCTTGTATCGAACCAGGCGATTACTGGATTTTATCGGGAGTTGTTGATTCGTGCAGCAGTAAGTGTGTTGTCGCCACTTGGATGGCGTGAATCGGATATTGAGGGAGAGTTAGGCCAGTATACCGAGTCTAGTTTAGCGTCGTTCGGTTGAAAAACACTGAGCAACGGCCGTGTTGAAACTCCCCAATCGGTGATGTGTTTCAGTAACGCTGCTGAATCGAAAGCGTATATGTTGCACGGCCGATGCTCGCGGATTGGCCGGTAGATAGCCCCGCGTAGTTTACAGGTGAAGGTGATCAGTTCCGTTGATCTGACTGGTGGTCTATCCAGCTGCCTGTTTAGGGAGTCGATTTGGTTATCGGAGGCTGTAGTCGATTAGGACGGAGCCGTCGTCGAAACGACGTGTCGTGTTGAGCGCGAGGTCGACCCGCGCTGCGTCGGGGAGGGCTCGGGTTCCCCCACCGACGATCGTCGGGACCAAGCGCAGTACATACCGGTCGACTAGACCTGCCCGGATGGCCTCGGCGGCGAGGCTGGCGCCACCGATGGACAGGTCGCGGTCGGCTTGGTCTTTCATGGCCTGTACCACTTCGGGGTCGAACGTCCGCTCCAGGCGGGTCCGCGGTTCCGGCACGGTGTCCAGGGTGGTTGAGTAGACGACCTTGTTGGTATCCCGCCACGCCTCGGCGAACTCGCGTTCTACCTCGGAGAGGTCGTCGAGGAGAAAGGTGTCCCACACCCTCATCATCTCATACATGCGACGGCCGATAAGGGAAGTGTCGACCGATCGTTGGAAGTCGTTGAAGAAGGCATGCGCGTCCTCAGATGGCTCTGTCCAGTCGAAGTTGCCGTTCTCGTCGGCGATGTAGCCGTCGAGTGATGAGTTGATGAAGTAGATGAGGTTGGTCATGGAATCCTCTTGAACGTCGCGTCTATTCAATATGGCGACAAAAGGGCTGGAAACTGATTAGACGGTCTGTATCTACGTTGCGCACCTTCTCGAAGGCAGCTACGACCCGGATGGAATCGCCACCTATGTGAACCCGGTCTATTTCACAGAAAATACAGCGCGGATGCCCCGAGGCTTGACCTCGGGGAGGAATCACGAGTGATGAGTGTGTGTCGTCTTCGCTCCGGTGTGTTAGCCACGAATATAGCCGTCGAATCGTACGATGATTACGCCGGAGCAATCGAATCGAGTCCATGCCAATTCTTGGAGGAACCTACCAAGTAATAAGGCAATTCAAGCTCTGTTGAAACCCCTTCCATCTGCCAAGAGGAGCATGCTGCAAACAGAAGTTGTATTCCGCAGGCAGATCTCGTTTGTACCAGCCAGTGGCAAATCGTCGTTCAGTAAGTGTGCGGACTTCGTACTCAAATTTGAATTCCAGGTCCAAATATCGCGAGAAGAGTGTTACCAAGATAGAGCCCTAAACCGAGGATAATAGTCTGCTCAATGATGCCTTGCAAGGTCGTGATTCCGACTAGATGGAAAACCAGCATGTCAGAGAGAACGACGAGAAATGCGAGGCTGAACGTGAATACTGCCCGTGGAAGGTTAAATAACAATCCTGAGCGGTTCTTAGTAGCCATATTCCGATAAATGGCAGACATCGTTAAGTTCTTTTTCTATACCGAACAAACTCTGTCTCCCTCGTACCTGATACGCACTCTCTATTCAGCACGGTTTCAAAAACTGTCATCGACAGAGTTAGTGAATCTGAGTGCGTCGTCACTCTCTTAGGTGTCCTCTTTCGTCGTCTCGATGCCAAACGTACCAGCGATCCGCCGAGCGGTGACTGCCGGAAACGCGGACTAACGAATCACCCGAGAGATTTCGTCACCAGCGATCCGAATTAGTCGTCTTTTCTCAACTATTCTGCCACTGGTCTTTTGTAGTATTATACCGTCAGAACGCTTGTATGGCTGATTTGATTGTCAAAGCAGCAGTGAAAGGACAGCTCGAAGGACACAATGTGGCGAGTGACTTCTACGATGCACTCGACGACGAAGTCGCTTCAGTCCTCGAAGACGCCGCCCGACGGGCTGAAGAAAACGATCGTAAAACCGTCCAAGCACGCGATTTGTAGCTGCTCATTGCCTCTCTTAATCCCTGGTATTGAACCTGTTACCGACAGGGCTTGTTGAACGCCAGCTTCCAATGAGTCACCTCGCTCCGATTCTTACTCATTAGTTGCTTGATGATATTCACGTAGTTTTGTTTATGGTGATTGATGGCTCACACAAATTCTACATAATAATACCATATAATTATTAGGGTTGCTGTTGTACTACTCCTTTGAGTACAAATCCATGCCCATCCCATATTACCCATCCGACGAGCCCGAGGAGGTGCCTGACCCAGACATTGATGGAATCATCCAGCGCATCCTTCATCCGAAGGGACGACGATCGCCGCCTCCGGCCAGTATCTGACTCCATACGATCCATGATAGATCCACAAGCAGCATTACGTAGTGGTGTGTGTTGATTTTCGGCTGTCCAGTTTTGTAGCTAACCAACGATACGCACGCGCACAGAGGCTTAGGCGGGGCTATCGAGGCCATCGAGTTGCAGCCCCTGGCAATTCCTGACAATCTCGGTAGGAAAAAAGTCCCTTGGGTCAGTCTCTTTCGAGCAAAAACAACGTTCGCAGATGGCGGCTTTGTGTTCTGGTCCGTCCGGGGTCGTCAGGGTGACTTCAAGGTCGGCTGGCTGCTTGCAGCGGACACATTCAGGCATCGTTCGCGGTGTCACACCTGTCCGCCTTAACTCTGCGGGCGGCCATCCGAAAGTTAGTATACTAACCAATGTCGGGGAGTGAGGTTATCCGTGGGAATACTCGCACCAGGTCTGATGATATCTTAGATGTCAGCAGCGTCGATCTGGTAAATATCATGTAGAAGTCACAGTTGAATAGGTGATAAGATACCCGAAGATAAGAGCAGAAGCACACTCCACTACCACGGACGTCCTGCAGGACACTCTCGGAGACGAAACTGGGCGCGAACTCGACTCTTACAGCTACCGCATCGAAACCGATGGTGAGGAAATCGATATCTGATTCCAGCATCGCGACTTGGTACCTGCAACACAGTAACCAATTATCGATACCCCACTGCAATGGGCAATAACGAACGCAAACCAACGTGGCCACAAATCCGAGATGCACTCGAAGTCAACGAGGGTCGCCTTTGCAGTGCGTGGCTCACGGGACGTTTTGTGAACCCGATGAAGGAAGTCACACGAGAGAGCGACGTTGATGTTGTCCTCGCATTCGAGACCGGCGAGGAATAAAATGAATTCCGCCTTGTTGGTACTATTGGGCAATGATCGGTTTCAGGTGTCGTGCTGAATAGAGAGTGCGTTTCTCGCACTGGGAGCAGTGGTAATCGCTCATACCTCTATTAACTGTGTGAATACTTAACGTGGGTCCCCCCGTAATAGGACAGAGCGTTCATGACGTAGTGGGTCGGGGCGGTAGCAGAAGAAGTGCGATTAACGCGAGGGGAAAAACAATGCCAACGTACATCATCCTGTTTAATTACACCGAACAAGGAATAGAAAACATAAAGGATAGTCCAGACCGCTACGACGCGTTCATTGAACTCGTCGAATCAGTGGGTGGCGAAGAACAAGGGGTCTACCTCACGATGGGTGCATACGACCTCGTGTCCATCTGTGAGTTCCCAGACGACGACGCCGCAGGGAAGGCGGTACTTAAAGTAGGTCAGCTTGGAAATGTTACCTCAGAAACATTGAAAGCGTGGCCAGATGACGACTATCGTGAGTTGATCGCGAACCTCCCCTGACTCCACGCTTCATCGACCCTACTCTTTCTGTCGAATAGACCGTGGCCTTCGTGCTGCGTTCATCCGCTGTATTAAGCACGCGCTTCGTATCCTCTGTCGAGAGTTTCAACAGAGCCATGAATTCGGACATGATGGATGCTCTCCGAAGACAATCAAGGTCGGGGGTATTACCCGCGAATTAGATCTCATCATCGGTGGTCCTGAGAGTGATTATGATGATGGTGAGAGTGAATTGCTCTACGTCCCAACGAGGAATACAAATGATTCACTTAATCGAGACCGTATGTAGATCACGCTCTGAATGGCTTCTTTTGTTTGAGAGTGCTACCCTCCCACTATATTGCGACCACCCATACCAACGAACGATTGCTATTCTATTCGAACCTAGATGACCCGACGCGCCTTGGGTCTCTTCTTTCGAATCTCTCCTTCCTCTGCAAGCCCATTCAACACCTCATACGCCGTCCGACGTGGCCACCCAAGCCCCTCCACAATCTTACTTGTCATGTAGAATTCAAACGATTTCATGACTTCGAGTACATTTGCGCACTAAAGATTTTTCACCTGACGTTTGTATTGGTCTGCTGTGGGTAGTTTCAGGACGAAGCGAGGGAGGTGTTACATCTCCGAAAGTGAGCTGCGACTCGAGGAGAGCTACATTGACCAATTGAAACACTACTATGAGGAAGCGAAGTCCTCGACCCGTGGACTCGTTCTCACCGGTTTGATGATCGTCTACGTGGTTTGGATGGCCAATTACATCCTATTCGATAGACGAGAGCTCTTCCCGTACTTTTTGGGGTTCTTTGTGCTTATCGCCGTTCTCGCCTATGTCGTGGATCACCTCCGAGGATTCCGACGAGTTGACACCCTCCCCCTCGATTCGATTATTGCTATTGAGGTCATTGAAGGCTCATGGTGGACACATGCTCGATTCATCATAGAGTACCAGAACGGCGGTCATATCAATAAACGACGTATCCGACTCCCCTCCAGATACTTTGCATTCACTGAACAAGAGTTCGAACACGCAAAGGAGCTGTTTCGTTCACACGATATTCCCCTTACTGGCGATGTCGATCAGTCCGATGACACTCAGCCGTCTCCGGTAAAACAATAACGAAGATGAAGCTGTCTTGCTGAAAACGCTAGTCTTCGAGGTTGGCAACGTGCGCTGCAACAGCCGTAAGGCTCTCGGCTGCAACACCATTTTCTCGCGCTTCAACCCGCTCACGGGCACTCTGGATGTACTCCCGAGCGTCGACGTGTGCGGATTCGTTCTTACTAATACTACTAACTCGGAACTGAGGAACCATAACGATTGGGTCACAATCGACTTGCGAAGACGCGCTTCCCGTCGGAGGACGAAGCCGATGCCGAACCCGACAACTGCGACTGTGACGGTCTCGGTGGCTTCCCGTGCTGGCCGTGTGTAAGAACGGGACGGACAGAACTGCCGAACTATCCACCGCTTCAGCCCTATCCATGGCACGCCAATTGACGTTTTCAGAGATCACCGACCAGCGAACGCTCAGGGCAGATCCTGGGATAGTTGTGGGTCGTATTTGAAATACTGAGTGGCTGTTTGAGGAGATGAGATACCTCATGGTTGAGAGATAAAGGTAATGTCTATACTCACGTGTGTAGTGGCTGCCTTTTGGGCGTCGAATATTTACTATCACTTCACAAGCACCCGCATCCAACGGATTTAAGGGATAGTGTCCCATAGTATTGGGCACAGTGAGCAATACCAAATTCGACCCATCCGAGATTGCGCGGCGTGTACAGGACGATGACGCCGAAGAGCTGTTCGTTCTCGACGTCCGTCGCGAAGAGGACTTCGAAGAATGGAAGATTCCGGGAAGTGCGAACGTGCCAGTCTACGACGAACTTCTCGAGTACGATTACTCCACGCTCGAAGATCACCTCGACGAACTTCCTGAGGACGAAGAGATAGCAGTCGTCTGCGTTGCTGGCATTACGTCCGCTCGCGCGGCCGAGTTCCTCCGCGAACATGGGTACGACGCCGAATCCATCGACAATGGAATGAACGGCTGGGGGCGCGTCCACCGCCAGTATGACCTGGGAGCAGCTGATGGCGTTATTCAGACCATTCGTCCTGGGACGGGATGTGTCTCCTATCTCGTTCACGATGATGACGAAGCGGTCGTCGTCGATCCAACCCAATACATGGAGGAGTATCTGGCCATCGCTGACGAAAACGACCTTGAGATCGTCGGCGTTGCAGACACACACGCACACGCCGACCACGTCTCCGGCGCTCGTCGCCTCGCTGGCGAACTCGACGTTCCGTACTACCTCCACGGTGAGGATACAGGAGAACTCGATGGTGTAACCAAACTCACAGACGATGACACGATCTCTGTCGGTGACCGAACACTCGATGTCATCTATACACCTGGCCACACGCCCGGTAGCGTCTCTTTCGAGTACGGAGACGTGCTTCTCTCCGGGGACACCCTGTTCCTCCGAAGCGTTGGTCGCCCCGACCTCGAAGATAGCTCCGAAGATGCCGTCCGTGAAGCTGCGAGCAAGCTATTCGACAGCCTCGACCGTCTCACCAACTATAACGATGGAACGCTCGTCCTCCCCGGGCACTTCAGTGACGAGATGGTTCGTCCACTTGCCACCGATCTTGGTGAGCTCCAAGAAGAAACGACGAACGAACTCCTAAGCTACGTTGAGGTAGACGACGAGACCGCGTTCGTCGAAACTATCGTCGACAGTCTGGCCGACGAACCTGCGAACTATAACGAGATCAAGCAGATCAATTGGGGGAAAGAACAGCCCGGTGGCGACGTTGAATCCCTCGAACTCGGCCCGAACAACTGCGCGGCAAACTAATCACTAAGCCTTTTTCTATGACTTATAGGCAAGGTATTCGACGAAATTGGCCGCAATTTGCACTCCAACTCCTCATCGTGTTTGCTGTCGGATTGACGATCGGTACCGAGCGGAACATTGTCCCCGTCCTTGGACGGGATATTTTAGGTGTCGAATCGATACTCGTCATCGGATCGTTCGTAGTGAGTTTTGGCTTCGTCAAAGCGTTGCTTAACCTCTACGGTGGGAAGTGGTCGGAATCGTATGGTCGCAAGCCGATTCTCATCGGTGGGTGGCTCGTTGCACTACCCATTCCTGTTATCCTGATCTATGCTCCAAACTGGTGGTGGATCACGCTCGGGAACGTTCTCCTCGGTGTTAATCAGGGACTTACTTGGAGTATGAGCGTCAATGCGAAGATCGATCTCGCCGGAAGCGATGCCCGTGGGCTGGCCGTCGGGCTTGACGAAGCATTTGGGTACGGCGGGGTCGCCATCGGTGCATGGGTCACGGGCATCATCGCTGCACAATACGGACTTCGACCCGCTCCCTTCTACTTCCTTGCAGGTGTTATCGTATTCGCGCTCATTATCTCGGTTCTGTCTGTGAAGGAGACGCTTCCCTATGCAGAAGCCGAAGCTGAGAATCAGACTAGCGAGACGGACGCTGAGCTTCCGTTTCGATCGATACTGAAACGTGCTACATGGGGTGATAAGACATTGTTCGCAGCATCGCAGGCGGGAAGCGTCGAGAAATTCGTCGATGCGCTGGTCTGGATCGCATATCCCCTCTACCTGACGACTGCTGGATTGTCGGTTGTGGAAGTTGGAACCGTTATCGGTGTCTACGGAGGTGTCTGGGGCGTTCTTCAATTATACACTGGGAAGCTCGCAGATGACATTGGTCGGCGTCCACCCGTCGTGACTGGAATGTTCATTGCCGGAATCGGTGTGCTCGCGACAGTAGTCGTCGACGGCTATTGGTTCTGGCTCATAACCGCCAGTGTGACCGGTGTCGGAATGGCGCTTCTCTATCCCAACCTGATTACTGTCGTGGGTGACGCTGCTCACCCATCGTGGCGAGCGACTGGCCTTGGCGTGTATCGGATGTGGCGTGACGCGGGGTATGGATTCGGAGCCATCGTAATCGGCCTAACAGCTGATCTTGTCTCAATGGAGGCTGCGTTCTATCTCGTGGCGATCGCGATGTTCGTCTCAGGAGGTATTACACTCGGGTGGATGCGAGAGACACATCCTGAACAGGATGCGGATGTGGGCTCAAAAACCCAGATACCTGAATCCTCTATCGACAATTGATGGCCTGCACGTGTCCTCACAACGTCCACCGCACCGCCTTCTGCAAGCACATGGCCGCCGTCAAGAATGTGACCGACGACGGGACGCTCAAAGTCTTCTCATCGGAGGACAAAGCTGATGCCGAACCCGAAGACTGCGACTGTGACGGCCTGAATGGATTCCCGTGTTGGCCATGCGTGAGAAAAGGCGGACGGAACTGCCGAACGAACCACCGCTTCAGTCTTATTTCTAGGTGACTCAAGACGGGAAAGCGCAGTTAGACTTGTTGTAGTACCCGTCAAAGCAATCAACAAGTCCATAATTAATCTGTGGAATGTCTATTACGATGAAGAACAGGGGATTGATAATCGTATACCTGTAAACTATTCCTGAATGAATCTTGGCGATCTACACGCTGACTTACAGTATTCTGACTATTATCAGATCTTATTCATTTCACTGACTGTCGGATTGGGCGGCATTCTACGGGTTCATACGATCGGCTTCGACAGCTTCTGGTTGGATGAGGCGATTACAATGTACTTCATCCACACCATGACGTTCCCGGAACTCGTTACTGAACTCCCAAAAGCTCAACCTCACCTTCCGCTGTACTATATACTGCTGAAAGCGTGGATTTCCGTTAGTGGAACCGAAGAGGGGGCGGTGCGGATGTTGTCCGCAGCGTTTAGCATCGCTTCGATTCCAGTTCTCTATGCGCTCGGAAAGCGCCTGTATGGGTTTCAAGTAGGTGCAATTGCGGCGCTGATGCTGACGGTAAGCCCTTTCCAGATCTATTTTGCGCAGGAAGCGCGAATGTATTCGCTTCTCGCTTTTCTCACCGTCGCATCGTATTACTGCTTACTCCGCTATTTGACCTCGAAGCAAAACAAGGAGATGGCTCTCTACATCATTTCGGCTATCCTTCTCGCATACACCCACGTGTTTGGATTCTTCGTTATTGGGTCGCAAATCCTCTACCTCCTCTGGGGTGAGTGGACGGGCACCGCAAACTGGCGGTCTTATATCCGAGAAGTGGGAAGAATAGCCATCCCGGTGGGAATCGGAGCTGCACCAGCTGTTGGAATGATTGCCGCGAAAGTGTTCATCCCGCATTCCTATGGGAGTGGGAGTCAGGTACAGCATATTCCTGCGCCACCAAATTGGCATGATATCATCTCCGCATACACCCATTTCACGGTGCGACATCCTCACCCACCGATGAGTATTGCTGTTCAGGTCGGGCTTCTCATCGGCATTGGTGGCGCGTTGTTCGTCCCGTCTTCCCTTCTCTCGCGGAAAAAATCAGTATTCCTTTGGAGTTGGTTGTTGGTCCCTACTTGCTTGGCAATCGTTCTCTCCTATCTCATCCAACCGATATTCTTTCCCAAATATTTGATCGGATGTTCTATTGCGCTATATCTGCTCTTTGCTCGTGGTGCTGCACTCATCCCACGACCCAACGTACGGACAGTACTGCTCGCGATTATCCTGCTCAACGCCGTCGCTTTGAATAGTTTTCAGTTTACAAATCACCAGAAACGGGAATTTGAATCCGCTGCCAAGTTCGTCGATCAAGGCTATTCGCCTGATGATCTGATTATCGTTGACAAACGAAAGTCGTCGTCACCGTTCGGATATTACTTCGATCGAGCCGGGATGCCGACAGTTGGTGATATTACAGGATCGCTCCGTCCCGCGATTCGGAAGCAAGTCAGGAGTGTCGACACGGTATGGGTCGTATTTTCGTCCTCAAAACGATCACATCGACGGAAAGTTCTCCGAATGGTACGTCGGACACATAACCGCGCAGCCATCAAACACTTCGCTGGTATCACAGCGTATCGTTTCGCCGAAGAGCCGAGTCATATGGTATAATAGAAGGGTCAGCTTCGAGTCGGGCAGACACCTTCAAGACGTATACACACGCTTTCCCTTCCGTGGCTTCAACAGGGACCTATGGTTCACCGAAGCGGGGGAATCGTGAACGCTGAACGCCTCTCATCAGAACTCTCACTGAACGACGTACTGGACGTGCTCGCGAACAGGTATCGACGCTGGCTCCTTCTTGCCTTGATCGACCAGAATGCTCAGGACGACGATACACGGGTTCCCGACGACGTCACCATCGAGGACGAGGATTTAAATCTCCCCAAAATTCAGATGGTTCACGCCCACTTACCGAAGCTCGAGGACATGGGGTTGATTGAATGGAACCGGGATAGCAACGAGGTGAAGAAAGGTCCCCAGTTCGAGGACATCCGGCCGCTGCTTGAGTCGATGCCCGACCACGCCGACGAACTCCCCGACGACTAGCTCTGGGTCCTGTCAGCGAGTTCGACTGGAACTCCGGATCGTGCTGTCACGTGGCCGCATCCGTGACAGACCGACCCGCCAGTTCAGCCATACCGGACAGGGAGAGGTGATGTCGCCGTCCGTGCTGAATCCATCCTCTTCATCTAGCACACCGTTTCTAACCAGTGATTGGACGGTGTCTCCCAACTGCTGACTGGTTACTCTGGAACACGTCAGCACGTTCTCACTCATCCCGTTCTCGACTGTCGTTATTGAGAGTAATCAATTATAACGTTGTAATAGAGGAGGATCGCGAGAGCGACCCCCTCTGTTTCGCAGAAATAGACGCACTCCACCATACCCAACACACTACTACCACTATGTGTCACCGGCAATGCGGTGTGACTCTCGTGTGGTGGCGTAGTTCGAAAGGGGGTTCTGCGAACCCCCGTGAGTACAACGCTCTAATCAGCGCCCTCCGTTCCCTCCCGCGTTAGCTTCGTGGGCGCGCATCCACCCAGCGAGGTCGGGGTGGGCGAACGTGATCTCGATGTGATGACCACCAACGCCCATCGCATCGTCGACTGACACCGTCCGCGATTCCTTGTAGCTCACACCGGGCACACGTTCGGCTATCTCCTCCATCACCCGATAGCCGTCGTTCTTTGCGTTGACGAAGTCTTCTGGGAAGACTGCTGATGAAGACGAGTACAAGTATCGGGGGCAAGATATCGTCGTTAGTTAGCTAGAGGAAACTCATGAAGACGCCGATATTCAGAACCAAAAAATTGCGATCAATCTTGGATTGACCATTTGATGCTTGTTATCGACCCGCACATTTAATATGGATCTTTTCGATAGTCCGGGTACACCATGGTTAACAATGGTAATCAAAAGTCATCAAAACGTACCCACAATAAAGATAAAAAGGGGTTAATAGAAACAAGTACTATTCCCAACTCGGCAACACGACGGTCATTGTTGAAGGCGACGAGCGCCGCAGGTATTGCCGGCCTTGCAGGATGTTTGGGAAGCAGCGGTGGTGGCCCGACGGGGACAGTGAAGATTGGCGTACTTGCTCCTGAACCGACGAAAAACCCTATCGGTAAGTCCATTGCAGGGGGAGCCAAGCTGGCCGAAACACAACTCAACGAGGACGGTGGTGTGAGCGGGAAGGACGTAGAGGTCATAATCAAGGACACCAAGGAAGATCCATCAACGGGGAAATCGAAATATCAGGAGCTTACCGTGGGCGAAAGCGTCGATTTCACGACTGGAGTATTCACCAGCGAGGTTCTCTTGAATATCATGGACTCGATCGCAGAGCAAAAGACCGTCCATATGGGGTCCGGTGCGGCTACACCTGAGGCGACCACGATGGTCAAGGACGATTATGAAAAGTACAAATATTTCTTTCGAACTGGCCCAGTAAATTCACACTACCTCGGCGTGAACATGGTCGACTTCGCGAAAGCGCAGTTCGGCTCGATGGGATGGAAATCCGTGGCTATACTCGCGGAGGATTATGCGTGGACCAAACCCGTTACGAAGGTTCTCACCGAACAACTTTCGGGGACTGGCGTTGACGTTCCGGTCAGTAAACGGTACGCAAGCGGAACAAAGGATTTCTCACCCATCTACGATGACATCGAGAATTCCGGTGCCGACGCCGCATTTGTCGTCATGGCCCATACAGGGACGGCCGCAGTTGTTCAATGGGCGAAGCAACAACGTCCGTTTGAGTTCGGCGGTATCCACGTCCCCATGCAGTTTCCCTCTTATTACGGCTCGGTAAATGGTGCCTGTCAGTATGCAATCACCCAGAACTCGGCTACTCCACAATCGAAAATCACCAAGAAGACGGTCCCGTTCTCGGAAAGTTACAAGGAAGCGAACGGCAAGTATCCCGTGTATACGGGATATATCACATTTGATGCGATCAAGCAATATGCAGCAGCCGTCGAAGCTGCTGATTCGCGGAAAGCCACAGACGTCATCCCCGAGATCGAATCATCGACGTTCACGGGAACGACAGGCACGCTGAAGTACTACGGAAAGAACGAAACGTATCCTCACGATGTGGTGTATGGGAAAGACACCGTATGGCCAGTTTGGCTTCAGTGGCAGAAAAAGAGCGGCAACGGTACCCAGCAAGCGATCTGGCCATCCGACATCGCCACGGGGACGTACAAAAAACCGCCATGGATGTGATTTGTCGCCATGTCCGGACTACTCAACACCGTCGTCAACGCGACACTCATCAGCGCGCTCTATGCCCTCGTCGCCATTGGGTTCACGCTCATCTTCGGCGTCGGCGGCGTTCTCAACCTCAGTCACGGTGCGATAATCACTATTGGCGCGTTCATGGCGTACTTCGTCACAGGGGTACTCGGCGCCAACATTTGGGTCGCTACGCTCGCCGCTCTGGTCGTCTCAGGTACGTTCGCAGCCATGCTGTACCTCGTGTTGATCCGACGTGTACAACACGACCCCATCACAGTGATGATACTCACGCTCGTGACCGCTATCATCGTCGAAGAAGCCGTCAAGATACTCGTCGGAACGCAACCGCGGGCCATTCCATCCCTTCTCGGCGGTCATCTCGCGGTTCTGGGCGGTATTCAATTGAACCGAGTGTTGGCGTTCACACTCTCGTGGGTCGTCATCGGCGCCCTTTTCCTGACCGTAAACTACTCCCGAACAGGCAAAGCGATAATCGCGACCAGCATGTCGACGCGTGGGGCATCGCTCGTCGGGATCGAAACCAACCGGATGTACCTCTTTACCTGGGCAATCGCTGGCGCGCTCGCTGGACTTGCGGGAGTGTTCCTCGGATCGATCCAGACCGCCGGATGGGCGATGGGCAGAGGACCGCTCGTCCTCTCGTTCTCCATCGTCGTTCTCGGGGGTATCGGTTCCATTCGGGGGAGTCTCATCGGTGCGTACATCATCGGTTTCTTAGAGGTGTTCACGGTTTCGTACGTGGATTCGAGTCTCAGTGGGTTGGCATCGCTAGTCGTTCTCGTCGTCATCCTACTCGTGAAACCCGAGGGCCTGTTCGGCCGGGAGTTGGTGGAGTGATACCATGAGTGAAGACGTTCAACGCTCAAACGGATTCGATATCGTGTCGCTCGCTCCTCGATACAAACTTGGAATCGCCGCACTCGTCTTATTGGCCCTCGCACCGTTCTGGCTCCGGAGTCTCCTCGGCGAGGGACGTGGCCTTCTTGGGGTCGTCACGCTGACGACTGCGATCTTCTTTGCCATGTTTGCCATGAGTTGGGACGTTGTTTCAGGTTACACGGGACAGATCAGCTTCGGTCATGCTCTTTTCTTTGGAGTTGGCGGCTATGGCTCCGCTCTATTGAACCTCGAATTGGGTGTCCCACCGATTGCGGCGGTTCTGTTAGGAACCGCACTCGCAGCACTGGCAGGAATTCTCATTGGCGTCCCTGCACTCCGTCTCGAAGGGCCATATCTTTCGCTCGTCACACTCGTTGCTCCGCTTATCCTCCTCCAGCTGTTCATAGTGTTCAGCGGTACATTCGGTGGCGAGCTCGGGCTTCCAAGTCCGGACCCACTGCTGCCGGTGTCGGGATTTACTGGCCAAACTATCGTGGACTTCTACATTGCATTTGGTGTGTTCGTTCTCATTCTCGGTATTCTACTCTCTGTAACGCGCTCGGATGCTGGTGCGGTTTTCACCGCTATTCGAGAGGACGAGGATGCGGTGGCGGCTGCTGGAATCAATCCATCGAAGTTCAAGATCTTCGCGTTCGTACTCTCCGCGGCAGTTGGTGGGCTTGCCGGCGGCGTCTTCGTCCACACTGTAGGAAAACCTCAACCGAGTCAATTGCTCGTGATGAGCGTCAGCGTCGAAGTCATCATTGCGAGTATCATCGGCGGAATGGGTACTATCACGGGTGCAGCTATTGGCGGACTGTTCTTCAGTCTCTTTCGTGAGTGGCTTTCCGGTGTCACCGCAACCGTTCCCGTGGCAAACGTTCAGATCGCGTCGCTGGATCTCCTGTTGTTTTCGCTCATCACACTCGGCCTCTTGTTCTTCCTCCCTGGTGGCGTCCTTCGCTGGGGGCTTGAACAGGGACGTGACATCGTGAGAGACGAACCGGAACCGGTCGCTGACGGCGGGAAAACCCCGCTCGAACGGACCCTTGATACCTATAGGGACACATTTGACGCTATCGGGGGTGAAGGCGATGAACGCTAAGCATGCACCCTCGGATGGTATCCTTGTCCTCGAAAACCTTCGGAAGGAGTTCGGCGGCCTCACTGCTGTCGACAACCTCTCCATTACCGTAGAGGAAGGCGAGATACTGGGGTTCATCGGGCCGAATGGTGCCGGGAAGTCTACGACGTTCGACTGTGTCACTGGGACGCACACGCCGACGAGCGGGACTGTCTGGTATCGCGGCGAAGATGTAACAGGTGAACCGGCCTACGAAATGGTAAAGCGAGGCTTGGCACGCACGTTCCAATCGTTCCGGCCGCTCAATGACCGGACAGTTCGGGAGAATATCGCCCTCGCACTGGCTCCCAACCGAATATTCTCACTTTCGGGGCTCCGTGGCCAGACACGCACCCGTGCAACCGAAATCTGCAACCGCGTCGGACTCGGCGATCGAGTCGAACAGTTTCCCGACGAACTTCCACACGCCGGGCTGCTCCGACTCGAACTCGCGCGAGCGCTTGCGACCGAACCGGACCTACTCCTCGTGGACGAACCTTTTGCGGGCCTCTCGAGTGGAGAAGTTACCGACCTGTCCCGCCTTCTCCGTTCTCTTCAGGAGGAAGGGATGACACTCGTGATCGTCGACCACAACATGCGTGGCCTCCTCTCGCTTATCGACCGAGCGGTAGTCATCCAGTTCGGTTCGAAGATAGCAGAGGGGACTCCCGACGAGATTCGTGAAAACGAAACCGTTCAGGAAGCGTATCTTGGGAGGACAGCGGTATGAGTGACCTCATTTCTGTCGAGAATACGCACGTCTCCTACGGTGAGGTTGCCGCACTTCGCGGCATCTCCGCAACTGTTTCCGAAGGAGAAATCGTTGGTGTCATTGGACCAAACGGGGCCGGAAAAACCACCCTCGTCGAGACTATTTCCGGGTTTCACGACTACCGAGGACACGTTACCTACCGCGGACAGGAGGTCAAGGACACGTCTTCGTCCGACCTCGTCGCAGCCGGTCTTGTTCACTGCACCGAGAGTCGCGACCTCTTCGGGTATCTATCGGTCGAGGATAATCTTGAACTGGGCGCGTATCGGCGTCGAGACGACGTTGAAAGCCGGCTCGATTTCGTCTATGATCTCTTCCCGACGTTGGCTGACCGCGCTGACCAGAACGCGCGGACAATGAGTGGTGGCGAACAACAAATGCTCGCTATCGGTCGAGCACTCATGGGTAACCCTGATGTACTCATCCTTGATGAGCCGACACTCGGCCTCGCCCCTGTTATTCTCCAAGATATCAGTTCGGGACTCGACTCAATACAGGACTCTGGCGTGACCGTATTGCTCGCCGAACAGAACGTGACGTTCACTATGAACCACGCTGACCGTGTCTACTTGCTGGAAAACGGTACGATAGAGCGCGAAGGTGACCCGGGAGTGCTCCAGGGAGACGAGTACATTCGAACGGCATACCTCGGCGAGTGAGCGATGACGTAAGTCTCGTTCTCGACTCTTTCGTATTCATCATCGAATCGGCGAACTAGAAACCGGTGCCCGATCTTCTCCCGGATCGAACCGGTCGGCTCCACTGCGACTATCCTGGCACAACTGTATGCTGATGTAGGCAAGACGACAGACACCCAAATTGCCGGGCTGCTCCTCAGTAGGCTACTGAGTGACACGGTGGTGCTTCGCTCTCCGCCAACAACCGGGATCGAACCGTGGCCGACCGACTCGCGGAAACGCACAGCTATAGTGTGTTGCGACTTCACGATAGCCTAACTGTGCGCCCATCACATCGTTCGTTTTGGCGACGTTCTTCGCGTGCTCGAGGACGTCGAGATACTTGTATTCGACTTGCTGGCTCTCGGCGCGCTTCTCGCGGAAGTTCACGAGTTCGGTGTTCTGTTCCGAGCGCTGGACCGTCTCGAATATTCTTGGAGTGGTATCGTGAGCCGGTGAAGATCAGTATTGGTTCGGATCGATGTTGAAGATCAAATCTCCATTTTTGAAACCCCGGACACGACTATCTCCCTCACTCAAAACAATCGTGACCGCCTTTGTTTCATCTGTAATCGCGGCTGCTGCGTTGTGCCGTGTCCCCAGTCCTTTTGGAATATCGAGGTTATCAATCGACGGTTCGAGATACTGATAGGCGCTCACGATTTTCCCTGCACCAGAAATAACAAACGCACCGTCAAGGCGTGAGAATTCCTTTAACATCACACTGACGATTGGGTCACCAGCATGAACGTGGGACTGATCAAAGGGATTGAATGAGAGTGAGCGAGATGAGTTCATCACAGTGCCTGCATCGCCGATCGAAAATAGGGCTCCGACTGGTTTTCCTTTCTGTCCACTTTTCCCTAATCCAATCGCTAACTCAAGTATGGCCTTGATCTCCGATTGTTCTGCCCGCGAATGATAAAAGAAATCATAGAGGTTGCTTGTCTTGCTTCGATCAGCGTCAATTCGTGTATATAAATCAGTGCTATCACTAAAGAGCTGTGCAGCACACATTACGGTTTCACTGTCAGCAATATAATCGTGTTCTAGTGCCCCAGCCAATCCAAAACGAAAGAGTTTGGCTGTGTCTTGAAATTCTATGGGTAGTTCAATAAACTGTTCTTCGTCAACGTTGTTCTCTACCCCTACAACGACAGTATTGACGTCGCTTTTCCATTTGTTATATTGTGACTTACTTGGATTAAACAAAAGAGTAGTCTCAACATCTGCTATGAAGTCCTTGCCCGAGTCTTGTAACTGGTTCATTGTGTAACGGTGTGTCTCTGTGTCCAATTAGTGTTCATTCCCTTAGACTCCTCCGACTGTCAAATTAATGTCTTCTCATCTGTGTCGACCTTGTATTTCATGTGGGGTTTTCACCTCATCCAATGCCAACAATCAAGTCTTGGCTCCTTGTAATCGACTCGCGTACGCACGCCAATCGTGAGAACCTGTTCACAGGGATGTTCTATACAAACAAACACTAATGACAGGAAACGACCAGGAGACGAGTGACACCCTATGCTTGAACGCAACTAACCATTGGATTATTTCCAATCCAACTAGTGGCACAGCGAATCACCGCGATACAATTCGACAACGGGGAACACAATATGGGTATACAATCCGCGAGACAAAACATGAAGGTCATGCGGTTTCTCTCACAAAAGAAGCTGTTCGAAACGGTGTTGAGGTGCTATAGTAGACATTAGAAGTAGTTGCTCACTGTTGGAAGAGATAGCTGGTCGAGAGCGGTATCAATCGCCGTGGTT
>NZ_JBXGLH010000084.1:0-231 GCF_056892285.1 Haladaptatus sp. HS23 | reverse complement strand
CCTATCTTTGTAGAAATGGAAGTTGGAAGACGGATTCACCACGGTTTTGCGCTAGCTGGGCGCGTGTATAGGGGATGTGTTGTTAACCCCATCGTAATATTTTCCCTGTTGGCGGGGGCTTAATTGCCACAAAATTACTTCACCCCCTCAGCCAGATGTACTGACTGAGGGGGTGATGAAAGGTAATAGTGTAATGAGTAGATGCTAGCGGGTAACTAACATCCTTTGTCG
>NZ_JBXGLH010000083.1:0-234 GCF_056892285.1 Haladaptatus sp. HS23 | reverse complement strand
ACTTGTGAAGCCTGAGCAACCCACTGTACACTAACTAGCGTAAGCTAGGCTACCCAACCCCTGCCCTACAGACACCTGTATCCCCATACTCCGTTTGCGGTATCAATCTTGAGCGCTGAGTACCTGAACATCAACTCATTATCCTATCCTAATAGGAGGCGCTTATGGCCGTAAAAAATCAGCAACAACAGAAGATGAAGGGGCAGCCGGAGGTTGACGCTTCCGGTGTGCATC
>NZ_JBXGLH010000017.1:0-80893 GCF_056892285.1 Haladaptatus sp. HS23 | reverse complement strand
AGAACGACGTAATTGGAAGCATCAGCGATTCACGCTAGCTATACGCGCTTAGCCAGCATAAGGTGCGAAGTCGAGTAGTTAAGTGGTTCTATTGTTGAGTGGCGTTTCAGCGCCTGTAACGGGAGTAGCGAACGAACCACTTTGTCTCATCATGACTAGGGTTTCGGTGAAGTAGCCAAATTCCGTCTTCTCACAGTGCAGCTGATCTCGATAGCAAGAATCAGCCACTACGATCGGTGGGTGAAACTTCGCCAATCGTACCGCTATCGCTTGGTTTTCCGCATCTAGACAGTGCCGTCTCGTGCCAATTACACGGTCGAAATCGATGTCTGGTTCCGGCATCGTGACTTGGTGCCTGTCTCACAGTAGTCAATTACCGATACTCCACTGCAATGGTCAATAACGAACGCAAACTAGTGGCCACAGATCAGAGATGCACTCGAAGTCGACGAGGATCGCCTTTGCAGTTCGTGGCTCACGGGAAGTTTTGTGAACCAGACAAAGGACGTCACGCAAGAGAGCGACGTCGATGTTGTCCTCGCATTCGAGACCGACGAGGCCACAGATGAATTCGGCATTGTTGAAACTCTCGGACGGTGAGAGGTTCCAGGAGTCGTGCTGAATGCAAGGAGCAGATCTTGCAGACTAGTCTAGTTCGATCCCTCCGGTGGAGAGTTGGCGAGCGAGTTGCGAACGAACCCATTCGTACTCCTCCTGGTCGAGAATCTCAAAGTATGCTTCTCCAATCGCAAGCACCGGTCGAACAGGCAGCGCAACGTTTCCAATCGTCGGGTTGGTTTCGCTTCGCACGGGCATTCCCAGGTCCTCCCCGTCCAGGGTAGCCGATCCGGCGATGATCGGATACATTTGACGTGGCATCAGAATGGCGTGGTGTCCGTTGGGGGTGGACCCAACGAATGTCACCTCTCCGACATCGAACACCCTGTCAGCAATGGGGGCGAGTATCTGTGCTACTCCAGGAACGCGCCACAGAGACACCGGGATGCGAGCTCCGATGGTGTTCATAATTCTCGTCGGCCAAGAGGCCTCAAGTTTGACAGTCAGGACGAAATCAGGATCGTCCATTTCCACACGGAGTTCCATCGGCCCAATCCATGTGAGTGTGATATTCGAAGATTCGACGTGATCGGTTGCCGCTCCGTAGTAGCGAGGGCAGGCAGTG
Organism: Haladaptatus sp. HS23; assembly: GCF_056892285.1. NCBI lineage: Archaea > Methanobacteriati > Methanobacteriota > Halobacteria > Halobacteriales > Haladaptataceae > Haladaptatus > Haladaptatus sp. HS23. Next base: position 79,710 of record NZ_JBXGLH010000017.1, on the reverse strand, counting down.
TCGTGACGCGGCCCATCCACGTAAATCGACCATGTGCCATCCGGGGTCCGATGCCAAATCGTCTTGTAGGGCGCGAAATCGTTCTCGGGAAACACACGGAGTGCGAGGACGTGACCGGTATCCAAGGGAAGGCCATAGATGCCGAAGCCATGGACGTGCTCATAGCCCGAAATGGGTGAAGGCTGGATCATCGGCCGTAACTGCTGTACTTTTGCTGCGACTCCATCCTCCCAAGTATTTGCTTGACGGTGATTTTCCTCACTGTTTGTCGAAGACATGAAAAAACCTACACACCGTACCCACACCCCGTAAGGAAATAACGTTGTCTCCTCACTGTCAAGATCATCTAATCCCCGAGCTGTCACAGCCGCAAACTCCGACTCACGAATCAAGCGACAAATATCACCATCACTTGTTTGCTCCGCGACCTGAGATATGAAGTGTTGAAGACGTACTCATTTCTCTATAGATGCTGTCCTGCTGACCGGGGGTCCGATATCCGTCGAGCTGTTTCCCTACCTTAGTCATCGTGTGACGGCGTTTCTCGCCTGTCCAATGGAGAGATGGATCACGTGTCGTCAGTTGGGTCGTACGCGTGTGCGTCGTCGACTGACGGTGCTCCGATGGCGAGGATCCGTGTGTCCGTTTCGGCGGTTTCCATTATGATCGCTCAATATCGACTCATTGCCTGCAGGTTTTGTATCACCTATTAGGGATCGCAAACCCTTTGCGACATCTCAGAGTACGAAATATAATGAATCCCCGCCGTCAAGGTACCTGGCTCGTCGTAATCGGTGTCATCCTTTTCGTATTAACTGTAGTAGTCAGTGGGGCTCTTGCGCCAGAGATTGGTTCCGTCGGCGATAGCGACAGCCGCCAAACTTTAGTGGGATCACAAGGTGGTGGGCCTGGTTGGCACGAATATGGAAGTGTGTATCTTTTGACTGGCCGGGATGTGACATGGCGCGAAGCCAGTGCCGGTAGCTATTTCGACGTAACGAAGACGAGCAATGGAACGGTATTGGCAGGGTTTATGGATGGGGGATATCAGGCGTGTGGTCCCTATGAATCTCCATGTTCACGCTCAGGGTTTCGTGTGATTGATCCCACACCCACTCCCCATGTCATTTCGGAATATAGTTTTCCAGTTCGTGACAAAAAGGACAGTGAGGTTCACGATGTCGAGCGCCTCCCTTCAGGGGAATATCTGATGACCGATATGGAACACGAGCGCATCTTTACGGTAAAAAATGGAGCAGTCACATGGCAATGGAACGGGCGTTCATTCTACGACGCGCCAAGTGATCCAACAAAGTCGGACTGGCTGCACATCAACGATGTCGACGTCATTGGTGATGGTCGATATCTGATTTCGATTCGGAACACAAACCAATTATTGGTCATTCAACGAGGCAAAGGTGTTGTCGAGGTGATCAACAAGGATACTCCAACGAGCTCTGATGCAAGCTGTCGACGATCGGGCCAGTTGGCTGACTATGACAATGATGGCGATGTACGCTGTGGTGATCCCTCTGTGCTTAATCATCAACATAATCCACAGTGGTTAGGAGATGGTGCCGTACTCGTTGCCGATAGCGACAATGACCGAATTGTTGAACTTCACCGCACCGAGAGTGGGGAATGGCGCCCTGTTTGGACGGTAGGAAGTGCTAGTGGCGTCGAGTTTAATTGGCCACGTGACGCTGATCGACTGCCAAATGGAAATACGCTCATCACCGATACGCTAAACAGACGGATCGTCGAGGTGAATTCCGAAGGCAAAGTCGTATGGAGTACAAGAACATCACGGATCCCGTATGAAGCGGACCGACTCCCGGTGGGTGAAACAGTCGGTGGACCGCAATACAGTTCAGATACGTCATCAATCGTTGCGCCAGGGAATGACATCCCGATCCTCTCATCGATCCTCGTTCTCCTTCGAGCGATTGTCCCAATGACACCGTTCTGGTTCGGTGTTCCTCAGTTAGCTTTGTCACTGTTCTCACTCGCCTTGATTCTTATTGGGGGTGTTCAATATCTACGTCATTGATGATTGAAGGTCCTCAAATCGCAGATGCACTGGCTGTCGTTTCATTCCAAGCGTACCAGCGACCCACTGAGCGGTGACTGCCGGAAACGCGGACTAACGAATCACCCAAGAGATTTCGTCACCAGTGATCCGAATTAGTCGTCTTTTCTCAACTATTCTGCCACTGGTCTTTTGTAGTATTATACCGTCAGAACGCTTGTATGGCTGATTTGATTGTCCAATCCGCAGTGAAAGACCAGCTCGAAGGACAGAATGTGGCCAGCGACTTCTACGATGCACTCGACGACGAAGTCGCATCCATTCTTGAAGACGCTTCTCGACGGGCTGAAGAAAACGATCGTAAAACCGTCCAAGTGCGCGACTTGTAACTGCTCATCGTCTCGCCGTAGCATCAACCTGTTTTTTGTTCGTTGCTATACAGAACACACTTCTCTAATGGCTGACCGCCATTCCGAGATGGTCCAGATTACGGGACGAGCTTCAGGCTTCTTTTTGCGGATTTCGCTCGTCATGAACCAGAGGATACTCGCTGAAGAATACGACCGAGTGTGTTCATTTGCTTTCGATTGTAATGGGTAAAATTGTAGCGGTTGCTATTGTTGCGCTCACTGGATACCTCGACGATCTCAAATTGCACGAGTAACGCCAGCAGATTACCCCTCATTTGGGGTGTCAGACTGGAATCGGGAAGATCTGCACTCAGTTTCTTGGTAAAGGGATAGTTCCGCGAGCAGACTTCGAGCGCTTCACCGACACTCTCTGGGCCAAACCTTCTACGACGTGCGAAAGAAGTTCGCTATTTCACCCCACGAAGTAGCTAGGATCCAGTAACGAGAAGCACTGATGTGGGAGCAGCGTCCTAGCAATCCAAGGATATCTACACAACTGTTACTCGGAGATCCCGTACGTTTCGTCGCCCCAATCTCTTGTGGGTAAGTCATACACAGGTTGGTGGTGATCGATTTCGTCAAGGTGAGCCTGGTCTTCGTCATCTAGTGTCCAGTCAAACAGCTCCAAGTTCGCTTGTACATGGTCAGGTGAAGATGACTTAGGGAAGACAACAATACCTTTCTCGACGGCCCACTTGAGAATAATCTGAGCTGGCTCTCGGTCATACTTCTCTGCCATGTCCTGAACAGTGTCGTCAGCAAAAACCTCTGTCCGGCCAAGCGGAGCAGCGGCTTCAATGATGGTGCCGGTCTCACGACAATACTCGACAATATCATCCTGTGTATTCCAAGGGTGATATTCTATCTGATTAACGGCGATAGGCACGTCTGAAATATGATGAGCGCAGCTAAGCTGGTATGCACTGAAGTTAGAAACGCCGATATTCTTGATTTTACCCTCGTTGTGGAGCGTTGCCATTGCATCCAAGGTTTCGCGAAGTGAAATTGCAGGGTTCGGCCAGTGAATCAAGTACAGATCTAGGTAGTCGGTACCCAGTCGTTCCAATGAATCCTCGCAGGAAGCAATAACTGCCTCGTAGTTTAGATGTTTCGGGAGGACTTTTGAAGTTAGAAAGATATCCTCGCGGTCGAACTCGGATATCACATCTCCGATGTCGCTTTCGTTATGGTATCCTTCGGCGGTATCGACGTGTGCGTATCCCGCATCTAAGCCTGTCCGAACTGATTGACGGACGGTGTCACCGTTGATGTTCCAGGTGCCGATTCCAACCATTGGAAGTTCGTCTCCACTTGGCAGTGTTTTTGTTGGGGAGGTCATCAGGCAAGTAGTATCCATTGGTACCCAAAATCATTCGGTTCACGGACAGCTCTGCCTGCTTGTTTCGACAAGAGGGATTTGTGTAGAAGATGATGCGAGGGCTGTGACCTCGTCAAAATCTAGTTCCTTAAACAAATAGATATCGAGAGTGAAGTACCACAGGTCAGGTGACCCGTGGAACTCTCGCTGTATTTTCTTTAGACAGCCTTTCTCACTGTGACGAGGGACATGAACCAGCATCACGTGCTCAGTGACGTTGTGTACCGATTCGTGAGGTTCTCAAAACCAACCCAAACTGTTTGTGAATGACCCCCGTCTGATTGTCCGATGGTCGACGCACGAGAATATCACGAGCGAACGAACCACTCTCTCGAGAGTATTCGGGGCGATACGTTCTCGCTAAACTACGCGAACAAGCCACGTCCCTACAAAGTGTACGAGAGGTTGCCACAGCGTTCACTCCCAGAATCGACACGCTCGCCGGACGAACCAGCCTTATCGGCGATCACTACATCGACCGATACTCCGCGTGATGGCCCGCAATCCTCGCTTGATGCCCAAGCCGTCCACACCCTCTGTCACTACGCAATGGGGGTCACGAAAGAACTTGAGAGACAGGGCCAACGGATGCGGTTTCGGGCAGCCTCTTGTACGGGAAAGCTCTATCACGTAGACCTCTATGCTGTCACAGGTGACATCGACGGGCTTGCCCCCGGCGTCTATCACTTCGATCCCCATACTGAATCGTTCGACGTACTTCGTGAGGGCGATTATCGAGGCGTCCTCGCTCGAGCAACGGGCAACCACGCGGCAGTCTCCGATGCCCCCGTTACGTTCGTTGCCACCTCCGAATGGTGGCGCAACGCCTGGAAATACCGCGATCGAACCTATCGCCACGCGTTCTGGGACTCAGGCACCATCCTCGCTAACCTATTGGCAGTCGCCCACGGAAATGGTCATCAGGCGTCAGTCGTCACCGGATTCGCGGACGAGACGGTCGCTCAACTCCTCGGTGTCGATTCCACAGACGAAGCTCCGCTCGAACTCGTTCCTATCGGTAGCGGTGACCCAGCTCCAGATTCCCCCCCAGCCACAACGATCAATCCCGAAGAGACGCCACTCTCACAGAATCCCGTCGAGTATCCGCTGGTGGCCGACGCTTGGGAGCAGAGTACGTTGGCAGACGGTGAGGCAGTGCAGGCGTGGCGTGACCAAGTTCAGGATGTGTCCAAGGATGCGTTCGGACGCCATGACTTGGGTGATGGGGAACTGATTTCCCTCGATCCAGTCGATACCGAGACGGCGTCGAGTCGTCCGGTGTGGTCTACCATCGAACGTCGGGGCTCACTCCGAGAGTACAGCCACGACTCGATAAGTTCGCGGCAGTTCGCGACGATTCTTGACCGCGCGCTTCGTGGGATACCCACAGACTGTTTTGATAGTGAGCGTATCGACGGATTGGTCGATTGTTACTGTCTTGTTCACGCTGTCGACAACATTCCATCTGGTGCGTATCAGTATCATCCGGATGCACAGACTCTCGAACGACTGAGTGATATCAACCGACGAACCGCAGGGCATCTCGCGCTCGACCAGCCAGTCGTTGGGGACGCTGCGGTGAACGTGTATCTTATGGCAGATATCGACGCCATCGTCGAGACTGCCGGGAACCGAGGGTATCGAGTAGCCCAGCTGGAAGGTGGCATCGGGTTAGGGCGGTTGTATCTCGCGACCTATGCACACCGTGCACTCGGTGGCCGTGGGTTCACCTTCTACGACGACCTCGTGACTGATTTCTTCTCGCCTCGAGCGGCGAATCAGACGCCGATGACGCTGTTTGCGTTTGGAAAATCGACACGGTAGTACGACTATACGGCGGAGAGGCACCGTGTCGATATCACCGCGCTATCGTAGACAAAACTGAGTGACCTCGTGAACGATCATTCTATTGATGTAGCCACTCTGGGAGACTAACTCCTCTGGGTATTCATGACTAATACGTTAGCGTACAGTTGCCTGCCTAATTAACAAAAGCGACGGCAAAGAGTGGTGGTCTGTTGTAACTTTCTTTGAAAACATATGCTGTATCTGCATACTGAATATGTATACAATACACAGTCAGTCATATTCCCCGTGACTGAAAACCGGTTTCAAATATATTCTATTTTAACCCAATTTGACGAATAAGTGTTTACCACCTTCAACGAAGACCAAACCGTGATGGATGATACTTCACAAAAAGACACTGATCGTCGGAGAGAGAAGACACTAACCAGTTCCCGACGCGGATTTTTGGGTGCAATGGGGATCGGAAGTACCGCATTTTGGCCGTCATTCAACCAGGAAGAGGGTGACCCAGCTTCACGTTACAATCGAGAGCACCGTCCTTGGGCACCTCGTGACCACGACCACAGTGGACAATATGGATCGACGAGCCATCTAGGCAAATCATCTCCAGTACGATCAATCACGGTCGACGAACTCGAGGTAGCTCAACAGTCGAACATTGTAATTGTGTCTGCGCTTCCAGCAGTATCTGGAAGTGGCACGCGCACTGATCCGTATGTTTCTCCCTCCAAAACGGGCGGCATGCAGGAGGCATTCGAACGACTAGATGCGATCGGAGGCGGTGTCATCTACTACCCGAGTGGCTACTACGGAACCGGTACCACTGCCTGGGAAATCGACCTTGCTGAATACGATAATCTGCGAAACAACTGGGCGATCTACGGTGATGGACTCGAATCGTCACGAATCCAATGTGGAACAGATAGTGGAAACGGAATTCAGATCCACGATTCAGCCGGAACAGCGATGTTCTACACCGAAATCGTCGGAGTTCGATTCGAAGGCGAATGTGCTGACTTCACCTTCGTCTGGGGATCGGAGGATTTGGGTGATGCGTACAACAGTTGTTGGTCACGGTTCTCGACGTCGAACAGTAACCCGGATGGTACCGGTGCCTGCCAACTGAATTTCATCCTGAATTCCTATCATTATGGTGTTCACAATGCGGCAGGCGGCATCGGTGTAGAGATGCGCCGCGTTCAATTCTCCGGTATCGAAGGGAGCTTCAGTTCCGGCGAGAACGCTGATGACACTGCCCTCCGAGTTCGAGAGTATTCGTTTGCAAACCACTTCCGCTATCTGAACATCGAAGCGACCTACCACGGAATCCATATCGCCGACTCACGGGCAATCTACAACATATTCCAAAACGCCTACTTCGCAAACGTGCGCGGGACAGCCGTTATTCAAGACATCGACGAGAACGGACCTCGATTCCCTGCAGCAGCCGAACAGGGGACGTACTTCCATAACCCGTTCGTCGCGGGAGCAGTCGAGAACATCGTCGAGCATACTGGTGGAACTCTCTACGTGGATGGATCGACGAGAAAGTGGCCGTCTGCAACCCAACAAACCTTCGAAGGTGATCGATACGGCGGGAATTATCGCGATGCGTCGTCTTTCGAATTCGAACCACGATCTTCCCCACCTGAACACCAGCTCGGTCGTATCGCACTCGCTGATGGTCAGTCGTGGGATCCTGACGCCGATGGTCATCCGGAGCTCGTCATCTCGAACGGAACCGAATGGATCGAACTGACTGACCTCTCATCGACAGTCTCGTAGAAAACGACTCTCTTTCCTTACGCCTGTGAATCTACGGACTGCGTCGGCTCTACAACCATCTCTTGATCGGAACCAGTATGGAAAGCATCCTCACCGAGTCCTGCAGATTTGAGTGTAGTGCCATCATCTGCAAAGAGATGGAGGTCCGATTCCTCGAAGAAGTACGTTACTTGCTCTCCTTCTGTAAGCTCCACATCTTCATCTACGCGGGCAGTCCACGATTCCTGACCAACGAGAAGATAGAGGAAATTATCACTCCCCATCGGCTCGACGACGTCAAGCATCGCGGTCTGACTATGATTGTTCGTCCCTTCATCGTCCGTTACCGAGATGTCTTCCGGTCGCACACCCACAGTCAGCCGCTGGCCTATAGTCAAATCACATTCCTGGACGATCGTTTCGTCGATTGGGTACGCAAACGTGGTAGTAGCATCGTCGGCTGTCAAGACATACTGGTCGTCCGTCTCGCTGAGTTGGACCTCGAGGAAGTTCATCGATGGTTCACCGAGGAATCCGGCGACGAACTGATTGGTGGGATGATGGTAGACATAATCCGGCGTGCCGATCTGCTGAAGTTCCCCATTATTCAACACCGCAATACGATCGGACATCGTCATCGCCTCTGTCTGATCGTGCGTAACGTAAATCGTCGTCACACCGAGTTGCCGATGGAGCCGCTGTATCTCGGTTCGCATCTGGGCACGAAGCTTCGCGTCGAGATTTGACAACGGTTCATCCATCAAGAACACTTCCGGGTCACGAACGATCGCACGGCCGAGCGCGATTCGTTGTTTCTGTCCACCGGATACCTGGGCTGGCTTTTTATCGAGGATTCCTTCGATATCCATGATGGACGCTGCTTCGTTGACACGGTCCATTCGTTCTTCGTCCGACAGATCGGTCGTCATCTTCAATCCGAAGCTCATGTTTTCCGCAGCGGTCATATGCGGATAGAGTGCGAAGTCTTGGAACACCATCGCCATATCCCGTTGCTGTGGCGAATTCCCCGTAATGTCTGTCTCATCGAGGCGGATAGAGCCAGACGTCGGTGTTTCGAGCCCCGCGATACACCGAAGCGTGGTTGATTTTCCACAGCCACTCGGTCCGAGTAAGACTAGAAACTCTTCTTCTTCGACGGTGATGTCCAGGTTATCGACCGCGACGACTTCGTTGACACTGTCCGCTGCTGTGAATGACTTGACCAAATGATCGATCCGAAGCGTACCCATGACTAATTATGTAGTCTGTGAACAGGTACCAAAACGATTGGCCTCGAGATGGAGTGGTGGCTAACATTTTTGGAAATATTCAAACAACAGTCGAGATCGGCCAATTCGGCCTACTGCGTCCCTGCTGGTCCATATTCTCGATCAAAGTAATCGAGTTCGTCGAACATCTCGGTTGCCGTGTCCCACTGTTCGGAGGTCAATCGACCGATGTTCGCACCATCGGAAAAGAGTGAAATCCCGTGTGCACCGCCGTGTAGTGCGAGTTGAATCGCACTAACCAGTTCGTCATCCTCCAACCGATTGAACGGTCGCTCGCCCCGTCCAGTACGTATCGATGGTGTAATCGGCGTATTCGTTTGTTGGCGAAGCGACCGGACGACTTCACGAATCCACACCGGATGCATGTCGAGGTCGATGTGTGCCGTCCGAGGGGAGAGAATATCGGCGTATTCCGCGACGTCACGCTGGTCGACGCCAAGCATTTTCCGACTGTCATCGACGGCCGTTTCGAGGTTTGAAAACGCTTCTAACTCAATATTGACGAGAAAGTCCGAACGTTCGCGGAACGGGTCGCTCAGTTTCCTGAGAAGCGAATCGATCTGCATACATCGTCGGTCGATCCATGCTGATGACCGTTCAGAGACGCTTTGGAGTTCATATTGCTCCCGGCATTTCTCACAATAACAGGAGAGATAGTTGGACTCACCGTTGCCGATCGGCTGAAATTCGAAATGAGTGAACTGAATTCCATCAACGTCGTAGTCCGCGATCTCGTTGGTAATTGCTTGCAGGTGATCCGAGACAACCTCGTGACTCGGGCACGCCCAGTGCATGTGTTCAGCCGAGACGTTCGGGTATCTGATCTCCGTTCCTTCCCTTGCTACTTGGACGGTTTCAGGGTACTGTTCTAGGAGATATTTATCGCACAGGACGAACATCGTCGGAACGATATTGATGTCGTGAACTGCTGCAGCATCGGCGAGTTCGCCGAGTAAATCCCGGCCGGGGACCTGGTTCGGTGCGACGTCGGAATCGTAGAACACCCGACCATCACTCTCTTTCGTGATAACGAAAATCGTGTTCACACCGTTATTGGCGAGTCGTTTCAATTCCGCGTCGGGTTGCATCGTCGACCACGGGTAGAGAGTTACTGCTCGTAGTAACTGAGCGTTCCACCATGGATCGGCTGTGTTCCCTTCAGACATCGCAATATTCCAATAAAATACATACGGAAGTTTAACTCTATGGCTCGTATCGACCGAAATCTTCCATCCTCGGTCTCAAACAAACATCTTTGGATATTATCGAATATGGCCCCTAATTTCAATACATACCGATAGAGAGTCACTCTCACACGGCACAAAACATCCGTCACTGACTATGAACAATTCACGCTTTACTCGGCAAGTCCCCAATGCACGGTCTCAGCCTCGCCCCCGACGAACGCTCGAACCCGACGGGTCAGAAATCCTTTCGGTTGCGACAGCGATGGGGTCCGAGACACGGTGGAATATCATCAAGGCATTATCAACTGAAACACGAACGATCCACGAACTCACCGAACTGGTCGGTCTTTCGAAGGGGACGGTTTCGGTTCACGTAAAGCAACTTGAGGAAGCCGGACTCGCTGCCTCACGGTTCAACGTGAGTGACAATGGTGGCGTCGAAAAAGAAATCTCACTTGCGGTCGACGAAATCACGGTCGATCTAAGCGATATCTAACGTCGTTTTTCTCACGTACCAAAGCTATCGGTCGTGAATAAAATAATAGATGAATCCCAACGCGAGTACACCGTCGATTAGACGAGCAATCGGCTATCCTTGTCACCAGAGGCCTGGAATTGTCTCAACGACTCCAAGTAATCCACACGGGTCAATCTATCGGGAGCAGTGAGAACGTGATTAGGAGTTTCGTTGCAGGCTGTGTTATTCTGACCCCATTCCCGTTGAGAGATACCGAGTTGCAAGCATCAGAACAGTCGCGATCAAACCCGGTCCGAGCAGCACGAACCCAGCGACGGTAAAACCGAATAAGAGACCGATCGAGAGACAAAAAGTGGCCAACCCGATGGTTGGTACCAACTGTCCTAACACGAGTTCAGCGGACCGCCGAGCTGTCTTGCGAGCAGAACGGTCACCATCGACCAGGAGCGGATAGTAATACAGCAACAGCACCGAGAGAACGATCAGTATATCGACCGAGAAAAAGGCGAGCAGACCGTATGCAATCTCACCGGTTCGCTGGAATTGAATCCACGAGAGACCTGCGATATCGATGAGAACAAACGTCGGAACGAGTGGGAGTTGACTCCGCCAGAAACACCGTCGAAATACGGACAGAGCGGTGCGTAGTCGGAACCGATCTCCACGGAGTACGTTTCCAGCGGCGGCGACAGCGGTGGCGGTCGCTGGACCGAGGAGAATGATGGTCGGTGCTAGAAGGCACCAGCAAACGCTCACGATGAGGATGATCGGTAGTGATCGATACGCTGCGGCGATGGCCTCTTTTGAGAGACCGATGAAGTTGACCCGATTTCGATGAGTGTCGACAACCATTGATTTGGAATTCGTGGTGGATAATCGTACAGCTATGCTTTGAGCCCGGACATTGTGACTCCCTTGATGAAATACCGCCGTAGCAGCAAGAACAGCAGTATCGTTGGGAGTGCGAGGAGTGTTGCACCCGCCATTAATGGTCCCAAGCTATTGCCATAGAGACCTGTTTTGGCGAACAAGGTAATGCTCACCGGCAGAGTGTACATGCTTTCGTTTTTGATCACGATGAGGTCCCAGAGCATCTGATTCCAGCGGTTCATGAAGGTAAAAATCGCGACCGTTGCGATAGCGGGCATCGAATTGGGCAACACGATACGAAAGACGATATCGAGTTCGTTACACCCGTCCATCCGTGCGGCATCGATGAGGCTGTCAGGGAACTGTTTGAAGAACTGGGTTAGTAGGAATATCCCAAACGAACTTATCGCGAAGGGGGCAATCATCGCCTGATACGTATTGACCCACCCGAGTTTGACGATGATGACGAACTGCGGAATCAAAAGCAGGATTCCGGGAATCATCATTGTCGCGAGGATGAAGTTGTACGTAACACTACGTCCATACCAATCTAGTTTCGCGAGGGAATAGGCAACGATACACGACGTGATGACTACCGAGACGACCACGGCTCCCGTGACGATGATACTGTTGATGAACTGGCGAACGATCGGGACGTTTTCGAGGAGGAATCGATAGTTCTCTAACGTGAATGTCGATGGGATCACCTGCAACGAGTAGATGTCATTTGCAGGCTTAAACGACATCGAGACCATCAGAGCGAACGGGAATACTGGGAGGATGACTCCGAGTGTCAGTACGATATACACGAGTATTTTCTTCCCCGAAAGCTCGGACAATCGTTCGTGACCGTCGGCAAACACTCCGGAGTTATCGGATTCGATACTCATTATACCGACACCTCCTGATCGACGTAGTTACGTTCGACGTAGCTGATGACAAAGATCATCGCCGCGAGGATCACACCAATCGTACTCGCATAGCCCATCTCGAGATACGAGAAGGCGTTTTGGTAGATAACGAGAACGAACGTTTTGGTTGCGCCGTTTGGCCCACCGCTCGTCATGATGAACGGCTCGGTGAAGATTTGGAACGCTGTAATCGTCGAGAGGATCACTACTACCAGAATACTCGGGTTCAACAACGGGAGGGTGATGTAGCGGAACTGTTGCCACTCGCTGGCACCGTCGAGCGATGCCGACTCATAGATCGTTTCCGGGAGTGATTGCAGATTCGCAAGGAAGATGATCGCGTAGTAGCCGATGAACTTCCATGATACCATCATCGCGATGGCCGGCATTGCCCATGTGGTACTGCCGAGGAAGTTGATCTCCGTTCCCGCAACAGCGAGCATCTGATTGATGTACCCGTCCGGCGCGTAAATCCACTTGAAGACGACGGCAACGACGACGCCGCTCGTGACATACGGAACGAAGTACCCTGCCATATAGAGTGCCCGTCCGCGAACGATCCGATCCAGCAACACCGCTACGCCGAGAGCAAGCACTATCTGTGTCGGGACGTTCACGACGAAGAAGTACAACGTGTTTTTGAGGAGTTTCCAGAAGAGCTCGCTCGTCAGTAATTGCACGTAGTGGTCGATCCCAACGAACGGTGTTTCGGGGCTGATGATGGACCATTCGTGAAAGCTCAAGTAGAGTGCGAACAGGAACGGAAAGATCAGGAACACCGACGCCCAGAGGAACCACGGTACGATGAGAGCCCATCCCATCAAGTTATCGTCGTGATCCCCAAGACGCTTGGTTGCAGTTCCGAGAAGGGGCAGGTGTGCTATCCGCTGGCGAAATCCACTTTTCGTGGTCGCTGTATCCGCTTTCCTTGTCCCTGGTTCAGTTGTTGCGTCTGGCATAGATATTGAATTCGTTACTATCCGTTGAGTGCTTGATTGATACCGTTCTCAGCGTCGTCGAGCCCTTTTTGTGGTGGTTTCTTCCCCAACGCAACGGGTACGAAACACTGTTCGCCAAACACGTTCATGATCTTCGTATAATCTGGCGTGTACGCGGGTGGATGTGATGTCTTGAGTGCCTGTGCGTACGGTTTGATATTAGGATTTTTCTCAAAGAAGCCGCTTGCAGAACTGACGAGATCCTTTCGAAGCGGTAGTTGGAGCGTCTTCTTCAGGAATTTCGTGTCCCACTTCGATTGTTGCTCGAAACTCACGAACTTCCAGGCTTGCTTTGGCTGTTTGGCCGACGCGAAAATCGAGGTGTTCTTCGGGTCTGCATACGTGTGGCTGTTCTGTTTGGTTCCGTCCGGAACTGGGGGGTTCATGTGCGACATCGAGACGTCCTTGTTGACGCCTTCGAAGTACGGGATAACCCATGGCCCGCCAGTATTGATGACTGCTTCATTGTGTGGGAATTTCGGCTTCTCGCTCCCTTGTGTGGGGGCGAGATCGGCGCTATAGAGATCTTGGAAGAATTGGAGGACTGTCTTTGCTGTATTGTTATTGAAGGCAGGCTCGACAGAATCTCCTTTCTGTGTGAACATTGATTTCTTGCCCTCCGATGCGGCAAGGTACAACGGGAGGAAGTCGAACCAACGCTCGTACCACGTCGGTTTCGGTGCCCGATCCCAGAGCACCTTTGCGTTACTATCACCGACGATCTTCTTTCCAGCCTCAAGGAGTCCAGACAGCGTCGTCGGGTACTCGTCCGAGTTTTTATAACCGGCCTTCTTGAGAACGGTGTCGTTATATTGGAACAACACTGGATTTGCCTTCCACGGTGCCTGATAAAGACCACCATCCGGTGCTTCGTAGCGTTTCAAAATTGTCTTGCCACACCGATCGGTCAGGAAATTCTTTACGCCATCAATTTCGTAGAGGTCCTTTGCAGCGCCGTTCTCCTGGAGTTGCGCGGCAAATCCAGGGAACACGTTTGCGAATACGTCGGGTTCAGTATTCGATGCAAGTGCCGACAGGACCACTTGTTCGGAGCTATCCCCTTCGGGAACCGGCCGTACCTTCAGTTTCGAGTCGTGGGATTTGAGGAACTCTTTCTTTGCATTGTTGTGGAACGCCAATTCCTCTTTGTTTGGTGACGACCAAAATTCGGTTTTACCGCTTTTCTCCCCATCTGATCCACCACTGGAACCACCCAGCCCACCTGTGCAACCAGCGAGGGAGAGCATCGCTGCCGTACTTGTACCGGCTGTGGCTTTCACGAATTGTCGACGTCGAAGTGTATTGTGCCTCGTCATGTGATTGCTTCACAACTGTGCAATCAATTGTGATGTATAAACTTCGCTCTCGAATTTGATTTGCATCAAACGGGTTTGAGAGATATCGATAGTTCAACGCCAGCGACCGATGTATTCGCACTGGAAGAGAGGCATAGCCGAACGACGATAGGGAAGAAATCCTTTATTTCCCCGTTTTATTTTTGAGAAAACAATCGGCTGCATACCGGTCGACATCGAGAGGGGAGAGCTTGTCGCTAGAGACACCCACGAAGATACTCTATTGCCTGCGGGACCGCCTCGAAGTCATCCTCTTCGCCCTCGTATTCGAGCGTCACGAAGTCGTCATACCCCTGCTCAGACAGCGCCGTCAGTGATTCGTCGTAGTAGGGATAGTTCGGCTCAGATCCATCCTCAGCCAAATCATCATACGCCGCGTGGACGTGATCCGCTAAATGCAAGGTTCGGTCGATCGATGGCTTTCCATCGATGTAGTTTGCCAAGTCTAGAACAAGACCGAGGTCACCGTTCACGAGGCTTCGAATGTGGAAGATGTCGTCTGCCGTCCGAATGAGACCATCGTGGTTATGATTTTCAACAGCGAGCGTCGTCTCAACGGTCTCACCGTAGTCGACGCACTCCTGTAGACACGTCGCGACATCTGTCCACACCTGTGGATCATCGTGTTCGCGGTCGTGGAGCCTCGGAAATCCGGTGAACGCTCGGAGCACGGGTGCGCCGAGCTGATCGCCGTGATCCAACCACGTTTTGACCACCTCGACGTCTTCACGTCGCTCTTCGGGTGATCCCTTGGCGAAGTCGTTGTAAAAGACGGATAAACATGCAATCTCCAGATCGTACTCTGAAAGGAGATCCGAAACCTCCCCAATCGTCTTTTCATCATCTCCTGGAAGATGTCCGTCGAGCAGTTCGACGCCCGAAATTTCCAGTTCTGTACTACAAATTTCGAGGAACTCCTCGAGAGACATCTCGTCTTCGAGTTCGTCGTGGTAAGAATACGAACTGCAAGCGAGCTTCATTTGTCCACCTCCGTCTCGAGCGGGAAGTGAACGCGTTGCCCGGATTCCGACGATTGATAGATGGCCATTACGACTTCGAGTGCGCGTTTTCCATCTCGACCAGTTACGGTCGGTTCGCTGTTGGTTCTGGCCGATTGTATAAAGTGTTCTACCGGACCGCCGTATTTGGATTGCTCCGGAATCGGAACGTCGACGGTTCCACAATCGTTACCCAATTCGAGCCGAAGTGACGGTGCGACTTTGTCGACGTAGAGGACGCCTTCTTCACCGACGATCTGCATCTCGATAGATTCGGGATCCGTTCGCCACGCCGTCTCAAAGGTCCCAAGTACACCATCTTCGAACTGAAGAGCAGCGACAGCCGTATCTTCGACGTCTCCGTCCATCGATAAGGTGTCACTATACCCCGATAGAGACGAAACCGACCCGAACAGATGGTTGATGAGGTCAGCATTGTGGACGCCTATATCGATGAGCGCACCACCGCCCGACGTATCTGCATCCGTAAACCACGTCGACCGCGGTGACCATCCTTCCGGACCAGGATGGCTAAACCGACTTCGCACTGACAGCACCTCGCCGATCACTCCCTTCTCGAGTACCTCTTTGGTCTTCTCATACACTGGGTTAAAGCGTTCAGTCTGGTCGATCATCAGGAATGCTTCACTGGCATCCGCCGCGTCGATCATCGCATCGGCTTCTGCCAAGGATGTGCTGATCGGCTTCTCACAGAGAACGAGGATATCGTGTTCGAGAGCGGTACAGACGACTTCTTTGTGTAGATGATTCGGAAGACACACACTGACAGCATCGACACTGCCTGATTCGAGCATCTCAGTGTAATCCGTATAGTATGAATCTATCTCGAATTCCTCCGCGACCGTCGCAGCTTTCTTTTCCTCAACGTCGCACACGGCTACGAGGTCGACTAAATCGCTCGTTCGATATGCAGGTATGTGAAGCCGTTGCGCTATTGCTCCGGTACCGATAACTGCTGTTCGTAGATTCTCGGTCTCAAGACCCTCGGTTTCGGAGGAAATCATGATCTCTTGTCCCATATTCACGCAACTGTCGTTCAACACTCCCAATTAATGTCTTCCTCAAATTTGATTAGAACAGTCGATATTTGGAAACCATCGAATATCTACGCGTTTCAAAAAACTACGTATCCTCTCCAGATCCGAATGTCAAAGTGGATTCATACCCCACTTAGCTCGCGCTTCATTGACCAAATGTGATGAATTCGTAATTCAATATTCTCATTCTATGACGGCCGTTACACATTTTCTGAACTCCTCACTGAGAGCGGATTTTCATAACGCATCATGAGGCGTCCCACTCTTGTTCAACAACTGATTTGGATAGACATCGTAAGCAAGCCCAATCAACAACGGCTCGACTTCAGCAAGTGTCGCTGGTACCGTATATGGACCATCGTCATCCAGCCCCCACGCGTGCACCCGGAGATACGTCTGCTGTTGCAACGTACACATCCCCGGCTCGATCAGTGCCTCTACCCAATAGTCCATGCAGTCGTTTTCATCACGAAGTGCCATCGGGAGTTCGCCAGTATGCCTGTAATTCCTATCGCCCCATCGTACAAAACTTCACGTCGCGTTCCGATTCTCCGCAATCTCGACTGCCATTTCGAACTCAACTCCCGCCGTTTTCCGGACATATGAGTTGCAGTCACAAGGTCGAGTAAGTGTATTAACGGGGGAATTAGAACCGTTAGACGCGATGGGCTTGTACGATCACGTTCGTATCGAAGACGGACTCAAGATTGACCTTCCAGAGTTCAATGGCGACCCGACCGATGTCGATTGGCAGACGAAGACGTTCAGACAGCCGAGGATGGACGTCTATACGATTACGATGGATAGACGGCTGTTCAAAGAAGAAGCACATTACGAGAGTGTTCCGGAAACAGAGCGTCCAAAGTACGACGATGAGCTCGATGGCTTCGAAAAAGAGTGGCATGAAGGAGTGGGAAGTCTTCGGAAAATCCAGGACGGGTGGACAGATACCGATTATCATGGAATCCTCGAGTTTCACCACCACATTGATGGCGAAAGCTACGCGTACGAAGCGAAGTTCACCGATGGCGACCTCGTCACAATCGAACGCGTCGAGCGAGGATAATTATTGCAAAGTGGAGAATAACCTGTCGACCCCCGTGCCCTTCACGCACTTTCTTCGTCCACTCCTCCAGCGTACTATCACGTGCAAACCCGACGTTACATCAGAGCTCCCGAGCTGCACGCTCTCCTTCGTGAATAGCTTCTTTGATCGTCCGCGCAGCGACTGCATCTCCGACGACGCGAACGTCTGAGACGACATTCGACAATGCCCGTTCAAGGTGGTTGTTTGCCCGATGGAAACCGGCAAGTACGACGCTATCGAGGTCAGTAAGTTCGACTGATTTCCCACGTTTGTCGAGCGTCACGGTCGGCCACTCGACACTACTGACAGTCGCAAAGGTGTGAATCTCTATGGGAGTCTCCATTCCGAAGAGATCACGGTGGAGCTTCGCTTTCGTCGGACCAGTGAGGTCACCACCCGGATCTCCACCCGGTTGTGCGAAATGCACCGTTCGACCGTCTTCGGCGAGGAATTTCGCAGTCCCGATGCCCTTCCAGTGGTGTTCGCCATCGTCAACGACGAGGACGTGTTCACCAGGATCCTCGTACCGATCTTCGCCTGCAGTATCCACCTGTGTAGCGAGTACTTGTGAACTCGTCACTACCCGCGCACCGTCCCATCCCGGGATATCGTTCTCGCGGATTCCCAGCCCGTGATATCCTCGGGGGAAAGTCGGCTGTGAGGACCCAGTAGCAACGATCACTGCATCAGGAGACTCACGTTCAACGTACGCAGCCGTCACCTCGATACCAGTTCTGACATCGACATTCTCACGATCGAGTGCTTCTTGGAGCCAGAGAATGGGTTTCTCGAACTCTTCTTTATTCGGGATTTCTTTGGCGAATCGGACCTGCCCACCGAGCGTTTCATCTCGTTCACAAAGGGTAACGCGATGTCCGGCACGAGCGGCGACTTCGGCGGCCTTCATTCCGGCGGGGCCACCACCAATCACGAGTACGTCCTTGGGAGTCGCCGTCTCCGTAAGTGTCCCAGCGCCGAGTTCAGCTTCGAAGCCTGTTGCTGGATTCAACACACATCGACAGGCTGCACCGTCGTAGATCCGTTGAATGCAGCCTTGATTGCACCCCATACACTCGATGAGTTCGTCGAGCCGTCCCTCCTGTGCTTTGCGTGCGATGTGTGGGTCGGCAATGTGACCGCGCGTCATTGAGACGAGATCCGCAGCCTCTTCTTGCAGGATTTGGTCCGCCTGACGAGGGTCAGTAATCCGGCCCGTCGTGGCGACAGTCATCGACGGATTTTCCTCCTGGACAACCGCACGGATGCGCTTGGCGAGCGGTGCAAGGAGCGCATGCTCCCGTTGCATATCCGGAACGATGTAATCCTGTTTCTGGTACGTTCCGGCCTTCACGACGAGGTAATCGATCTGGGTCGTCGCTGCGAGTCGCCGTGCTACGTCTTCGTACTCATCGACACCCATGCCATGCGGAGCATCATCCATTGCATTGACTTGCAGGCCGACAACGAAATCCTCGCCAACTTCGTCGCGAACAGCATCGATCGTCTCGTACACGATTCGCAGCCGGTTCTCCAGGGAACCACCGTACTCGTCCGTTCGCTCGTTTGAGTACGGTGAGATGAATTGCGAAAGCAGGTACCCGCCATACCCAGAGTGAATTTCGACGCCATCGAATCCCCCACGCTGGATGACACCGGCGGTCGTCGCGTACCCGTCGACGAGTTCTCGAATCTCCTTTCGAGTCATCTGGCGCGGCATCTCCCGGTTCACCGGCCCCGGAATATCGGAAGCGGACAGGACCGGTTGTTCGCTCAGGAGACTCGTCATCTGGCGGCCGTAGTGGAGATTCTGGCAGAAGATCTTCGCACCAGTGTCGTGAACGGCATCGGTCAACCGTCGGAGTCCGGGGACGATATCGTCGTCCCAACCGCGAATCGCACTCCCGGACATCGAACTGGGGTGATTCGCGAGATAGGCCATCACGATGAGTCCGATACCACCGTTTCCGCGTTCGACGTAGTAGTCGATGAGCGTATCTGTGATTTCAGAGCCACGAGCGTAGTTCGTTGTATGACCGGTCATCATCAGGCGATTGCGTAAATCGACGCCGCCGATGCTTGTCGGTTCGAACAGTCGTTCGTATTGGTAGTCGTTCGGGTCTGTCTCACTTACGATCGAAACGTCTGTTGTTTCCTTTGTCATTGAAATCGATGTTTGATTTGGATGTGGTCGTTTGTCATTCGTCGATTTGTTCTTCACCACCGTCGGTGGCGACGCTTTGCGGGAGCCGACCGCCCTTCAGCCGTCCAGTGTCCAAGACCGCCTTCACTTCCGGTTTTAATTGCTCGTAGGTGGCGGTCGATGTGACCAGTGACACGAGGATGAACACGGTAATACCGATTACTTGGGCGACTTGGCCACCGAGGAAGCCCATCGGGATCGTCCACCCGAAATACTGGCCACCATAGGCGAGGAGCAGCGTCAAGACGAGCCCCACACTACCACCCCAAAGAATCCCCTCGGTGGTCGCTCCCTTCCAGTTATACGCGAGTGCCACTCCAGGAAAGATGACCGTGGCAAAGATGGCCCACCCGGCGGCTCCGAGAACGAAGATCAGACCAGGGAATGTCGCGGCGATCACGCCCGCGATGATTAGGATTGTTGCCGTCGCAATCCGTCCGTACAGTACCTCCTGAGAGTCGGTCATGCGAGTTCCCCTGTACTCTTTCATGAAATCGTGTGTGATAGCCGACGCGCCAACGTTGAGAAATGCATTGCTCGTGGACATGATCGCAGCGACGATCGCCGTGAGCACAAAGGCGGTCACGATATCCGGTGCGAAATTGATGAGCGCAAGTGGCAACACCAAATCTGGATTGTCGAAGTTCTGGATGTCACCACGCGCAACTGCAGCGTGTACGTATGGCCCAGCCCACCAGAAGAGTGTAGTCATCAGGTAGGCTGCGCCCGAAATGAGCGCACCCCACTTCAACAGCGACACCCGGCGAATCATGTAGAATTTCGTGATCGCTTGGGGTTGTCCAGCATGTGTGAGATTGATGATTAAAATCGAGAGCAAGAGGCCGATTGAGGCGAGTCCATTGCCGCCAAGAATTGTGAATTGGAAATACTGTGGAAAGTCACTCTGGACGGTACTGATCATCGTGCTGACGCCGCCCGGGTTCGAGGTGACGACGAATGCAAAGGTCAGGACACCGGATAGTGCCATGATCACACCCTGAATCGCATCCGACCAGATCGCTGCGAGGACACCACCGATGACAGTGTAAATCCCGACGACAAGCAACCCGGTAATGAGCCCCGTGATGAAACCGACGGGGAAGATGATCGACATAATGATTCCTAGCGCGGCGTATTGTGCGGCGAGATACCCCATCGAGCCAAGAAAGACAGCAATCGTTCCAAGCAATCGGACTCGCTCGTCTTCGAACCGATGGTACATCGCATCGGAAACGGTAATTGCATTGACGGTCGTTCCGAGGACGCGCATTTTCCGGCCGACGAGCCAGTAAGAGAGGACGAAGGAAAAAACGATAACCGTCGTCGCCCACATCATGAACTCGGTACCGATAGCGTACACAGTTCCAGACAGGCCAACAATACCCCATCCACTCTGTGTTGACGCGAAAATAGAAAGGGCGATGACGAAAATTCCGGCGTTGCGTCCTGCGACGTAGTAATCCTCTTCACTCTTCATGTGTCGACTTGCCACGAAGCCAATGCCAAGCATCAACAACGAGAACAGGATGAAAAAGACCATCGCAGTGGTCGACTGGTAGTGTACACCGAGGTTTTCTCCCCACGATTGGAGGATAACCCATTTCATGGATTAGTCCTCCATGACGTTCGTGTCGTGGTCCTGCTGCCGCCGTTGGACGTCCGTTCCTTCAATGCCAGCGACGTCTTCGATGTTCTGTGCGAGCATCAGTGCACCCACGAGAAAGAGGAGAACCCCGAAAGCGAAAAATTCCAGAACGGGTGATGGAAACCCCATGAGCCATATCAGAGCCACCATCTTACTGTCCCTCCTCTCTTCGACGCCGATTGTGAGATCGTAACTGCTGGTGCAGTCGGTTACCTTGTTCAACCATACCATCCATACGGTGGAAACGGATTCTATTAAAGATTAATCAAAATTCGGTATAAATTACTCTGCTTTGGCTATTATTACTTAGCTTGTAGAGTACGGGGATCCAGAACAGATCTGATTAGACATCACCAATTGGGAGGCAGTCAGACAGGATATTTACCATCTCCACCGTGTCAACCGTGACAAAGCGACCGAGGAAGGGATCGTCTGAATGTGGCAGACGGCGACGCGATTTTAGCCACTATTCCCCTTTACATGTGGGATAAAAATTGGGAGCGGTCGATCAGGGTCTTGTCGCTCTAAATTTGCAAGGAAATGCTGGATCTTCCTCACTAAGTCCCCTTGATCTTCGAAATCGATCGTATCAACACCATACGTCCATGGAACCTCGTCGATGCTTGCGCTACTGAACTCTTCAGTTGTGAAAATCCGGAATCGCTCACGCGGTTTTCGAATCGGTTCGGAGTTTCCCTGTCGTAGATGGAACTCCCCAAGTATCGCACCAACTTCTGACCCAGCTCCCGTTGTCAGGCCTGCTGGTGTGAACACGAACACAACAGCATCACTGACAGCGGCAAACTCGATAGATTGGGTAAGTACTGGCTTCGATAATTCGTCCTCAGCAGCATCTTTCTCGGTTGGAATGTCGATATCAGTGGCAAGGAAAGCACGGACACCAAATTCCTCACGAAGGGTCGCACAGAGATCATCGAGCGCTACTTCATAGCTTCCTCGGTCATCATCGGTGATGTGTAATTCTGGGTCAAAAAGTGGGTCCTCAATGAATGGTGATTTGAGTTCCTCTCCATCAGAGTACGCGTACGCGGCGTCAAATGCAGTATAGGGTCCCATCACGTACACAAAAACGTCCTCATCCAGTTGGGATTCCTCTGGTTCAGGAGCGTCCCGTTGCACGTACGAAAATACCGACTCTCCTTTGAATTGAAACCCATAATCCCGACGCTTCATCATTCGGCTATAGATACTGAAATAAGGAATAGATACCGTCTCAGAGAAAAGTAGGACATTTGAGTTAAAATTCGTTAACCTAATCAAGGGAGAGGTTGTAGAAC
The DNA here is from genome assembly GCF_056892285.1 of Haladaptatus sp. HS23. Lineage (NCBI taxonomy): Archaea > Methanobacteriati > Methanobacteriota > Halobacteria > Halobacteriales > Haladaptataceae > Haladaptatus > Haladaptatus sp. HS23. Next base: position 56,946 of record NZ_JBXGLH010000017.1, on the reverse strand, counting down.
CAGTTGTGATGACTGGGGTCTATGAGCCAACAACCTTCGATGCATTGGACCGGGGTGATGTCACTGAATATGTCGAACAACGTCTCTTCAGTGGAAAAATCGACTCGTTAGAACCACACATCGAGCGAAAGAAGGCATTAGCAGACCCAACTCGATATAGCATCCTGTACTTACTCTATGAGTATGACCAGATCTCACGGAAACGACTGGCCGAAGAGACTGGTCGTGATAGTAACGATCTCCAGTACCACTTGCGGGATCTTCTCGATGCAAACCTCGTCGCTAAAATCCCCGCACCAGAAGGCGCTGATGGGAGGCAAACCTACTATCGAATCACCACGCTAGGCAAGCAAGAGATTGGTAGCGATATCGAGCACATCGTTGATGGCCATGCCCATGACGAATACTATCAGATACTCGGGGACCCCGAACTTGTCGATGGAATGCCAGATGACACAAGACTACGCCCGATCATAACGGCAGATATCGACGAGACGACTGCCCTGCAAGATCGCCGAAATGATCTCCGTTCGAAACGGAGAGACTTCCAACGGACACTCAGTCAGGGGTGAGATCGAATGACTACAACTATTGGGCTGATCTTTGACTTCGACGATACACTCGCTCCAGACTCAACGACACAGCTGCTGAAAGAATACGACATAGACCCAGAGGAATTCTGGTTCACTGACTTTCAGTCTCGAGTCCGATCGGGATATGATCCGACTGTCGCCTATCTCTCGTTGTTGCTCGAAAACGTTGGGGAAGGAGAACCACTTGGCGAACTCTCTATTGCGGATCTTAACTCGCTTGGTGCAGAATTGGACGAGCAACTGTACCCAGGACTTCCTTACCTTTTCGACGATATAGACACAATTACAGATGAGTACGAGGACGTAAACGTAGAGTACTACGTCATCTCGGAAGGACTCGAACCAATTATTGAGGGGACGACTATCGCAGATCGTTGTAAGGCAGTGTATGCCTCGCGGTTAGATACTGATTCAGACGGTGTTGTCACGAATATTCAGCGTCCAATTTCGTTCACAGATAAAACCCGGTATCTCTACGAGATTAATAAGGGGATCTCTCCAGAAACTGCGCGGGAAAACCCATACCAGGTGAATGACGAGGTCGCTTCGGAGAAGCGTCGGATTCCGTTCGAGAATATGATCTACGTGGGAGATGGGATCACCGATATCCCGTGCTTTTCCTTGGTCAAAGATCGAGGAGGTCGTGTATTCGGCGTTGTCGATAGTGACGAATCAGCGAAACAACGAGCAATTCTCGATATTGGGTCACCAAGGCGGGCTGACAATCTCAATACACCATCGTATGGCGAGGATGGGAGATTGGGATCACTCCTTCGATTGACCATCGAAGGTATCTGTACTGATAGAGCGATCGATGATCTGGAAGCACTATGAAATGGAATGAAATTGGGTTGAATTACTATACCGCCTCATATCATAATCCAACTTGAATCATTCCTGTTACGACGAAACAATTTTACAATCCGATTGAGACAATCGTCTCGTGCCAATTACACGGTCGAAATCGATGTTTGGTTCCGGCATCGCGATTTGGTTCCTGTATCACAGTAGCTAATTACCGACACATCCACTGCAATGGGCAATAACAAAAGTAAACCAATCTGGCCACAGATCCGAGATGTACTCGGAGTTAACGAGGATCGACTTTGCGGTGCGTGGCTCACGGGAAGTTTTTGTCACACCTGCATCATATTCAAGTCGGAAATTTGATGTAGACACCAAAAGAAACGGGAGAAAAGCTAGTTCACAAGCGATAAACACATAGAGGGTCCCGAACTCCACAACAATATTCTCTTGCTTCTTTGCAATAGTCACAAAGCTTATTATTTGGGTTTATAATTCAGTGACATGGAACGAATCACCCGACGGACCTTCCTTCAAACGACTGGTGCTGCAACCGGAGCTATGCTTTTGAGCAGTGGCACGGGAGGTGCTACCTCTCCCTCAGAGGCAGCAGATGTGTTTGCCCCAGAAAATAGCTGGTCAACACCATTAGGGACTGCCGGGAAAACACGAGCGACACATGCCGCTGGACCGGCTGGCCTGTACCTCCGGTCACGATGGAGAGATGGTTCTTCCGGTTACTTTTCTGGGGATTCTGATTCTTAGAGTCCAGTTGTCGCAAATGGCATCGCCTATCTTAGTATCACTGAAAGTGTCGGCGTAACGGATGGAGCAGTGATTGCGTATGATGTGGCGAGCGGTGAACAGTTATGGAAACAAGACAAAATTCCTGCTGAAACTCAGCTTAATTCTGAATCTCAAACAGGTGGCCGATTGGGGAAACCTAACTCACAACCAATCATCTCTGATGGGTCGCTATATGTTTCATGTTCTGGAGAGGAACCTCCTTATGAGCATGAAGGTCATATGGGCGTTTATTCAATAAATGCCGCAACTGGGGAGATTCAGTGGCGCCGTGCGGATCTTGGTACACCAGTTATTGAAGTGATGGACGATCGGGTGTATTTTGGAGGGGGTGCCCTTGATGCAGCCACTGGTCAGTCGATTTGGGAGACCGAAGGAGAAGATCGGTTGATGGGTGTCACTGGAGGTACTCTGTATACCAGCTCAGGGGACTCAACGGGAGCCACAACAGAGATTATCGCACGCGATGCTACAACAGGAACAAATCAGTGGCGAGTGGAAAAGTCCCTTGATCAACCAGTAGGGACAGCAATAACCCCAGATGCGATATACGTAACAAGTCGTACTCGCGAGAAGGAGCCATCGCTAACTGTCTCTGCGCTTTCCACAGTCGATGGAAGCATACTATGGCAATCGCCTGCTCCTGCGCGTGGAACAGCACCAACAACGCAGTACGGAACAGAGAGAGATACTTATACTGTTGAAAGAAAACCGTATATTAGTGTTCCTGCAGTCGATGAAAGTCGATTGTATGTTCTTACTCGTTCGTACACCAATGATATTTTTGACCCTGTCTACAAATCTCAAGGAGAATATTTCGATTCCCATAGTACTCTCTATGCATTTGATCGGGTGTCTGGTGACGAACTCTGGCGATTTGAAACACCTGCTCAAGTTGAAGCAGCACCGACAGTAACCGATGATACAATATATTTCGCAAGCAAATATCATGAATCCTTCGATGATTCTGAACCCTCCTGGGGAACTCCTGCAATTTATGCACTTGATACGGAGACAGGCTCAAAAAAATGGGTTTCTGCTATCAATGCCGAGTCTGACGCTTATTTAACACCGCCAACTATCGTAAACAGGGATGTATTCATAGCTACGATCGAGATTGGGGATTTTTACCCGGATCTCTATGCGTTAGAGAGCACTCAGTGTGGTGAATCAATTCCCGACAACGGCTCAGAAACCGTGAGAAACAGTTCGGATAACAAACCGGATCAAAGGACTCTAAGCAGATCTAATGCCAGGCGGCAAAATCCAGACACATACACCGGTGGCGTGGAGCCGTTCGTTTCTCGGGATACTCATATTGCAAATGTAGTGTCAACACCACCAACGGCTGATCATTCCTTACTCTCTATCCGGGACCGTCGCTGGCACTCGCCTCTTGCCTTCATTGGCGGACTTGGTGCAAGTCTAGGTGCCTACCTTAACAACCGTTCACCGCAAAAGTAGTTGGCCGATAGGGGTTATACAGTGGAATTTGATCGATACACACCTCCAAAACATATTTAAATCATTACTATTTTATATTGGTAATGGCACAAAAGACAGAACTACAACGGAAAATATTGATTACAGCGTACAACAACCCACGTCTAAAGCAATCAGAAATTGCTAATCGGGTGGGATGTTCTTCATCATACGTGAGTTCTGTTCTCAGTCGTTTCAACGACATCGATGCAATGCACGCTGAAATCGAACAATTGAACCATGACTTAGGCTTCGAGTCCACGGCTGGGATGAACGGGGCGTGGGGATTTGGAGCGAATCCAGATTGGAATCAGGGTGAAGACTTCGATGCAGACCTCGATCAGGCCATCCGCGACGGAGTGGAGGGGTTGAAAGTCCTTTCAAAGAGAACCAAAGGACTCATCGACAAACTTCGAGGCTAACAGGATGGCAACACGCGATAATGCACATACTCCATCCTATCATGAACAGCTCCAGCAAATTGAGCCATATGCGTTTGAGCAGTTCGTTGCCGATCTTTGGACTCGACAGGGATGGGAAACCAAGGTTTCTCAGCAGTCGAACGACCGGGGAATAGATATAATCGCAACGAATGACCAGCCGATTCCACAAAAACATGTGCTGCAGGCTAAACGCTATGATTCAGGGAATAAGGTGGGTTCACAAGCGATTCAACAATATAGCAGTCTTCGACAGCAAGAGCCAGGGACTGACACTGTCGTCATCGTCACTACGAGTGGGTATACACAACAGGCACGAGAATTAGCCGACCGACTGAACGTCAAATTGGTGAACGGGCAGGATCTCTCCCGACTCATTCACCAACTGAACGCAGATTCATTAGTGTCTGAGTATGCTATCGAAGCTCAGAGCGATCAGCAATCCAATACTGTATCCAACAAAACTCATTCATCAAGTAGTGAAACACCGGAGAATACAATAGGCGATGAAATGGGTACTGGTGAGGCACTAATCGCGGCCACTCGATTGTTGCTGATTTTAGGTGTACTCGCCTATATGGCGTTCTACATCTTCACACATGTTCCTCTGTGACCCGTTTAACTGTGCTCTCAAACCAGAGTCACTAGAATTGGTCACCTTGGACAGACACAATTGGAACGAACATCTTATCAGAGGCTGCCGTAAGTAGGTGCGCTAAGGTCAGCCACGGGCTAGGACTCGTTCAGGGCCGTCGTGGCGCGGATAGGATACTTGAAAACCTTCTCGTCGATTTCGTCACCAGTGATGGAACAACCTATTTACTGCTGTTTAACGTGAACGCTGTATGCGAAATCAGCGGGTGTTTCTTGCACTTCTCATAGCAACCCTCGTCATTCTTGCCGGGTGCGCTGGGAGCGGTCCATCTAACCCGACACAAACCTCTACCAACTCACCGGCAACATCCGCAACCACGTCTACTTCATCTCCCGGTTCACTTGAAGTCCATTTCATCAATGTTGGCCAGTCCGCTAGCACACTCATCGTCTCACCGACGGGTAAAACCATGCTCATCGATTCTGGCGATTGGCGTGACGACGGTGAGACCGTTCTCCAGTATCTCAAACAGCACAATATCACTCGTATCGACCATCTCGTCACTTCCCACGCAGACGCTGATCATATCGGCGGCAATGAAGCCATCATCAACTATTACGAAACCCAAGCGAACGGTATTGGAGCCGTGTATGATCCAGGCATTGCATCCAGCTCCAGTACGTACCAACGCTACCTGGATGCTGTCGAACGACACAACGTTACGCTCTACAAAACCCAAGCGGGAGACAACATCAAGTTCGAGGGTGCCACTGTAAGAGTTCTCGCTCCACCAGCCTCCTATATCGCCAACAAAGAACGCAACGAGAACAGTATCGTTCTCAAAGTCACGTACGGAAAGACGAGCTTCCTCCTGCCAGGTGACGCTGCCCAGCAAGAAGAGCAGTACATGATCGAGAACCATCGCTCGGCACTCAACTCGACGGTACTCTACGCTGGTCATCATGGTAGTCGCTCCAGTAGTAGCGACGAATTCCTGGATGCTGTCACTCCGCGAGTCGTTGTAATTTCGAGCGCCTACGATTCCCAATACGGTCATCCACACGAAGAAACACTCAACCGTCTCGCGGTACACAACATCCCGACATATTGGACAGCTGTCCACGGCAATATCGTGCTCGAAAGCACTGGCAAGCAAATCACTGTGAAAACACAAGCAAAAGCACCCACCAATCCACACTCCCTTCGAGCAGCCTCACCGATTGAACCAGGCGACACTGCACCAGTAAGGGCACGAACAACGATCACTGTCGGGACTACTGATAGGCCTGCCACTCCCTCACCGACCATAACCGCAACGTTGACACCGACGTCGTCACAACCGACTGGTTCACTACATCTCAGCGAGGTCCATGCTGATGCCGCAGGGGATGACGCTGACAATCTCAACGATGAGTACCTCGTCTTGAAAAACACAGGGAACAAACCCCTCGTCCTCGGTGGATGGCAACTCAGTGATGAAGCCGATCACAGGTATACCATTCCCACAGGAACTACTCTCAGCCCTGGTGAGCAGATCACCGTCCACTCTGGGGGTGGAACAAATACAAATACCGACCTCTACTGGAACTCAGGTCAGCCAATTTGGAACAACGGAGGCGATACCGTCATTGTCGTGGATACCGAGGGGACAACTATACTTCGGGAGACCTACGAATGACTGACGAGAATACAGACTCTCCACAGACGTTCACTGCCGTTCTTGATCGATTTGAAGAGGAACAGGCTGTCTTACTCCTCGAATCGGACGGCGAGACTGTTGATGAGCTCGTCATTCAGCGTGATGATCTTCCAGAATCTGAACGCCATCAAGACGCGATTTTCACAGTTACTGTTGACGGGAGCACAGTGGTTGAGATTGAGTACGAGCCAACGGAAACAGAAGAGCGAGCAGATGCTGCTCAAGAGCAGTTCGACCGGTTAGCGCGTCGACCACATGAAGACACCGAGTAAGTAGGCGTTCAGTGGATAGGGAGATATGTTGGTTGGGTTCTAGAGGTAGTGTGTTTTAATTTGGTCTATCGCCTACGTTGATGGGATGACTACCTGTGTCTATTACCATCATCCCGAGGATTCTCAATATTCTCTCGCGTATGTCACTCAGGACAGAGATAAGATAACGACGTCCGAGCAAGATGCGATTATTGAACACTACGATCTGGATGAGGAATTCTTTGCACTGTATACGAATCACGGTGCAAGCGGTACGGTCGAGAATCTTGACGACGAATTTGAAGACGTGCTCACTCGTTCAGAAGCCTACGAGCACTATGGAGACGTACATACCGAACTTTGTACGGACTTCCTTCTTGAATCTGTTACACGTGCCGGACATGACGAACTCATCAGTACCGAAGGTATTGGAAAAGCAGAATTTGTCTCGTTTCTCGAAGCAGGAGAATGACGGCGTTAGTCTTGGAGGTCCGCGACGATGCGTCCGAGTTCCCGGGCATGTTCGCTCTCGCTTAGGTCGTACCGCTCTTCTATCGAGCGGAGTTGTTCTTGAAAGGTCATCGTTAGAGCCTCCAGGTGGGTCTATTCTAGCTGAAGCGGTTCCAGCATAAGAACCTTTTCCTGACAGCCAAGGCGGTGTTTAGATCCGGATGTAGCCTCATACGTACCGTATCACATCCTCCGCCAATTTGGCTCATCACGGCCTATTCTCGATAATATGCGTAGTCAATTGATATATTGCGTTCTAACTCGCATTTCTGCGTATGGGTGATACAATCGAACAAGAACCACCAGAAACCGATTTTGCAGCTGAGTTCGTCGACAGACTGGAAAACGCCCCCGCCGATGAGCGCGTCTACAGAATCGCCCTCGAACTCACCGACCCAACCCGTGTTGCCGAGGTTGCTGACCGCGCAGACTGCTCTGCGAATGCCGCTTGTCGCCATCTCAAACGACTTGCCGAGATCGGTCTCTTGACCCGTGTGACAGAGAACCCGGCGACGTACAAACGGAACGAAGCGTACTTCGAATGGCGACGGCTGAATCGGTTGGCAGAGTTGAGCGAGCAGGAGTACAAATCCCGTCTTGGTGATTTGCTCGCCAAGAACGAAGAGTACAAACAGACCTTCGATGCCGAGAGCCCTGACGACATCGATCTCCTCGAGTATGCAGAGTACGAGGATCCAGAACAGGTCTGGTTAGATATCACCAATTGGGAAGCGGTCAGACAGGAGATCCATGATCTTCGCCGTGTTAACCGCGACAATGCGACGGATGAATGGGTCGTCTGAGTATGGTTGACGGGAAGAGAAAGCGGACTGCGAATCGCGTACTGTTACGGAGAATCGCATCGATTAATTCTTTCACTCGCCGATCTCGATCTCGACTAGATCTTCTCCTGCATCGACTTCCGCTTCGTTGTCCACGAAATACTGGGTGATAGTCCCCGACTGTTCAGGCGTGATGTCGTGGAAGTTCTTCATCACACCGACGAGACCGATAACATCTCCTGCTTCGACGGAATCTCCCTCCGTGGCGAACAGCTCTTCGTCTGGGTCCGGTCGGCGGTAAAACACGCCAGGCATCGGGGATTGAACTGTGATTTTTTCAGTCATGATCCTCGCTCCATTGTATCATCAGTATCGATACTCCGGATGTGCTTGTATATGCTTCGTCCAGTAACCCATCGTGAGCGGGTTTCATTCGATGGGTGGCTCATTCGATGAATGAGGATTGGATTGCCTCGAGTCGTTCAGTGTGCTCGGTTCGTGCTGCAAGTGCCTCGTCGATAGTCACAGCTTCAAAGGAAAATGACTCATGTGTTCGATGTTGTGCAAGGCGGTTTCGATCGGGGCTGATGACCGTTCCAATCGTCACATAGCCTCCACCAGTCACCGCATCTCGCATCAGAACGATGGGCTGTTCTGGGACCTGAATCGACCCGACCGGATAGCCCAGATCGACGACGTTCGAGGGGTCGGGTCCCGCACCGAAGGGCTGTTCCCGCTCGATAAACTCGAGATCTATTCCTTCCACACGATACCCGACACGATCTGCCTCGGGCGTCACAGTCCACTCGGCGTCCAAAAACTCCGCTTTACTCTCGTCGGTGAGTCGATAGTCACACAAGCCCATGACCACCCGAATTGGGTCCATATCACTGTATCCCGGTCGGAGGTCATTGGGCACGCGCCTCTTGTCCTGTACCGAATCGCCATCCACGTTTCCGATTGGGAGTGTATCACCGCTTTCGAGTGATCTCCCTTCGTGGCCACCAATTCCGATAAGTGTGTATGTCGACCGGCTTTCCATCATGAGCGGCACATCGATTCCACCCCGAACGGCGAGATAACTCCGTGCACCCTCGGTTGAAAAGTTGAACGACAGGACGTCTCCAGCATCGATCTGGTATGATTCCCAGGTGTCAACTGGTTCGTCGTTTACCGTCGCGTCCATATCGGCACCGGCTATCGCGATGACGGTGTCCTCTTCGAATTTGAGATCTGGTCCCTGATACGTGATTTCCAGTGTCGCTTCATTTTCATCGTTACCGACGAGGTAATTTGCGACCTTGTGAGAAAACAGATCCATTGCTCCGGATGGTGGCATCCCAATATGGTAGTGCCCGAATCGGCCGAGATCCTGGACTGTAGTCGAGATTCCGGGTTCTAACACTTCGATCATTCGTACAGCACCTCCACGAGTTCCTCGTTGTACGTTTCTGGGTCCTGGAAAAACTCCTCGGGAGAAAATTTGACCGATTCATACTGATATTCGAACGTCCCATCGTCGATTTCTGTCCGAATGCGGTCGTACTCATCACGGTCAATTTTCCTGAATTTCATTATATCTCCGGGCTGTGGGAACACCATCGACTCCGTGAAGTCGGGTAGGTTCTGCTCGACATCCAATACCTCGACGGGGGTTCGACCGAACAACTGATAACCGCCAGCACCCTGAACTGGATAAATCGCCGTGAACGCCCCCCCATAGCCGATCGCTCGGCTTGGGGTATCGGTTCTCGGTTGAACGTATTTCGGCACTTCGATCTGCTCATCGCGGGGGACCATCTGGAACGTCCACGGGAGGCCCGGCACGAACCCGATCATCGTCACCATCTGCGGGGCCCCAGCGTGTGCATCGATGAATGCCTCCGGAGTTTCGAACCCGTTGATACGTGCCGAATACTCCAAATCCGTCGCGTTCGGATCTTGATGGTTGTCACGGAAACGCATCAGTGTTTCATGTGTCCATGGGTCGTCATAGAGTACGGGAAAGTCGATAATACGTGTCTCCCACTCGTATTCCGAGAGGTGTATCTCACGGTCAAGGTCTTTCAGCTTCGCAATAAGCGTGTTCGGTTCGATCAGGTCCGGATCGAAGTGAAGCAGGTAGGATGCGTTCGCCGGACACACTTCGATGACTCCGGCCAGATCCATCTCCCGAATCTGTTGTGTGATTGCCATCGCCTTGAAATTGGCATCAAAACTCATCTCCTGGTCTAACTCGACGAAAATATGGTCGTCACCGCCGTATTCGTACCGTGGCGACGGTAACTCCGTTCGTTGGATTTGCGATCCAGCCATGGTATAAATAAACACACCTCATGCGGAACCGTATAGTTATCGACGACTAGCAACTCTGTGGAATCTGTTTCGAGGAGAATGTAGTCCGCTGAAAGACGTGTGGGCTACTTCGGTATTATATGCCGCGGGACCAATACCCATACACTATGTTTGATCGTGTAATGGTCGCGAATCGTGGTGAGATCGCCGTCCGCGTCATCCAAGCTTGCAATGAACTCGATATCAAATCGATAGCCGTCTATAGCGATGCGGATAAAGACGCACGCCACGTTCGCCTCGCGGATGAAGCGTACCACATTGGCCCTTCGGTCGCCCGCGAGAGCTATCTCAACCAAGAGTCGCTCCTCGACGCTGCTCGACAAGCGAACGTCGATGCCATCCACCCTGGATATGGGTTCCTCGCCGAGAGCAAGTCGTTCGCTGCAGCAGTCGAAGAGAGCGATTTCGTCTGGGTCGGCCCACCGAGTAAGGCTATGGAGCAGTTCGGTGAAAAAACGAAAGCTCGGAAAATAATGCAACGTGCCGATGTTCCAATCGTTCCTGGAACCACGGAGCCGGTTACAGACGTCCAAGAGATATCTCGATTCGCGCACGAACACGGGTACCCAATCGCGATCAAAGCCGACGGCGGGGGTGGCGGTAGGGGTCTCAAAGTCGTTCACGACGAGGACGAAATCGAAGAACAGTTTACCAACGCTCAACGAGAAGGCGAGGCCTACTTCGACAACTCGAACGTGTACGTCGAACGCTACCTCGAAAACCCACGACATATTGAAGTCCAAATTCTGTGTGATGAACATGGTAACGTCCGGGATCTTGGCGAGCGCGACTGCAGTATCCAACGACGACAGCAGAAGCTCATCGAAGAGACGCCGAGTCCAGCATTGACCGAGACAGAGCGAGAGAACATACGGAATGCAGCGCGAAAGGGAGCCGCTGAAGCAGATTATGTTAATGCTGGAACGGTGGAGTTCCTATACGAGGATGGCGAGTTCTATTTCCTCGAGGTGAATGCGAGAATCCAGGTCGAACATCCGATCTCGGAGATTGTCACAGGACTTGACCTCGTCCAGTGGCAACTCAAAGTGGCCGCAGGGGAACCACTCACGTTCGAGCAAACAGATATCAAACCCCGGGGTCATGCGATGGAGTTTCGCATCAACGCGGAAAACCCATCGAACGATTTCGCACCGATGCCAGGGACGGTCGACCGATATCGACAACCGCGTGGAATCGGAACCCGTGTCGACGACGGAATCGACGAAGGCGACAAAATCAGTCCCTACTACGACTCTCTTATCGCCAAGTTCATCGTCTCCGCGGAAGATCGACCACACCTTTTCCGCAGAGCAAAACGAGTGCTTCAAGAGGCTGAAATCGAAGGCGTTCCGTCCACCATTCCATTCCATTTAGCGATGCTTGATGACGATGCCTTCCACAACGGCGACTATTCTACGAAGTATATCGACGAGGAGTTTACCATGCCATCCGAGGAAGCGGAGTGAGAAGACGAGATTCTTCAAACACGAGACAAAGCCGCTGAACGAGTTTGATACCCAGGTGGATGTACACTTCTCATCTTTGCGGTAGCGAGGAAACCACGTCGCTTGCGGCGGGGAGGAATCGCGTTCGGTTAGCTGGGCATTTGCACGTGTGACGCCCGGCTGTCTGTCCTACTCGGTCGTATCGTCGGTGTCGAGGGCGCGGTAACCTTCGAGCAGTAGCCCTTTCCATGTGTAACCTCTCTTGTCTTTGAAGTCGCTGAGTTCGTCGTACTGGTCTTCGTCTATTCTGATGTGGATGCTTTTGGGCATATATTTGGTTTATATCCCATACTCTTATGTAACTTCGGGTTGTACGGTAGAGTGTCGGATGACTGCCGAAACTACCGCCACGAAAACGCTCCAAGCCACGCTCGCGCCACAACGGCGCATAAAGAGCACCGGCTTCAGCGTACCGTGGCGATGTACCGCCGTGCTCTCGCCGAAGCGTTCGAGAGTGGCGCAGATACGCAAACGGCGGTCAACGATATCGTCACACCGTACACGCTCACATCCTACGCCAAAGACGCGCTCAAGTCGTATGTTCCGAAACTTCGGGATACGTACAACGCTTTGGAACTCAAAGACGACCACCCCATCCGATTCACGAACCGGGGATGGAAACTCGACCACTCCGAAGAACGAACACACGAGTTCTGCTGGCGCGTTCCACAGGCGGGACGTGGCAACGCTTTCTGGATTCCTCTCCGTATCAACCCTGCACAACGCGAGTTGTGGGCGGGCTTGCTCGACGGCGACGTGACGGTCGGAGAGTTCCGACTGCAAGAACACCGAAAGAATTGGGTGCTTCACGTAACCGTCGAGTACGCGGTCGCGGAACCCGAAGAACCGGACGACCCAATGCCGGTCGGTTTCGATATCGGTGAATCCAGGCTTCTGACGGGCTGTGCCTGTCAGGACGGTACTCCAACCCAACCGATGCTGTTCGACGGCGGACGGGCACGCCACCTCCGCAAGGAGATGTTTACAACGCTTCGCCGATTGCAAGAACGTGACGCCGACTGGCGGGTTGACGAGCGATTCGACCATTACCAGAACGCACTCACAGATATTGTCGAGAAAGCGTCTCGGCAGGCTGTCGAGTACGCCCGACAGTTCGACTCGCCGATAATCGTTCTCGAAGACTTGTCGTATATCCGTGAATATCTTGACTACGGCAAGTGGATGAACCGCCGTCTTCACAACTGGGCGTTCGCTAGTCTCACCGGGCGTATTGAAGACAAGGCCCGAGATGCTGGTATCCCAGTTCGGAAGGTGAACCCGGCGTACACCAGCCAGACGTGCCACGCCTGCGGACACCTCGGGAAGCGTGGTTCGCAAGCGGAGTTCCGATGTACAAACTCGGAGTGTTGGGTGACGGAGTATCAAGCGGATATTAACGCGGCGGCGAACATCGCCGGACGCGTAGACCCGTGGGGTGAGAGTCTGTCGCTGAAACTGACGGACGATGACACACCACAGGATGGGTGCACTTGTGACAGTGCCTTGGGACACCGAGAGACGAGTCGGAAACCTCGACAGACGACTCTCTCGGAGTATGGTTCCGAAACCTCCGATGATGAGACTTCCCTTGTAGGAAGCCTCGCCATTTAGGGCGGGCGAGGATGTCACGCGATTTCGTCAAGTGATGCGAGTTGGATATCGTGTTCGTCCACTTGTTGGTGAATGGTTTCGAGGAGTTCAACGGCGTTCGGTCCATCGCCGTGAATACAGATACTCTTTGCAGGAACGTCGATTTCCGTCCCATCTTCGGCGGTCACTTTTCCATCGAGTGCGATATCGAGAAACCGTTCTGCGACCAGATTCGGATCTTTTTGCTCCATCTGTTGTTCGACGATGAGACTTCGGTCCGGACGGTACGTGAGATCGACGTACCCCTCAAACACGGAGCGAAGTTCGTCGTACTCCTGTGCGACCTCATAGATGTTCATATCCGTTGCGAGGTAAATGAGGTCCTCGTTCACGTCGAGAATTCCGTCCATTACCGCCCGAGCGTGCTCATCACTCTCCGAAAGCATCGAATACATCGCCCCATGCGGTTTGACGTGTTGGACGGTCGTTCCGTGCCGTTCGGCAAACGCTTGCAACGCGCCCAACTGGTAGGTGACGTAGTCGCGAACTTCCTCGGGACTCGCGGCCATTGTTCGACGCCCGAACCCCATCTTGTCGGGGAGGCCGGGATGCACTCCGATTCCGACGTCGTGTTCCGCAGCGAGAGCAACAGTGCCGTCCATCACGTGTGGGTCTCCTGCATGATATCCCCCTGCAATGTTGGCGGAGGTGATGTACGGCATCACTTCCTTGTCCCGTCCCATCGTCCAGTTGCCGAAGCTCTCCCCCATGTCGCAGTTTATGTCGATCGTTACCATACCGAATACGTAGCCAGAGAGGGAGAAATAACTTCGGTCACTGGCGGAGGGCATTCGGTATTCCAGTCGTCCGAACGCTTGCAGTGCGACATGGCATCGTAACAAACACAGCGGTCCATTCTGGTAACGTATTTCGTCTCCCGTTCCCTAGTGTGAGTATGACTAGCAGCCCACCAATCGACGATCTTCATTTTAGCGAGGCACCTGACGTCGATCGCGTTCCGGGACCACGATCTCAAGAACTCCTCGACAAACAGCGGAAGATCGACAGCGCTGCCGTCGCGTATCCAAAAAGCGTCCCGATAGCTATTGACTCGGCGAAAGGGGCAACGATTCGTGACGTAGACGGGAACACGTTTCTCGATTTCTTCGCTGGTATCGGTGTTCTCAACGTCGGTCACTCGAATCCATACGTGCTCGAAGCAGTCCAAGAGCAAACGGAGAAACTCGTTCACTCGATCGATTTTCCGACCGAAGCGCGACTCGAGCTCATCGAAAAGTTGAACGAGATTGCACCTGGCACTCTCTCAGACGAGAATCGAGTAGTCTTTGGCGGACCGACAGGGAGCGACGCCATCGAAGCCACGCTCAAACTAGCGAAATACAACACAGGAAATATGGGACTCATAGCCTTCCGCGGCGCGTATCATGGGGCGACATCCGGCGCACTGAGTCTCGGTGGGGGGCGAAAGTACAAGCAGGCATATGAGCCGCTTCTTCCCGACGTCTATCACGTCCCATATCCATATTCGTTCAGACAGGGGCTTTCAGATGACGAGGCGCGCGAACAAGTGTTATCTGACGTTCAAGAACTGGTCGAGGATCCCTACAGCGGTATTGCCGACCCTGCTGGTATCTGGGTTGAACCAATTCAAGGAGAAGGTGGCGTCGTAACGCCCCCAGAGGGGTTCCTCCAAGGATTGAAGCAGATAACTGCGGACAACGATATCCCGCTCATTGTCGACGAAATCCAGACCGGTTTCGGACGAACCGGGCAGTGGTTCGCAACTGAATGGGAAGACGTGACGCCCGACATAATGCCGATGGCAAAAGCAATCGGCGGCATTGGTCTTCCCCTTTCTGCGACGATGTACCACGAAGATCTCGATACGTGGGACGCAGGAGGGCACGTCGGAACCTATCGCGGTAACGTCCCCGCAATGCGCGCTGGAGTTCGTGCAATCGAGTATATACAAGACCATGATCTGCTCGCTCACGCTCGTGAGATGGGAGCGGATATCCGGGATCGCTTCCGAGAGATAGCGGATACAACACCAGAAATCGGGGAAATTCGAGGTGAAGGTCTCTTCATCGGAGTCGAGTTCGTTGACGAGGATGGAGAACCAAACAAGCCACTGGTAAAGGCGATTCAGCAATATTCCTACGAGCATGGTCTCTTAGTGTGGACCGCTGGGCGGAATGGAAACGTTCTCCGGATCATTCCACCACTCGTCATCACTGACCAACAGGTTGAGATTGGCATGGATATCGTCATCGACGGGGTCGAAACCCACACATGATCACAGCAGTCACCAGGAGACGATGATACAATCAGGGTCACTACGATGCCAGTCGTGGCTTGGGAGGTTAGAAATACCGACGTTCCCCGTCGATATAGACGACCTCAGATTTCTTGAACTATGCCGGATGTAAGGTGAAAATAGAGAGTTCAGTGTTACTCTTCTGCCTCGAGCGCTGGTGTCGTGTCCGGAACGACACGGGGGTTTGCAATCTGTTCGTACGCGTAGGCCAGTTTCAACAATGTCGCTTCGTCATACGGTTTACCAATGAGTTCAATACCAACGGGAAGCCCCTCGTCGGTTACTCCTGCAGGTATCGACATCGCACAGCATCCAGCTTGTGACGCGATGACCGTATTCGTTGGGAATGTGAGCGTATCAAGCGCACCGGACTGCACTTCATCCGCTTTCGGTGGGACTACCTGCACATCCGGACACAGAACCGCGTCGAGTCGATGTTGAGCGAACGTATTGAGGAGGATTCGTTGGAAGGTGTCCTGAAGGACGATTCTCCTCCAATAATCTGGTTCGTCTTCCGGGTCGGTGGGACCCTCTGCAATGCCTTCGAAGAGGTCAAGAAGCTCGTGATAGAGTTCTTGTTCGTAAATCTCGTCGACTGATTCGACTGGTGCGTTCGCTTGATTAGTCAGAAATTCGTTGATATCTCGCTTTGATTGAACGAGATACAAGGACGTTTCCTCAACGTAGTGATCGATGTCGTCGATTTGAACCGGATCTACGATTTCTGCTCCGGCATCAGTCATCAGTTCGATTGTCTCCTCGACGAGCTGGTTGACTGCCCTCGCCTTCGGATCGGAATTGTCGCCAAATTTTTCGCGGAGAATGCCGATTCGAGCACCATCAAGACCATCTTCCGTGAGCTGGTCGACATACGTCCCATTCACGTGTGTTAACTCGTTCGTGACCGTGTACGGGTCGGTTGAATCGTATCCAGCGAGTACGTCAAGCAGGATTGCGGTATCTTTCACCGTTCTGGTCATCGGCCCGGCAGTGTCCTGTGAGACAACGAGTGGTGAGAGGCCCGTTCTACTGATAAGCCCCGGTGTGACACGGAATCCAAAGAGATTGGTGAACGACGCTGGCAATCGTATAGAACCTCCTGTGTCCTCTCCGATACCAACCGAAGCGAAATTGGCAGCCACTGCTGCACCAGTTCCACTGCTTGATCCACCCGGATCACGATCGAGCGCATACGGATTTTTAGTTCGTCCTATAACTGATGAGAATCCGAACCACGAGGTCGCCCAATCTGGAAGGTTTGTTTTCGCAAAGACGATTGCGCCTGCGTCATTGAGCCGCTCGATAAGTGTCGCGTTTTGCTCCGGAACGTAGTCTTCGAACGCGACGGAACCGAAGGTTGTGGTAATTCCTTTTGTCTTAATTTGGTCCTTTACCACTACCGGGATGCCGTGAAGTGGCCCAACGAAATCCCCTGACTCTTCCAATACCTGATCGAGTTCTTCAGCTCTTTCCCGGACATCTGGGTTGACGGTGATAATCGAGTGAATCTGTGGACCAGTTTTGTCGTACGCTTCGATGCGTTCGAGATAACTATCGACGAGTTCGCGACTGTCCAAATCGCCCGCTTTGTATGCGTGGTGGATACGGTCGATAGTCGTTTCTAATAGTTCGAATGGCGGTGATGACATGGGTACTCCCCTACCGGAGATATCATCCCAATAACTATAATCCTACTGTGAATGCTGATTCGAGCGATTCAGTGATCTCGATTCAATTGCCCACACACGAGCATCTCGACCCACACGAGACGGCTCCGAGAAAGAACCCGTCGACGCTCCCACCAACGAGATCGAGACGATCGGCCAGTCGAGTTTGAATACCTACGTCAATAGTCCCGTGGACTATTTCTACAGCAATCTCGTCCAGACGCCCGACAAAGAGCATTTTAAAGCGGGTAATCTGTTCCACGATTTCGCGGAGTTCTACGTCGATCATCCCGACCTAATCACGCCAGACACACTCGACGGGATCGCGATCGTTATCTAATTCAGTGAGAGGGTCCCGTCGTTTACGGCGGGCGTGAATCGCGTACGCTCTGTTCCGCCGGTCACTGCTCGGTCTCTTCGACATTCCCGCAGTTCCAACAGCGCTTCATCCCACCGTGTACGTCGCCGTAGTTGTGTTTGATTTCCGTGATGCACGGCACATCTTGGAATAGTCCCATACCATGCAGGTATCGCGGCCACCGGATAACGGTTTCCCGCTGAACCGTTTCACATCCAGTGGTGGCTGGGCGGCATTTGCTCTCGATACTGGAATAGATGAATTTGAAGGAAACGGATTCAGGCAGCTACCCTGTGTCCCTGTATCAGGGAACCACGTTGTTCACTCCCTTGGATGGAATTCCGACCTAGGGTGGTTTACACCGAGAGCATGATTGCGGGATCATACCCCCATTTGGGCCGGAATTCGAGATGCTGCGGTAGTGGTGTGGTGGTCACCAAACCGATGGTGAAGGTGGTTTGCAGCGAACTACCGTATCGAGGGACGTCACACGTCCTGACTATGGTTCGATAGGTAGCGGTCGAGGTTCACTCGACCATTTCGGGTTATGACTGATTTCAAAAAATGTATTTTGACCAGTCTCTCAAAAACGTCTGTACCAGTTCCCCGATGACAACTAATGAGCAACCTACCAGTGGTGGCTTCACTTTCACTACGTGGCCACGGGATATGGTTGAATCATCCGCATCTTACAACCAACGAACGGACTATGACACGATTAGAGCATCTACACCCGGATACGTCGATGGACCGATCGACAACCCGAATGTTCATCATCGTAGCGGGAATCGTACTCGCACAAATGACGCTTCAAATATCACTTGCAACCGGTCTGCCTCGCTGGCCAGCGATGGGAGCAGGGGCCGTGGTTGCGTTCATCGCTGGGGTGAGTCTGGCTGGGTATGAGACGAATGCGGCGGTAGGGGAGCAGAGACCCACCCGTCGGTAGTGAAGTAGACTCCGAACAAACGGTTCATACCGATTCGGAACTTGCTGCTTGTGCTGACATTGGTTGGTTTCGCCGTCGATATTGACCAAAAAGGTTCCAGGAGAGACATCGAGCTGTTTTTCACGTGCAATTTCATAGCCAGCGGTGATCGTCAGGCCAAATCACGAATATGTGCCTTCACAGATTGATAGAAACTTTCGAAATCCTCGAAGTCGTCTACCGTGACGTGCCAACGGTCCGTAACGGCTTCTATCATAGCGCTCTCAACGGGATGTTACCCGGTCACTGACGTTATCGAGTCCATCGTAAGGGAGTAGTTTGTTGCGTTCGAACGGTCCGAGATACATCCCCAACTCCTGTTCTCCCTCATCACGTCTTTGTTCGTGGGTTGGAAAAAGCCGATATTGGAGCGGAATGCCCCGAATCAACGCCTGGGAACCACTTCGATTTCTGCAAAGCGCGTTTGGAAGCAGGGAGACCTCACCCTCAACGAGGCCGTCAGACCGAGCAGGGCGGGATAGCTTACCGAGCAAGAGCTATCAGTCCGCCGATTACACAGAGAATCCCGAGTATCGCGATAATCGGTGAGTTTATGTCTGGCAGCAGACCGGACCCGCGGACGTTCGCTCGGTCCACTTTTTGCGATGCTTTCGTGTTCGGTTCGGCCATCGTAGTGTGTGTATTCGATGAGCTAGTCACAGTGGACCCCGAATCGGTGGGGTGGTCGGTCGGCGTGCCATTGCTACCAGTATCGTTGGTATTCGGTTGCGTAGCCGTCGTTCTATCGCCACCTGAATAACAGTCGCTGGGAGTGTTCATCTTGGTGGCGGTGCAATTGCCCGTCTTCGTGCCGTTGGTTGGCGCACAGTCGTTGGCCAAACCCGTTTCAAGAGCACCGAGTGTCCCATCATCAGTCCATTTCAGGTTCTTCGAATGCCTCGCAAACCGTTGTTCGTCTTCTGTGGCGGCGGTTGCGACACCAGGAGCGACACACACGATCGAGAGAAGCTGCAAGACAATAATGAGGGCGAACATCCGACGTCGATGCAAGAGTGGGTGGCGATTTCGACCGCTATCGTTCTCAAGGCGGATGAATCGAATTAGTGCTGTAAACCTCATATAAATGCATTCCCTCGCCGAGGAATCGTTGTCGTCTCCTCGCTCTCAGTCAGGACAGTATCGGTCCCCACCCATACTCGTCCACGAGCTTTCGGGATTTCGATTGACAGAGACGGGTCACCCACCTTCCTGCCCGCTACAATTTCCGCGAATGTGCTCTTGGATATACTCGCTCCGAATTTTCCGCTCAGTCTCATCGGGCATTCATTCTCCGTGTTGTTCCAAATTCAGCTTTCTCTCATTAATGTTGTTGCCATACGTAGAATTGTATAACTTATTTCCCTTCACCACAAATAATACTCTAGTATATGAAATGTGTACAAAACTAGATTGACAATCTGGACTCATTTTCGGACCCACAGGATCAGCTAAACGGCGGGCTGCGTGGCATTCTCCAACTCAGAGAACAGTAGCTTGATTACTACCATGTTCTCTTGCGATCAGAAACAACTGACGCCGTCGTCAGGACCAAATCATGCATCATCATCCTCTCTCCAACCGCAAAACAAGACGTACTCCACAGTAGCCAATAGTTGCTTACGCTGGTTCGTGTCGTGGTGTCTTGATTCGTGGTAGATTGGTGCCCAGCGCTCACCGTCTTCCCCTCGGACGACGAGCGTATCAGTGGCCCGTACACTGGCTACGACACATACGGCACCGTCGATCACTCCGACTGGACGTGTGAGAACTGTGGCGCGAAAGCCACTCGGAAGGGTGTACTCACCGACTGCTACTAACTCACTCACTTCTTCGATTTATGTCACGCCAATGGCCCTATCCGAGATTGCCCAGCGAACGCTTTCGGCTCTCCTCATTCTCTCCTTCGCTCACTTTTCAAACGGTATGGGTACTCATGTAGGTTAGTAGGCTATACTAACGCTATATGTATTCACTTTCGGTCTGGCTCACGATCAGCAATTTCGTCGTCTCTTCATCAAACGAATTGGATATTCTTCCAGGTGACTAAGCACCGTGTATACGCGAAGTACTGTATCGACAGTCGTCTACCACTGTCGGTGACTTTATTGTAAGCTACTCAGTAACCCGTAGCGTTTTGTGCCATCTCTTCGAGTGTCTAAATAGTCTCCATGTCAACTACTAACAACCGCGTCGTCGTGGTCGGAGCTGGTGTCTCAGGGCTTGCCATCGCCCGAGAACTCGCACCCGACCAAGACGTTATCGTCCTCGACAAAGGCGGTATCGCCGCAGATACATCCTCTCGAGCGTCCGGAATGATTTCGCTTTCGCTTGAACCGTTTCCCGATGAATGGGCAACGTTCGCCTTGTCGCAATTTCGCAACCTGGACGGTCAGGGCGTCTTCTCGTTCACAGAACGGGAGACGGTTCGTCTCGTTCCTGCGGCAAACGCCGACCTCTACACCGATCAAGCACCAGGTGGTGGAGAGTTTCTTACCCGAGATGCACTAGAGCGCAGATTCCCGGACTCGTTTGGTGACCTCTCTGCGTACGGGGGTGGCCTCCTCTACGATGGTACCGGTTACCTCGACGCACTCGACTATGCAATGACGTTGAAATGGGCCGCAGAAGGGAACGGAGCGGGTATCTTCCGCGACCACGAAGTCACGGATATCCGAGTCGAAGACGGTACGGTCACTGGTGTTGAGACAGAGTACGGCGTTATCGACGCCGACCATGTCATCTACGCAACTGGATGGAAGACACGCGACCTCCTCGCCGAGCACGTCGAACTCCCAGTGAGGCCGCTCCGGTGGAACGCGGTCGTCATCGAACCGGACAACCCACTCCCGGACGACTGTCCTATGGGTTCTGAACCGACGATGCGGATATACTGGCGGACGACCGATCACGGTAACGTGCTCGTCGGCGGAAACGAACACCTCCTCGACGACCCGGAAGGCACACCGATGTGCGTTCAAGAATCGTTCCGCAAAGGCGTGATTGAGGACGTTGCACCGCTGCTCGATGGGGTTGCTGCGGGAACGATCCGCCGAGAAGATTGTTGTCCGACCGCGGACTGTGCCTCACCCGACGGCCTTCCTATCATCGACACCCCCCAGGAAGCACCGGATGGGCTCGCGGTCGTGACCGGTCTTCACGGCCGAGGCGTTATGCTTTCGCCTGTAACTGGGCGTGCCGTTCGATCACTGGTCACCGGAGAGGAACCACCCTTCCCGATGGCACAGTTTCGACTCGATCGGTTCGACGACCGATCCGCTAATTTTGACTATCGAAGCCATTGGGGGAAAGGGGAAGACGATTGAATGCCGTAGTATTTGTAGCACATCGCATTCAGGAGAACGGTCGCCGATTCAATCGGGTGGATTATACTGAATAAGTCGAGTCAGGTGCTGAATATGACTGACGTTCTCGGGAGACAATCGAGGTCAGAGCCATCCACAAATACCGACTACAAACCTCTTGGGTATGTCAAAAGGGTGTTTTACTCATCACGAAGCTTATGATGTGATCAAAACATAACGAATTATGAACCGTCGAACTGTCCTTGCTGGACTTTCTGCTGGTCTTACAGGCTGTCTCGGACGAGGAGCAGATAGACCACAACCAGGGGAAGCAGATGGAACAGAACCAGAGACGGCAACGCACTCCAACGTAACACCGTCTACCGTTTCACCGCCATCAAACGGAGAAACGAATGGACTCACCGCGAAATTGGTCGTGGTTGATGGCCAAATGCCAGCCCCTGACGAATCAGTCTCGGTCACCACTAACTGTGAGACAAAGACAACAGAATTGATCGGGTGGTTTCGTCCACCGACCGGTTGTCACGAGATGGTTCTAAGATCATTAGAGTATAACCAAACCGAGGACAGGGCTACGATTGTTCTTTCGAGCAAGTGGGGAAACTCACGATCACCAAATGAAGTAGACTGTGGTGGAGCCACCTTCAAATACAATATAACACTCACGTCAGCGACGGCCATCCTCGAGGCGATACAGATCGTTTACCAGTCTCCAGACGGAGAACAAACGAATGCATTCGATCTGCAGACGGAGACGTGTTGAGAAGGTCGGTCGGGCAACGTACTTACCTAGAAGGTTTCCCGACGAGCACCACGATAAGCGAACGTCTCACACGACTCTACGATTGAGTGGTGACAATACTAACAGCAGGGTTCAGACGTGATTTTCCGAAAAAGAACTACGAATTCGCTGTTCTCTACTCTTTTGCGAGTTTCTCGTACGTCTCAGCATGCTCTTTCCGCTCAAGGGCTGCCATCGCACGCATCACTTCACGGCGTTCCTTTGCTGTCTCGGCTGCTTGCAGTTGCTTCCGGAGACTGGCACGTTCGGCCTCGAAGTCAGTCGTGCTGTACGAGCTCATCTTAGAAGTAAATATGTCCGTCATGGTATTTAGTCTTCGGGAACCGTATGTGTTCGGCAATACTCGATCACGTGTTCGATATTCACGGCTTGTTCTTGGATCGCAAATTCCTTGAGGATAGTCCGAACCGACTCATCTTCGTACGCAAAGTGGTAGCCGTTCAGTAGATAGAACAGCTCCACCGTGTTAAGTGCAGTTCGCTTATTTCCATCCACGTAGGGATGATTTGCCACCAAGAACCGCATCAAATGGGCTGCCTTTTCGTGGATTGTTTCCGGTCCTTGTCCGAAAAACCCGCATCCTCGAATGTATTCAAGCGCAGATTCAACGTCGTCCGGAGAGTGAACACCCGATTCTGTATCGGCATCGCTTGCAACGATATCAGCATGAAGCGTATGGATGGTTTCTGCGTCCGGATATTCCAAGTTAGTCATTCTTCATTATTTGTTGTAACGGGGTCTTCGTCTGTGGATCTTTTGTGAGCATCGCAATCCATCTTACTCTTCTGGAATCCACCAGACAACCACCCGCGGACTCAATTTCCCACGTTCCAACTCACCTCGCTCATGCAAGTCCTTGAGCCGCTGATGCACTGGCCGCCGTTCCATCTCGACCGTATCCGCAACCCACCGAGCAGTCACCACCGGAAATTCGAACTCACGAATCACCCGACAAATATCGTCATCGGTTCTGTCTACTAACTATGACTGCTTTGCATAATAGAAAGCGATCTTACTTCACCGGAAACCGAAGTAGTGCTCCAACACTACTAAAGGCATTCACGAACCGCGATCCACGTTCTGTATCACTGTCGATCACGTATCCTCTACCACCCTGCTGTTCGACAGCTATTTCCAACTCTTCTCGTTGGTCTCGCGGCACTGTCGATGCGATGAGTACGGACTCAACCGCACCGAACTCGGTCGCTCGCTCTACCTCCTCAGCACCATATGCAACCAGCTCACCTTCTCGAAGCCGCGAATAGAACTTATCGAGCTGCTCACGACCTTCTCGCTGTTCGGCATCAAGTAGTTGCTCGTCCGCTTTTTCGACAAGTTGGTCTAACCCTTGTACGGTCGCATACTCAACCGAGTACGTTCCAAGCAGCCGATTATGCAATCGATGATCGAGGTAGCCGTCGGAGACGAACCGCTTCGCAGTCGCAAGTGTTCCTCCAACGACGAGCCCAGTGACCATATCCTCGTCACTAATGAATGCATCCGTAGCGATGTCACTGACTTGTTGGAAGAACTCGTGGACTTGTCGTTCTCGGTCACGTTCGAACCGCTGTGCGGACTGTCCACCTGCCCTGGATTTACCCATTACTTGGCTTTCGAATGTCCGAATCGGGATAATGCGCTCACCAATGAGCCGTCCAATGGCAGCACCACCGCGTTCGATGACTATGAGACCGAAGGTTTCGTTCGGGGTAACCGCTTCAACCAAGGGGGCCAGGTCAAAGTGATCGTCGCATCGGTACGTTGACTCCGTAACTGGAGCGGGTAAGTCGTCGAAAGCAGTCGAGATCAGGTCTCCATCAACGACACCTGCATAGACTACGAGTCCCATCTCTGGTGTCCTTTCGTATCGACGAAGGATTCGCTGGACACGCTTGAGTGCTTGCTGAACGTGGGGTTGTGTTTGGTCGGATTTGATATTCTCAGCACTCGCGTATTCTTGGGCGATTCGTTCTCGAATCGATCCCAACGACTTGCCGTTGGGAACAGTAACGGTGACGAGTTCAGTACCGTCGCCGGTGAGTGACTCGAGGTGCTCGATCTGGTCGCGAAGATCGTATGTTTGTGACATTGTATACTGGTGACTTGTGAGTAGTTGATTGGCGATGCCGTGAGGTCGATCCAATGACCTCTGCCACCAGCTATGAAAACAGAGAGATGCCGCTCATCGACTGCAAGACCGTACTGATGCACAAATGTGAGCAGTGCATATCATAATACAGGGACCGCTCAGCTAAAAGAATTCTGGAGAATTACGCGTCTGTATCGACTGGCACTCGCTTGAATCCCATCGTCGAAAAGTCACTGTCGAAGGCAAAGATATTCTCAATCTCAGATTCACGAGCAAGCACCGCACTTGTGTGATCAGCGATGAGATCCCGACCAACGTCGTCAGGTCGGATTGACTCTTCCACCACGGTCAATCAAACGTAGTTTCAGGTAACAGTAGTGCTAGTAGCTACAAACGACCAACTAACTTGCGGTACCCTCGGTCTCCCCCTTGTAATAGCCTTAGCCTCTCTCTCTCTCTCTCTCTTGGGGAAGTGAGACGACGCATTTGAACACGAGATGTGGGAAGTTATATCCACGCCTGCATACATTGTCATTCTGTACCATGACACGGGAAGACACTACTGTTTACGACGATGCGGACGCCGACCTCTCATACCTCGAAACCCGAACAGTCGCGATACTTGGATATGGAAACCAGGGGCGCGCACAAGCACTGAATCTTCGCGACTCCGGTGTCAAAGAGATAATCGTGGGGAATCGAGAAGACGACTCGTCGAGCCGCGCTCGAGAAGACGGATTCCCTGTGTATCGTGTCTCGGAAGCTGCATCGAAAGCGGATATCGTATTCATGCTTCTTCCGGATGAGGTTGCACCGGAAGTGTACGAAAGCGATGTAGGACCCAACCTCGATACGGGTGACGTAGTAACCTTTGCTTCCGGCTACAACGTCACCTACGGCTTCATCGACCCTGATGACGATCTCGATGTGATATTGGTCGCACCGCGAATGATCGGAACGATGGTCCGAGAGCTATACATCGAGGGGCGTGGGGCGCCAGCGCTGCTAGCGGTCCATCAAAACCCATCCGGCAACGCAAAGCGAGTGGGACTCGCGGTCGCAAAGGGAATTGGTGCGACACGGTCCGGAGTCATCGAAAGCAGCTTCGAGGTGGAGACCAAGACCGACCTCATGTCCGAACAAGCACTGTTTCCGGTCTTCGTAAGCGCTATGATGAGTAAATACGAGGTAGAACTCGAAGCGGGCGTTCCGCCAGAAGTGATCATGCTCGAACAGTCGCTCTCCCGTGAAATGGCCCACATTTTCCAGAAAGCAGCTACCCAAGGGATCATCGAGCAACTCTCACACCATTCCCGAACCAGCCAGTACGGTCAACTGCGGGGAATCGAGGCTTTCGACCGCGAACCCCTTCAAGAGTACATGCGTGAGTGTATGCAGCAAATCGAGGACGGCTCATTCGCAACCGAGTGGACCGAAGAACAACGGGCCGATTATCGGACGCTCGAACGCCTCCGGAAGAAGTACGAGGATTCAGAGATGATACGGGCTGAGCAGGGAACGCTCGACGTATTAGGCTTGCGCGAAGACCAAACGAAAGACGAAGGGTGAACCCGACCCCTCGAAGCCGATGAGAATGGGTTGGTACGAAGCAGTACCGTTATAAAAATGCGAATGCTCGAACGGACGAGCCACTGGTGCCGTGGAAGTTTAGCGGTGGGTAGAAGAAATATGCTCAACGACTCTCTGCACCATCGAGTACCTGGTCGAGACGCAGAGGCACGTTCGACACTATCAGTCTTGGAGTAATGCAATAGCTCGTGGATGGGGGTTGGTGTTAGCAATCTCTGGAGGATATATTGCAGTCAAATCAGACACCAGTAAGGCAATTCAATGACAAAGACGCCTCCCGATAACCACCACTCGATTTTAGAAGAGCACTACGAGAGCAAGTACACCAAGAAACACGATCCCAAGCACTCCAAAGAGCTGCATAAGCCGCCGATACAAAGTCGGTCGCTCCATAGAACCACCAGTCGTTGCCCCAATAGCCCACACGAGACACCCGAGACAGACTGCTGTGAACGCTCCAACAGTTGCGATAGCGCCACCACTCTGCCAATCAATTCCGCTTGTCCAAATCTCAAAAAGCGACCACAGAGCCCACGCTCCAACAAGCAAGCCAAGTGGGGTTCGCCGTGATCGGTATTCGAAGTTCGTCATTGACGACAAATAGATGCTCTATAAGAATAATAGTTCCTACTATTATTGGTAGATAATTACCCCTCAGTTCCTCTATCCAGTTTCAATGGGGCTCACTCTGGGGGACGAAGTCACAGATGGCTGTGCCCACATGGGATACGACCATCTACCCTTCGTCGACTTCCTCACAAACAATCTCCCGGAGTTCTTCGAGCTTGTCGGGTCGATGCCTGGCAAGTACAGCAATATCCTTCGGGAGTTCCTCGGTGATCCGCTTACTCACCCGATAGACGGCCTGATCGCGCTGCTGGTTCGAGGGGTCGCTTTCACCACTAATATGCTCTCGATCGGTCTCCGTCATGATCGCTCGATATCGACTCATTGCCTGCGATTTCTGACTCAACATAGTTCAATCTATGCACCTCTGCCTACTTTAATTCTATGCACTAACGCAAAGTCGGTAGTTTTACTATGCATTAGTGCATAGTTTAGCGTAGGAAGAACGGTGCCCTCGGGCGTGTAGAAACGCGCCGGGTGTTGTAGCACCCGGCACTGGTCTTCCTAATTGGACTGAAAGACCATGAGTACAAAACAATCCGCAGCCCTTGAAGCTAACGAGACGGCACAGAAACGCGCACAGTGGGAACAATTCTCCTTCGACGTCGATGCCCCCGGACTCCTCACTGTCACCAACGAGAGCCACGAGAACCCGACAGAGAACCAGTACACAGTCTCCATCGACGATGTGACTCACGAACTGATGGCGTGTACCTGCCCGCATTACGTCCACCGCAACGCCTTCTGTAAACACATGGCCGCCGTCGAAAACGCAACCGACGACGGGACGCTCGACGCGTTCCCATCGGTTGATGAGGACAACGAAAACGACACTGAATCGACAAAGGGCGACTATGATGGCCTAAATGGATTCCACTGCTGGCCGTGCGTACGAATGGGGCAAAAGAAACTGCCGAACGAACCATTGCTTCAGTCTTGTTATCCATGGCACGCCAAGTGACGGTCTCGGATATCACCGACCAGCAAGCGTTGATGGAAAGCACGTATGAAATAACCGATAATATTCTCAAGACACAGACACTCCTACTTGACCCAGTGCTGACTCAGGTGCGGAGAATTCGATCCCTGTTTTCAGACACAATGTGAGAGACGACGGTTTTTGCTAGTATTGCAGACCCTCATGTTGCCGAGGTTGCGGTTCCCTCCCGACACGTGTAACTGCGGATAGCAGGTCAGTATCGACCTGTTTGAGTATGCAACGATCTAGCGATTAACCCTGATCGTACTACTCAATCATTCAGTACCCCGTCTAAAGAATGCTCACGTGTTATTAGTAACAATAAGATTAAGTAAAGTACCTCCGATAGCATTCTGACTTCATGCTATCTCTAGTAGACGGCGCTTACACACGACTAAGTGGGAAAGATAAAATTGAGGGAGGGTCGTTTGTATGGTTGGGTTGATCGGTATTCTTGGTGACTATTCTGGTTCTACTTCGAAAATTGCGAATTCATTACACGGATCGGAAGAATCGACCACCTCTACCTACAGAACCACGTCCGCTACTGTTCATATGGCGTTTCACTCACAGGCAAACGATAGTCAACCAGTTTGGTGCCGCGATGGCGAAGTCCAAATGTGGCTCCTGGGTGAAGCGTACGGTTTCCAGGACAAATCCGGATATACTTCCCGTCCATCCTCAATGGCAAGCGTTGAGTTTTGCGCATCGCTCTACGAACGACTCGGCTGGGAATTCCTTACTGGTCTTAACGGTAATTTCGTCGGTATCGTCTACGATCACGTTAGTGAGACCGTCTCAATTTTTCTCGACCGATTCGGGACTCATCCCGTTTTTCACGCCCGAGTCGATGGAACGCTTGTGTTTTCGACACAAATCCAACTACTTCCTTCTTTCTCACAGATCAGCCGTCGATTTGATCACGAATATCTCTTCGAATATCTTACGCTTCGCAGAGTTTTCGGGACTAAGACACCACTTCGTGATATCGAAAAGTTTCCTCCGGCATCTGTCACGACATACGACCTCTCCACTCACGAAGTTACGTCAGAGATCTACTGGACCCCTCACTATCAACCGGAGGACAAACCGTTCGAGCACTTCGTCGAAACGTTCATCAACGTTTTCCAGGACGTCATCGACGAGCGTTTGAACTCGGATCGTGAGCCCGGTCTCATGTTGAGTGGTGGAAGCGACTCACGGTTGATTTTAGCTGCCGCAAATCGTCAACTTACCGCCTTTCATCTCGCTGAGTGGAACAATCGAGAAGCACGGATCGCCGAACAGGTCGCCGAAATCGGCAACGCAGACCTTCGAATCCTCCACCGAACGGATACCACGTATCTGGAAACGTTACCGAAGAACGCGTCGCTTTCCAATTTCGATGGCTACTACTTCCAAGGCTATCTCACCCCCTTCGCGGACGAAATCACCGAGTCGGTTGATTCGCTCTTCACCGGCCTCTATGCTGATACGCTGTTCAAAAGTTATCCTATTCCAACCCGTTCACAATCGCTCGGATCATTGGGAACGCTCACGTTACCGGTCGGCGTCGAGATGAGCTCACTGACGGATATTCTCGAGTACTGGATTTCTTCGGGCGGGACGGCGCTCGCTTCGCCGCCGGAATACCTCACCACGTCTCACGACCTCCATGAAATCCTGTCCGCGAATGTCGTTCAGGATAATGGGAAAATCGATCACCACGGCATACGCTACGATTCATTGGACGACTTGCTCGTCTGTAGCACGTACTATCCCCTCTCGAACGATTCCGAGTTAATCAATCTACATAGCCTCCGCCAGCTGTGTCCGTCTCACATTCCCTTCTTGGATAACCGGCTCGTAGATTTACACCTTCGAATACCCAAAAGATACCGCCTCCGACGCGATCTCATCAATCGGGCCGTCCAACGGCTTGCTCCCGAACTCGCAGCTATCCCACATCCATCATCGGATGTCCCGATCGCGCGGTCTTATCCAGTGCAGTATCTCGGGCGACAAGTGGCCAGCTTCCGACGCAAACACTTACCGAGACACCAACCACCAAAATATCACCTCAATCAAGATTCGTGGCGGGATCACGCGAGGTTTGCTCGCCACGAAGACTTCGTAATCGATGCCATCCGCAAGCACAAGCCTACGATCCAGGCACTTCCATTCTTGGATTGGAAGGGGGTAAAAACGGTCTATCGAAAGCATCAGAACGGAGAAAACAGGACTGCGGAACTGTACACGCTTCTTACCCTGTTGGAGATGCCGATGATAAAGCAGGCGACGATGATGAATCAAATGCACTCCTTTTCGCCCGGTGCAGCGGAAGAAAGTGCATAGCCCGACACTATGTCATTCGCCGTCGGATCCCCTTGGAAATTTCGGATCGTGCTATACGAACCGTTGGGAGTGGATCGTCTACGTGGAAGTAATCGAAGTTCGGCATCTCATAACACGAAAGCAGAATCTCCTTTATGGCTGCAGAAAGCGGTGGACGACCAACGATTGATGAATCGTCGCGGACGATGCTCGTGAGGTATTCCAGCTCGCCGATCATGTAATGCGTTCCGACACCGACCTCGTATCCCGGTTCGATCGAGTCGGTGTTGCCGATCGCCTGAAGCCGGTACCAGAACGGGAAATCCGCACCTGCAGCCGTCGCACATGCAAGTGATTGCCACATCCGTGGGTTGATTTCGACGAGTTTGAATTCACCAGTTGTCGCATCTTCGACGTATTCGATACACGCGAGCCCATGCCATTCGAGTTCATCGAGGATCGCTCGACCCGCTGTTTCTAAGCTCGGAATCTCGACGGATTCACGGTATACACCACCACCACCGGTATACGAATCCCCGCGAATCTGTCGATGCTGAAACGTCGCGAGCGGTTTACCGTGGTCGTAGAGCGCACCGAATACGTACTCGTCCGTTCCATCGATGTACTCTTGGACGATCGGGACATGGTCCATTGCTTCGCACGTTGTCGCGATATCGAGTGACTCGTTCGACGGAACGTGCTGTACCGACTTGACGATCGACGACTCGGATGGCTCATACGAGTCGATGTACTCGTCGACGAGCAGGTTGTATCGCGATTTGACGACCCGATCGACCTCCCATTCGGTGGCTTCGTCCAGTAGACGTGTCTCCGGCACTGGTACCCCTGTGCGCTCTGCAATATCCATCAGCTGCTTTCGATCATGTACTCTCTTCAATGTCTCAAGTGGCGGGACGACGAGGCTAACGTATCGATCGAATTCGTCGTGATACTTCGAGAGGACGTATGTATCCTGTGGACGATGTGGAATAATCGTGTGCACGTCCGGACGGGCAGCGATTCCCAGAAGTGCGTCCTTGTACGCCAGTATTTCGTACGAGGGCGGAACTCGTACGACTTCGTCGCAGAATCGGGATGCGGCAACCGGAAGGTATTCATCTGCGACTGCGACGATCGTTCGTATGTTTGCCCGGCTAAGTGATCGAACGGATGCATACCCATGTGGATACCGTGAAGCGGGTATCACAACCCCCTTTGGTTCGTCTCTCCCCACCGCTTCGTTAGTCGTTCTCATGGTATTCATCCGGTATAGGAAAAGAGAGGCTCTCCAATCTGTCTTTTGTCCCCCTAGGACGAATTCTTGAGGGCATCGATGGCCGATCAACATCCGCCGCAGAGTGAATCGTTTCGCACACTACGACAGATAAGTTCCTCTGGATTCTGGGTCGCTTCGAGTAGTTGGACGTTCATACCAGAGGAAGGCAATTACTCCATCAAAATACTGTGTATCGTAGTTCAATCAAAGGACCCAACACTGGTCGGAATTAGATAATCTGTTCTCAACCGTCCATTTGAACTTCTGTTTCCCATCCACCAGTAGGAACTACTGCATCAGCTTCATCTCGACTAAAGCGTCCTCGTGTGCTAAGTTAGAAACCTCAACGAACGTACTCGCGGGATAGTTCGGCCGAGTAAAAAATCGCCCCGGATCTCATGAATGAGACGCCGATTCTTGGCTGTCAGATGTGGTTCTCGAATGTGGATCCGGTTTCGAACAATACTCCGCATATCGCCTTCAAACTCTGAAACGAATCGCTCAAACAGCTCGAAGATATTCCGTGTCTGTGCCTCTAGATCGCCCCTCGTCCATCCTGTCCCTGAGATTTCCAATTGGATATGGTCCGAGTGATGGATTGCCACAGCCAGAGCGCTTGGTGGTTCGTCGATTTTTCTGACTCGATCTGTCCTGGACCTGGTTCGAGAATGGTTTTCTTCACTTCTTGACCCAGACTATCATTTGGCTAATAACTTTCGACGATTAAATGACTGCAAAAACAACCGACTGCCGATCGATTGAATGAACCCATACTATCATTTTCATAGACGATTCTTCCCCGACCATCTATTCATCTGGAATTATCGTCATTACTCGTTTGCTCCGCAAATCGGCCCTGCTCATCGCGTTCACTCTAACCGCTAGCTTACTAACCGAATAGCGCCGCTGAGGATAATCAGCAGGGCTGCAAGAACGACTGTCCAAACCGTATACTTTCCCACAGTGAACTCTGCTGGATCTTTGCAGAAAACCTCATAGATTGCTCCAACTGCCATACCACATCCACCTACTGCTTGAAGTACTAGTGGAATACTTTGCTCACCAGTGATCACAGATATCAATGCAGGGATACCTAGCGCTACGCCGCCAATCAGCGTAGAGACGTAAAAGAGATAGAATCGGTTCATACCACACTACTATGTTTGTCAAATTAAAATTCTTCTGGTCAGTCGTTGAGAAGATGTAAGTATCGTCTCCTTGCTCGTGACGCAGGGCACGCGTGCGAACAGGAAGGAAGGAAGGAAGGGTGGCGAGGGGAGAGCGTGTGGATCGGGAGTGATGGCGCCAAACCCACGAGACCGATTCAGGGAGTCATTGGCAACCGCGCCGCAATCTGTGGCTTAATGGAGACCGGTAAATGCTTTGTGCTACTATTCGAACCAAAGACAATCTGCACGACCATTCTCTCAACTGACTCCACTGCTCACCGAGCGATCACAGACAGAACGTTGATTCGCATATCGCTGCAAGAATCTTGTCGCCAGTTGGTCCCTCTACCCATTAGCTATGATTGGTGTGTAGTGGTGAAGTGCTACCCAAGAAAATACATAAGGAGAAAGAAGACGACGAGAATGCCAAGAAGTACTACCATTGCCTTGATTGAATCGGACTTGAGGACTGGAGTCCCAGAGCCTGTCGGGTCTCCATCCATCCTGTCCATTCCATCTCCACCAGTTCCGTCCATACATTCACAACTCATTTTCTACTAATAAATTTTCTCCAACAAATTTCTACAATTTCTCAAGTTGTCAGTTGCATCTCCATCACCGGGCAGACGCTATCACTCTGATTAGATCTGCGAACGAATCTGCCGAAAGATTCTGGCGCTGCCGAGACAGCACAGAACCGCACACAGGCCGAACAATTTTCCTTCGACGTCGATGCCTCCGGACTCGTAACAGTCACCAACGAGAGCCACGAGACCCCGCAGACCATCAGTATACAGTCTCCATCGACGATGTGACCGAGGAACTGATGGCGTGCACCTGCCCGCACCACGTCCACCGCAACGCGTTCTGCAAGCACATGGACGCCGTCGACAACGCGACTGACGACGGGACGCTTGACGCATTCCTTCGGAGGACGACAAAGAGGCCGAACCCGAAGACTGCGACTGTGACGGCCTGAATGGATTCCCGTGTTGGCCATGCGTGAGAACAGGACGGACGGAACTGCCGAACGAACCACCGCTTCAGTCTCTATTTCTACGACCCTGATATGTGATCGCTAGACAGTTAGGATTCATACGCGTTGAGACTACTCTTTTCCTTCTGTAGCTCGCTCTCACAGCATATGAGCGAAGCCTGTACGTATTGTGGGAGTGATGTGCATGTACACTCCCCCGTTTTTGTCGACGAAGAACAAAGCGGAGAGCGGACCACTATCGGAAAGTTCTGTAATTATGCGTGTTTGGCCCAGTACATCGAGGAGAATGAACTCGAGACAGGAGCTTGCTGCCAACTCGATCTTTCTTGACGAGTGATCCTGTGTTTTTTCCCAGTGATCGACGGTACCCCTCGTACCAATGACACTGCTCGACCCAGCGCGAACACAAGCCACTACAAAACAGGATCTTTGAGTCCATTTCACGATACACCGCCTCAACGAGGATTGTAGAGTATGATAGTCTGTTTGATGAAATGAGAACGGTGTCAAATCGCAGGAGTGGTATGCTAGCACATATCTACCCATATGCTTTTGGGCGACGTACATACGACTTGGTGAAGAACCATGGCGAGCACTGCGGCTAAAAGCAACGTCGAACTCGTGCAGGGCGTCTACGACGCGTTCAACGAGGGTGACATCGACACTCCGATGGCCACAATGGACGAGGATATCGAGTGGACTGAGCCTGAGGGCGACATCTACGGTGGAACGTACCACGGTCCAGAGGAAGTCCTAGAGAACGTTTTTACCCCCTGTCTCGAGGACTTCGAGGATTTTCAGGTCGACACCAACAAATTCATCGACGGCGGTGACACGATCGTTGTCCTCGGTACCTTCCATGGAATGCACAGAACGTCGGGCAAGCCCCTTGCTGTTCCCTTTGCGCACGTCTGTGAACTGGAAGACGGTCGGATGACCCGGTTCATCGACTACTTAGACACAGTCCTCTGGCAGAAGACGTACGAGGTGTAATCGGGGCACAGAGTAGCCCATCCCTTGTATTTGAGACGAGATGATTATCCCCACATAATCAGTTGGCAATTGGTAGCTTATTGAAGAAGAAAGCCTCATCCTCCGAGCGAAAATGGCAATTATGGAAAGCGACGAATGCCCGTCGCGTCGACGGCTGTAGCGTACAGGGGCAGTGCAGGAACTACGGTTGCAACAGCACCCTGATTAAACTCATGGAACAGCCCTCTGAGATCCTCGATGGTCGTGGTATCGAATCCAACGTGGCGAAGACCGTCAGGGGTCAACCGTGGACGATACGGAATAGAGTTGACGTGCTCAGAGACTCGTTCGTTCGCCACCTCACAAGCACGATCAAAGGTATCCGATTTCAGAATCGGTTCAAGATTGAACCACAGCGGGTTGAGCAGTGCTGGCCATTGGGCGAGACACCGGTAGATGCTCGGTAGACCGCTATCGAATCCGTGGAACGCCTGAATTCCCGAGATCGTGTCGTCCAATTCGTCAGGGATTTCGTCGAAGCCGATCATCGTCGGTGAGATACCTCGGTTACCGTCAAGCCAGTTCGGGGAGGGTGCCGTCGTCTCTCGATTTGTGTTCGGATTTTCACCAATAGGGTTGTCGTGAAGCGTCCGATCCATCACTTCAAACAAAACAGCGAGTCGAGGGGCAACGATATCGAACGTTGCGAGTTGGCCGCAGAGTTCTCGGTATTCCGATGGAACGATGTCGATCTCTTCACAGCGATACACTGGAAGGTCGGCCGACTTCTCGACCGTCGAGAGAATCCCATCGCGGTATTCGACGGAAAATCGGGCAAATGCGCGCGTATCGAAAACGGGCTTCAACTGCCCCCACGCGTAGCGAAGGAATGTGGGATAGTTGGCCATTGTCGTCCGGAAAATCCAGTTGATAAACGGCGCACGGAAGGTCCGTTTGATGTCGTCGTAGATACCGCGCTGCCAGCCTGTCGCCTCAATTTCGTGGATTTGGTCAGTCGTATTCATGGTCGTTACTTCTGGAGGAACGTCCGTAGTTCCTCTCGGTAAGATTCGGGGCGATCCTCGGTCACCCAGTGATATGCCTCATCTAGCGGTGTTACCTTACCATCGATTTCTTCCGCGAGCCGTTCCCCGTACTCGATCGGCTGCAACTGGTCGTCTGCCCCCCAGAGACAGAGGAGATCTGCTTCGATGTTCTCGTAGGAGATTTCGGTCGTATGGTTCGTGTTCGTCGCAACAGCACACCGGCAGGCGGAGACCTGCCCTTCTTCCGAGTCCCAGGGAGCAAGCATTCCCTCGACAAAGGCTTCGTCAGCCTCCTCATAGGTTCCCTGTGAGAAGGTAGAACGCATCTCTTCGAGAAACTCGTCATGCGGAGTTTCTGCGGTTTTAGGTAACCCGAGGTCAGTAATCACTTGCACCGGCCACGAGTCGTAACAGGTCGCGTTCGAACAAACGAGCTTGTCGACGCGACTGGGGTTGTGTGCGGCATAGCGCAGTGCGACACCGCCACCGATATCATGGGAAACGAACGAGACGGAGTCGATTCCGAGCTGATCAAGAAAATCACCGATCGCCTCTTCCTGTGCACGAATCGATCGATCAAAGTGGTCGTCCATAGATGAATTTCCATATCCGATTAGATCAGGGACGATAACCCGATATTCATCGGCGATTTCAGGAGCGATGTCTCGCCAGAGAAACGACCAAGTGGGGATTCCATGGAGAAAAATGACTGGATCACCAGTCCCTTCCTCGTAATAGGCGATCGTGAGTTCGTGCCCATCTACCGACACAGTGGTTGTTTGCTGTTTATCTGCCCACTCTGTATACTGGGTCATGGACAAAACATCACCAACAATGTGCATAGGGGTTTTGTCCAAATACAGCTACCGGGTACAGATGCGCCGAGCGGTAGCGATGGCACACCGCCAACCGAGCGTGGTCGGTTTGACCGTACGCAACGCCACACTACGAACGTCGCCGCCGAGCACTTCCCCGAACTGCCGGTCGAAACAATCAACTGGGAGGTTTCACACCGAGCCCAATGACAGGCGGGCGTGACGAAGTACGACCCTGCAACAGAGGCAATCACAATTGCGCTGACCTGGACGGCCTACGAACAACATGGCTGGGAGCAATTCAGTGAAACCGTCCGGCACGAACTGATTCACGCGTGGCAGTACCACGAGTTCGGCGACGCGGATCACGGCGCAACGTTCGCCCGCTGGACGAACCACCTCGACACCTCACGGCACTGCGAACACTTCACTACGCCCAAGTGGTGGCTTGTCTGTGAGGACTGCGGCGGTCGGGTTGCCCGCTATCGACGCTCGAAAACAGTACGTCACCCCGAGCAGTACAGCTGTAGCAAGTGCGGTGGGTCGTTCCGCGTTGAGGAGGGCAACGGCCACTGATCAGCTTTCATTTAAGTAGTTCTCGCGATAAGCCGTAGTTACGAGGAAGATTTTCGCGCGGTACAATTGACTTGCAGAGTAGTGCCTCGATCCTTGAGGGTTACGTTTGATTTGCCAGCGTTAGTATTGTATACTAACGTCTATCTCTCGCGCTGAGTTTTCTCTTCTTGTCTGTCCTGTGATTACGAACGGTCGTAATAGACGCGGTTAGGATGATCTCAAGGGACTGTCTTCGATCACGGTAGTGCAAAACGGTCGGGATGCTTCATATGCTCCGACGCGGGTGGCGAGGTGAAGGGTCCAACAACAATGATGAGAGCGGTGTCAAGTGTTATATTGTCTTCTTACTATATCCAAATTAATGGCACCATTTCTGCTCATAGATGGTTTTGAGCTCGTATTTATAGCCCTGATGCTTGTCGTGTCTGCCGCCATCCTTTTCGGCGTCCTCGGTGGACTCGGTTACTTCATTCTTCGCGTCCGGTCAGGCGGGAGTGTTGACGAACGGCTTGACCGCATGGAACGGATGATTGGTCGGTTAGAAGCCCACGTTGAGCACCTCCAAGACGAGCGTGACGAGCAACGATAGCATTGGTTTCAGATTGCTACTTCTGGTCGTACATAAATTAATAATTAATCACATCGTTTACTATGCCATGAGCGAAACAATCGTCTCGACACCTGAACTCACTCCCAGCGACAAGTGGTGGATTCCAATTGGAGTGCTTGCTGCCCTCGTCCCAATTATTGCTCTCATTGCAATTGCTCTGCCACCTGACGTCTACACGTCGTTGATCACCGCACCGTTTGCTCTGCTTGGCGGTGTTTTAACGCTCCTCTCACCGCTCATCATCTACTTCGATAAGCAGTATGTTACTGCCGTTTCCGACTGGAACCCGTCTGGATGGTATTATTGGATGATCGTTCCTGTGATTGGATTCGTGCTTCCCTACCTGTATCTCTATGAACGACACAAGTACGTGGGTACCCATAATTTGCCACCTACAGATACTACCAGTTGAAATTTGGTTATAGAATCTCTCAGGTACCGTGGGAGTAATTTTGCCACTTCTCTAGTCAAAAGTGATCACTAGGACGAAATCGTAAACAGAGTCTCTGACTCACGAGAGTAATGTCAAAGAGGTATTTCACTCACCACGAAGCTTATTCCTCAATACACCTATGAACTGATATGAAACGCCGAACCGTGCTCATAAGCCTGGGAACGCTGTTCCCCATCTCATCTGGCTGTCTCGGTCGAGCGTCCTCAGGCAACACACCGTTTCCAAAATGGGTATCAGTAACACAAATCGATGCAGTCCCAAAACGGTATCCAGTTGACCTGACTATCGAAGTCACACAAGCAACGATAACAAACGCTCAAACAGCCCATCTCAGGACTACCGCGACCAATACTGGTGACACAACCAGAAAGTTCGACGTTCCCTACTACAAAGGCGCTAGTTCAAGCGCAGGAGAATCTGGCATTCTTCTCTATGCACTCAAGGCACCAGATAGTCCACCAGCTGACTACGCACCGGAGTGCATTGGAACCGACGGGAAATCGAAGCACGAACTCATCTGGACGAATGAATTTCCGACACCAGCATCGCTTGAGCCGGGACAGTCCTCGACAGAGAAACTGATCGTCGTTGATGATCCGACCAAGTACGGCTGTCTCCCGACTGGAGAGTATCGATTCGAGGCCGCCTATAATATTCACGACGAAGACGGGTATGATGAGACGTTCACGTGGGGATTCACGCTTGAGGTCAGTGAAGATGAGCCATAGACGAGTGAGTACAGCTGCAAAATCATTGCCGATGTCTTCGCTTACAATAGCTTGCTTTTACTTATGAAACGTCGTGCACTCCTCTCATTGGCTGCGCTTACATTCTTTGGTGGTTGTATAGGCGATCTTAGTGGTGTGACTAACCGCTCCCACTCAATTACCGGTCGAAAATTCACTATCTACGAGTCAGGCAGTCCGGATGTCAACGATTTCCCTGGGCCAACCGAACAACCGATTGTCTCCTTCAAACCGGAGTCGAAGCAGGTGATCGTTCGAGCAGCACTCTATGTTGGATCAAGCACATGCAACAAAGCAGATCTGAAGGATGTCTCCTACAACGAAGGCTCGCAGACCCTCACAGTGACTGTCGGTAATACGGATACCTCATCTTGGCTTGGCGGTGGTTGCACAGCTGATGAGAGTGCTGATGCATACCGCTTAGTCGTGACAATGAAAGAGCAACTACCGACAACGGTCAGAGTCAAGCAAACTGGCTCATCTGCGAAGTCAGTAACAGTCCGGCGACCATAGTTGGCGCTCTGTCGGTAGCAACGGCGTTTCTCACCTGATCACTCGAGATCAGGTGTCCCCAAACCTGCTTAATGTACCACCCAGCAGTGAAATCAGAAGCGAAGTCAGGGAGACGGCAGGAAACTATCTTTACGGCACCCCCTTAGCTCACTGCTGATTCGAGCTACTAACCAATCATTTTGAGCGATTCTGAATTTTCATCACCTGGGCTGCCATCAATATTGTGGGGTTCTATTACTATATGTCCCCTAACAAATATTACCCTGCTTTTCAAATCACCAATCATGCCCTCCCGCCGTTCGGTCCTTGCTACAAGTGGTCTCACCGCCAGCGCTGCCCTCTCAGGATGCACAATGATCACTGGCCCGCCGGGGACTGCTGCAACCATCTCAGGGGGCATGCTCGATATTTCCGATGTCAAGTCAGCTCCTGTCGTTGCACGTGCCGAGACAAACTCCGATGGCAATGACTGTCCAAACGGAGCAGTTTACATGGAGGCTACTCTCTTCGAAAAAAGCCACGCCAATAACCAAACACGGCTTGTGCTGCTGACGAAGTATAATGTCATCACAGGCGATAGTGGGTGCTCAACGAATTGGAAACAGGCGGGCATTGCAGTCCAGCACAACTGGCGGACAGAGGATCTGTCGAACGATGGGGTCTGTACGAATTGGCAGTCAAACGTTGTACCCGCCAATAATGATGATCAGAAGCAAGCGACAGTAGAACAAAAACATTCGACAGAGACAGCAGACTGGCGAATCCATTTGACACCACCCACGACGAGTTCGGGAACGTATCAGTTCATCTCAGAATTTGTCAATCCAGGTCGTTTAACTGCCGGTGACATTCTTGTGGAAACCCAGGCTAAGACACAGGTTACCCAAGGGTGGTTTGGTGGAGACGATGTACTCAAGACCACAGCAACGATGACGTATGGGGACACAGACGGATAATTCCCCTAATTCAACTTTGACTGAAGTAGCGGCTGTGATTTGCTCTGTTTAGTTCAAGGGTGGGATGCCGAATACTCGCCGCCGAGCGAATAACCGCTACTCGTGACCAGTGGACAGTCGGCCGGCAGAAACCAGACGGGGTGCCCACCCAGCTGAAACACAGCGGTTTTCATCTGCTTTTCCACCGGATAGATAGTCAATTCTAACTCCTGACAGTCCCGCTGGTAACACACCAGAGTTCCGCTGTAAACAGCGCTCACTCGACAGTCCCACCATTACTAAACCTACCACTCTCCTGCTGGTACGCAGAGGACAGTCCACCGGGCTCTAGCCGGCTCATCTCTCCTGTACTGTTCATCTTGGACAGTCCTTTCAGCATGAGACCATCGGAGTTCGGGGTGTGCTGGTGGTCAAATATGACAGTCCATCTGTAGTGGTCGGCGAACACGGTAATCTGTCGTTCGTGGATAGTCTTCCGTGCTGTTCATCTCCTGCTGTCGTGGGTCGCTTCATTGAAACTGCGGTGTCTCGCTGGAGACGGCACCCCCGTGGTGGGCTTGGGTCGGCACCCAGATCATGCCGTCACACCAGATTTCAGACGGTGTGTGCTCCTGTTAGCACCCGTTCTGGCATCCTGGTTGGCACTCAGATCTGCGTGAAGCCAGTGGGCACCCCAACCAATGCTTCCACTGGCACCCCACTATCGTCGCTCATCGGATTTTGTCGTCCTGTCCCGGAAGAGGACTGTCAGAACTCGTCGCTCTTGTTGACTGTTCTGTGCTGTCTCACAGCCTTTGTGTCTCGTACGTCGTCACTCGGTATTTGAGGTGGACCGCTCCTCGAGGTTCTTTCGTCTCGGTGACTGTCGTCCTCTCGTTAAACTGCACGTCCCTGCTGTCGGTACTGTCGCCTAGCTCGCTCCTCGTCGTACTGTGTATCTCTCGTTTTCAGCTCTCTTCTCGCTCCCGCTACACTGTCCGTGTCTGTCTCGCTCTCATTGACTGTCACCGGTTCTCGGTTTAACTATTTCTCCACCTTCGGCAAGCTATATCGCTCGCAGTTTGGGCTTTCTATTCGTGCTGTTGGACTGTCCCAGCTCGCGTTGTTCTCTGTCCCTCGGCTGTTGTTTTCGCATGGGGACTGTCGTTCTGTTCTTGCCCTGGTCCGTCGTGGTTCGTCTCTAGTGGACTGTCTCTGGTCTCGTTGTGATGCTTGTCGTTGCTTTGCTCTTGGTGGACTGTCCAGTTGTTTCTCGTCGTGTTTCCGCCGCTTTTCGTCACACCATTTGGATCCCGCTGGACGCCTTCTGGGGTGCCCATTTTCTCGCCCATTGTGGGGTGCTATTTTCACTTCGTCTCCGGGGTGCCAGCCGGGGGCGTTTCATCTGTCACCTCTACCTCTGTCG
Source organism: Haladaptatus sp. HS23 (assembly GCF_056892285.1). Classification (NCBI taxonomy): domain Archaea; kingdom Methanobacteriati; phylum Methanobacteriota; class Halobacteria; order Halobacteriales; family Haladaptataceae; genus Haladaptatus; species Haladaptatus sp. HS23. The sequence continues at coordinate 14,927 of NZ_JBXGLH010000017.1, read as the reverse complement.
GTTGATACTTTGGGGTGCCACTACTCATGTCACAGCTGGTATCCACTCTCGCTCTCGGCAGGGTTTCTCCCCGCTGTTCATCTATGTGTCACTTCTGTCAGCTTCTTGCAGGCCTGGTTTCTCTCTATCTCTTCGCCCCCCTTGTTTGGCAGGTGCCTTTCCGTCGGGATGATGTAATCACGCCATATAGGAGGCTATATTTATGGCCTCACAGGGAAAATAACGCCTCATGAGCAATGGTTCAATCACTGAGGAGTCAGATGGAACGGTGCCTACCTTCGAGGAGATGCAAGACCGCCTCGGCCATCCTCGCCGCAACATCCTCCAAGTGTTGTTGTCCGCTGATAATACTGCAGTGAACACCTCGGAGCTACGGGAACACGCTGGCATTCCAACCGGCAGCATGACCCACCACATGGACCTACTGGAACGGTGGAAGTTAGTCGAAGAAATTGATCGGGTTCACATCGGCCAAGGATCACGGGCGATCGTGTGGCAGTTGACGGAGCGGGGTGAGCAGTTCTGCGAGGACGGGTTGGAACTCGCCGCACGAGATCTCGCCCATCCTAATGATGTGGAAGCACTCTGGGAACGGATCGAGGAGCTCGAGAAGGAAGTCGAGTCGCTACGCACCAAGCACGACAACGATATCGAGGACCTGCGTTCACGGACCAAGAAGGCAATTCAGAAACTCAAAGATAATTTGTAGTCCGCAACCAGCCACTTAGAGGAACTCTGCCGCTTCGTCAATCACGTTCTTTCTCACATCATCGACCTGCTGTTCCTCCGTTTGTGTCGGCGACTCATTAGTAATGCTTGGCTCTGCGTTGGCTGTCACAGAATCTTCTTCGTCCACTATATCGTCGATGAGGTTCGGGAGGTGAATGTTCGACCCGCCTTCCTGATAGAGCATGATATCCATCGGTGTCTCTGTTTCCGGCGGCACCACGATCACGTCCCACTCGACGGTACTGAGATCACCATCCATCTCGTACTCGGGGATGACCGGCGGCTTGATGTTGTTCGTACCGCCGTCGGGGTACGCATTGGCGTCGGTAAAGATGTCCGCTGCCGACCTGAACCGAGCATGTACTTCCCCCTCTCCATCTCGAAGCTCGTATTTGCCGGTCTGCTCGTCATGCACCCAAACATTCTCGCGTCCGCCAGGGCGTGTCATCGTTTCGCTGTCAATCGTCAGCGTCTGCGTGCCCGTATAGAACCGACGCTCGTCCGTCACACCATGGTTGCTTCGGCAGCAGAACGGCTCGTGTGCGACCGTATCATACACCTTCTCCGCCACCTCCTCGCGGGCAAAGAAGAGGCATCGATTTCCGTCGTTGTGTGCCTGTGCCAGGTTCTTGACCGTCTGTGATGGTTGCGTACTGCCCGTCGTATGTTCGCTTTCGATGTAGGCGTCACTCGTCCCCGCCAGCCGATCCAAGAGGGCGTGATCCTCCTGGTAGCTGTTCACTTTATCCGCCACCGTCACTGGGTCGTCGTCCGGTGTAATTGCGAGGACGTCGTCCAGTCGTGCAAGACCGTCGGGCATGGATTGGCCGGTCTGCTCGGGTATCTCGAAGATGAATCCGAGTTGCGTCATTGGCACGTAGGCGTCAGCCATCGGTGCCCAATGCTCAGCCTTTCCATCGTTCTCCGAGTCACCGAGATTCAAAAAGCCGGTATCAAGCGGCTTCACTTCCATCTCGTCCTCGACCTCCCGATGATCGAGGTGTGTATCCGGCACTCGCTGCAAGACTTTGCGCCATGCTTTCCCGGCGTCGGTTACGTCGTCGCCGGGCAGATACCGGTTCAACCGCTCAACACATGCTGCTATTTGCACCCAGCCACCTGGATCACCCTGTCGAATACTCTCGTCGTAGACGGCTTTGAGCGTCTGATTGCGCAAATGCTCGTCTGTCCCAACCGGGAGGTCTGCCGGATCGTCCGCCGTTGTTCCCTCGTTCAATTCGCCATACGGTAGTTCGCGCTGAATTTCGGCGTCGGTAATCGGCGAACTTCCATACTGCTCTAGACTGCGATGAATCATGTCCTCGGCATCTGCTTCCGAGCGAAGCGGTGGATACGGCGCGAATGTGTGAATCTTGAGCGGGTCAGAGTACTGCATTCCGCCTTTGATGGGAATTCGCGTCCACACCTGGTAGTTCTCGGTCTCCATCAAATCCTCCTCGTTGTACCCCTTGAACAACTTCGCAACAGGACGAGCGTCCTCGTCGTTCGGTAGTCGGAAGATCACCGGATTGTTGCAGTTCGCTTTGACGGCGCTCAGCACGCCCGCTTCTTTGAGTTGTTCGGGGTACTGGCAGGCAATCGTCACCGACAGGCGCATCGACCGAGCCCGAGCGAGCATATTTTTGACATCGAGATTCTGGCTCGCAATGGCGTCGAACTCGTCGAAAATCGCGAAGAACGGCTCGTTCTCCCCGTCCTCGAACGACCGATTCTGGACGGCACTCCAGATCGGGCGCATCACGCCAAGGGTGATCATCTGCTTGACGTCCTGGTTCGACACCGGTGTACGAACAATCACGATTTTGTTCTCGTCAATGATTTTCTGGAAATCGATCGAGCTCTCACGTTGGGCAATAATCCGGCGAATCACACCATTCTCGACCCAATTTTTCACTCGCGACAGGAGTGGGCGAACGGCGTCGTCGTCCATCTCCGCGATCTCGTTCACGAATTCCTTGATATAGGGATCCTCGACCTCCTCGGCGAACTGTTCGCGACGCTCCTGATTTAGGAGGACGAAGTAGAAATCAATCACCGAGTAGTCTTTCTCCGATTTCATCATCGCCCGACCCATACTCTCGGTGATCGCACGCATGCGCGGCCCCCAGTAGTCGTCGTTGTCGAGAATCGCTTTCAGGTTCTCAAGTCGATCTTCGATTTCTCGCTCTTGTTCGACCTGGCTATCTGTCTCGGGGATCTCGAGGAAGTTGATGCCGACGTCTCGGTCGAAGTCTTCGTCACCGGGTTCAATCCAAATCACGTCCTCGAGGCGGTCCTCCGGGAGTAGCTGGAGGAGTTCTTTCGAGTCGCGTGCCTTGGGGTCGAAGTAGACGAAGCCATGACCAGCGTATGCGAGCTGCACCATCCAGTTCAACAATTCCGTCGTTTTCCCCGCACCCGTCGTTCCACACACCCAGTTATGCTGGAAGAGCGATCCAAATTCGATGGGAACTTCGCGGAAACCTTCCTGAGAACTGTCGTTATATCCCGTCCAGAGTGGGCCTTCGGGGCGCGTCCGTGAACCTTCGAGGAGGCGACGGACCTTCGGGCCTGCGACGACGCCATTCTCTTCCGTATGAGTGAGCACTTCAGCGCCGCCGATGCGGGCGTTCTTCGTCGGTGTTATTTGATACGGTTCGCCGGTCGGCGCTCGAAGCTCATCGGGAATCTCGTTGGTGTCCTGTTCGTCGGGAGCGGCTTCTACTGACTCGGTATCGGGGGTGTCGTCATCGCCGAATAGGTTGTTGAACATCGTATGTCACCAAAGCCCCGGCGCCGGGCTTGCACCGACGTGGTGGCGTGGACCATCCGGGAAGCGAGGGAGTGCCGTCGTTGTTACTCACTGCGCTGACTGTCGGCTGGAACCTCGCCGCCGCGTTGGGAGTAACGCCAGTCGATTTTCGGCGTCTCAATCTCCTTGTTCGGGATATGTGCAGCACCCGCGAGTTCGCTTACCGAGAGAATCATCTCTCGGTCTTCCCACTCACGGGCATGGAGTTTCTCAATGAACGCCCCTCGCTCGCTGGCAGGAATAGGCTCATCGGTGAAGCCCTGCTCGGTCATCGTGTTGTAGTAGCGGGTGAACATCCCCGCGACACCTCGTGCCCGTGATTCGGCTTCGTACTTATCGGGCGACGCGGCGAGAATCCGCAAATTCGTATGAAAACCATACTGTCCTCGCTGCATTTCGACGACGTCCGCCGCTTCGCGGTCTTTCTTACTCGCATCACGGGTACGGGGATTCAGCCACCCGACGACGCGATCCGATCGAAGCCCTTCGGCGACGTCGTCCACACTCTCATCTCGGGAAAGCAGCCCGCCATTCCCCTCGGTCCAATCGTTTTTCGCCGGGCGGAAGACGACTTGTACGACAACCCGCGTTTCCGGCGTTGAGAGCATCTCGCTCGTCACTTCGCCGTAGGGGTCGCGCTCGAAGCCGTCGCCCTGATGATTACGAATTGGATAGTAGTAGTGACGGTTCAAGTCGAGTTCAGCGCCAGCTATGTAGTCATCAGCATGGATCTGAGGGAATGCGTCGCCTCCCTCCACTCGGAACACCTGTGTGTTCGAATAGCTGTTCGCGACGCGTCGACGGAACTTGTTTGCGGCACTCTCGTCAGCAGCGTGCATGTAGAACTTCAGCTTCTCCTCGTCGAACCACAACTCGAAGGTGTGGTGCTGGCTGATGTTCGTGTCTCGGAACCCTTTCGTCCGCACGTCGTGGAGCGATTGGAGCATCGCTGCACCATCGACGATCCCCTGATTGTCTTTGTAGGGCCGAATGCCGAGCAACACACCCAGCGTTTCGTCCACGGTTTGGGTGTACGATTCACCGAGTTGCGTCGCAGTGTAACTCCCCCGCGTCTCGTCACTGCCGAACAGACCCATCAGAGCTCACCCCATTCGTCGGCGATATAGTCCTCAAAGGGCCCGTGCTCGCTGGCTTTGTAGCTGTAGACGATATCCTCGAACGGTGATGCTTTGACTTGAGCGTGCATCCACCCTTCGACGTCCGCATAATCGACGAGATAGTCGGTATAGCCGAGTCCCTGCTCACCACGCTTGGCGTGCTGAGTGATGAACTGCAGTTGTTCATCGTTCATCCCGAAACGCTCTTTTGCATCTTGCTCTTCCAGCTTGTCCGTGTAGAAGAACTCTGTCGTCGGAATCTGTCCGAGAATGGCGCGTTTGTACTCCTGCATATCCGTGTCGTCGGCGCTCGCGAAGTCCCCCGGTCGGTGCGAGAGAAACCACAGTCCGGCGTTGAAATGCCGCCAGTGACGCGCTGATTGTTGGAGCCACGCTAGAATCTCCTTCGATTGAAACAGATAGTGTGCCTCGTCGACGACAAAGAGCGTCTCACTGGGTGCCCGTTTGACCGCTTGATAGACCTGCCCGAGCATCAACTGGAGCATCGTCGCTTTGTCCGCCGCCGCACCAAGGCCCTGAATCTGCTGGAGGTCGAGATACGATACCTGGCCCGGACGGATTTGGGCTTCCGATTCCCCGACGAGGGTATCGTGTTCACCACCTTCTTTGAAGCCACTGAGCCGTCGGAGAAGCGGTCCAGCGTTCTCTTTGATTTGGGCCTTCTCGAGTTCGGAATCGACGTAGTCGCCCGGATTCTCGCCCATGTCGTTGACGATAGCCCGGAAGTTGGCCATCGTCGGACTGTTCTCCGGTTTGTGTGTCGAGACGTCGTCCTTCAGGATCCCCGTCTGTTCGTACGTAGCGTTCAACGCATCGGAGACGAGCGGAGCAAAGTCCCCATTCGTGTCACCGATCATGTCGAGAATGAAGTTGCGGGCTTCGGTGAATTTCATGTCATAGGGGTCAAGATTCCCCGACGCTCGAAGCACATCCTCCGGCGTCTCTTCGATGTGAAGTGGGTTGATCGTCTGCGACCCATCGACTGTGATATGCTGGCCGTTCATGAGTTCGACAAGCCCACCGAACTCGCCCATCGTATCGCAGAGAATCAGTGTACGGTCCTCACCGGCCAGGTACCAGCGCGTGGCTTGCTTGCCGACGTGGTACGATTTCCCGCTACCGGAACTTCCGATCGTGAGGCGGTGGCCCGGCGCAACCGAGAACTGGTTTTTAATAATCTCGCTCCCGTTCTGCACGTTCCGACCCTGCTCGACGCCGCCTTCTTGGTCGATGTACGTGGACACCGGCGGGAAAGCCGCCGCAATCGTCCCCGACAGAGTGAGTGAATAGCGTTCGCGTGTGGAGACATCGGCGAATTTATCCCGGCCGTTCGGCGAGCATGATTCGAACAGTTCGGCTTGTCGTTGCTCCGGCGCAAGTACCGTTAGATGAGCGGGAGCACTCTCGAGCGTACCGGTCACTTTCTCACACGCACTTTCGAGTGCGCGGTGTTTCGCGATATCCAGTGTGAGTTCGTCTTCACTCGCTAGCCCCTCCTCGATACGCTCCTCGGCTTCATCAAGTGCTTGCCGAGTACCAGCGCGAACCGTCACGTAGCCGCTCAAATCCCACGGCTGGGCCTGTGTGTGATGGAGCAGTTTGTACATTTTCACGTACGGATCGAGGTCGTCCTCAACGAGGATCGCGGAAACGTCGCTTACGTCCTTACGCTCGTCGATGTTCGCGTCGATCTCGCCGATTGTGTCTTTCAATTCGAGTTCCGTTGCCCGCTTGTCCCGCGCTCGCACGTCTAAGCAAACATCGACGTCCACGCCTCGCATGGTGTAGATCTCCTCAAGAAACTTCTCTCGAGGTTCGACCGGCCAATCAGCGATCCAGTAGGTTCGACAGTACTGCTGGCCGGTGCGAACGTAGCTATCGCGAGCGTCGAACGTTTGCGGGGCCAGGAGTTCCTGCACGCGATCGTGAGCCAGTCCGTTTGTCTCGTCTTCGTCGCTGGCGAGCGGGGCGAGCAAGCCTTCGCGGACCTGTGCGAGGAACGACGTCTCTTCGTTGGCCGTGTCGTCAGCATGAGTGCTCGCGACCGGTTGCGAGACGGTACCGCCGTCGGTCGTTGCCTCGACCGTTGCGACATCTGCTACTCCCGTCGATGGCGTGTCGGTCGCATCCACCGCTTCGGGGCGTGGACTGTCACCGTTCTCGGCACTATGTGGCCACACTGCTGCATCGACGTTCTTCGTCACACTATCTGAGTCGAAGGAGTGCTCCGTCCCGCTCCAGTACCGGCCCAAGAGGAGCGAATGTTCAGCTGGGCCGACTTGCGTCGTCTCACACCCGTCGGTACTTCCGAATGCACGGGAGAGCCTGGAAAGCCGGCTCTTCACTTCACGCTGCATCCGTCGGCGTTTGGCGTCCCACTGCTCGGTATCACCTCCGAATAGTAGCGAGCGAATTTCGCCTTCGCTGGTCATGTCCGATACCGCAACTTCATCCGGACGAACTTCTACGACGAGATAGTGCTGCCATTCCCGCGCATCGAACCGCGGAAAATCGGTGTTCTCGGTCCACTGAATCACACTTCGAAGGAGCTCTCGCGCTAGCTTCCACTCCTCGCCCGCGTACTCCGACGAGTAGAGTTTCGTCCGGTATTTTTCGGTGACATCGTGGGGGTTGATCTCCAGCGCCGTGCTGAACAGGCGGAAGTTGAAATCGCTCACGTGTTGATCAAGTTCGCCACGAATACGGCCAATCATCTCACGGGCGTCATTGGTCTCTTGCATCGTCGTATTTCGGCCAGAGATTCGCGCCATCGCGACGAGTCGCCCGTCGTCCATCTCGGCAGTGCCATCGGCGTGGATTCGTTTCACGCCGTGCACAGTCGCCGCTTCGTCACCTGACTTTGGGAACCCGCGTTTGGCCTTCGCATAGGCGAGCGGTGTTTTGATGCGGTCCAGTCCCGTTGAGTACTCGCCTGATGAGACGGCCAGTCCAATTCCACCGATCCCGCCAAGCACACCGACACCGGCACCCAGCAAGGAGGGACCGAGCGGGGCTCCGAATAGTGCAGCAAGACCGCTGGCACCGACCACCCCAGCCCCCGGGACCCCATAGAGCAGGTCGTTCACTTTGAGCCCGTGGTAGTCGAGCCCGGAATCGACGTGTGGCGGGACGAGTTGACTCGGGTCTTTCGGTGCGTCTTCGTTGTCTGTCATAGGTAAGTCCCGTTCCCAGCCTTGCACCGGGATGTCGGCGTGAACCGAAACGGGGGGTTAGTCGTATTGCTGCAGTATCTCACGGTCCTGATTCAGCTCATAGTCAGCGCGTTCTTGCTCTTCCCGCACGTCTTGAGCGTCGATACCGCCGTCTGCGTTCAACGCATTGTTCACCGATCGGTAGTTCACGGTATCCTCATTCGCTGCGGTCCCGGTGCTGAACGTCGAATTGTCCGATTGGTCCCAACTGGAACCGTCGTTGCCCTGGTAGTCTTGGTACTTCTCGTGCACCTCGTGCCCAACACGCTCACCGGCTTTGTCGACGTACTCACCTGCCTTGCGCTGATTCGCTGCTGAGGTGCCAAGGGCGATTGAGGCGGCGTCGTTCGCGTGGGCTAGCATCTCCTTCGGGAGAACGAGCAAGGCGAAGACGAGCCCGCCAATGACGAGAGTGAACGTCTCCAACACGCCGAGTGCGCCTGACGTCCAGGGCAAGTTGGCGAGCAATCGAAGGACGAGGGCCTGAAAGAGCTTCGTGACAATCACGACGCCAAAGAGATAGACGAAGGTGTCACCGATGCTCTTCAGGAAGCCCGAATACGCACGGCAGGCCCAGGAGAGCGGCCATAAGAACACGCACACATAGATGAGAGCTCGCTCGAGGCCAAGGATGAGAACCCCGATGGCAATTGTGCCTGACTGGAGAATACCAAGAATGGCACCAAGGCCAATTCCAACACCGAGTTTCGCGAGCTTTGAATTCGTTTGAATGAACTCAGCACCGTTGGGAGCAACCGATATCGCAGTTTCATTTGCGAGATGGAGCAAGAGGGGCGGGATGATCCAGGTCGTCGCAACCATAACGAGCGCGACCCCAACGCGCTTCCACGCCTGACGTTTCTCGTACGGATCCGACCGATAGAACGACATCCCGAATGCCGCCATCAGTACAACGCTCGCGAGGCCAGCCGTCCATGCCGAGGCTTTGTAGACGCCGGGCCACAGACCATTCTGAGGATTGACCCAGGTACTCGGCTTGTCCGGTTGGCCAGGAGCGGGCACTGCAGCGACGCTATCGCGAACCGTATTCGCGATGCCCTTCCCGACGCCAAGAAATATCCTAGCAATCGCTTTGAGTTGCCCCTTCGCCATGTCGACTGGGTTAATCGACGGGACGAGTCCACCACCAAGTCCACCGAGGACACCGTTGCTTGTCGAATTATTCGATGGTACCGTCGTCTGACCGTTGCCAGGACTACCGATCCAGTGGTTCTGGGACGTCGTCGAGTTGTTTGCACTGGCTGATTGTGCCGCGACTGGAGCAGCGAGCGACGCGACTAACATGACGAGAAGGAATGCCGAAAACCATCTGCTGCGTCTCTTCCAGATCATGATCAGAAAGGGAACTCGAGAAGCTCACATTATATTCGCGAAATTCACGCACGAGAGAGTGCTCACACCCGCCTTGTCGAGGACGACGGCGAACAGCGGGAAAAACCACGCACCGCAAAACGTGATTACTGCCCCACGGGCTGCATCGCGACCTTCTTTCTTCTTGTCTGACCGGGCGCTCCCCATTTTCAGCCAGGCCATTGCACCGCGGAATGCTGCGAGCAGAAACATTCCGATCGTGATCATCCCGAACGCGAGCGTAATGACGGGACCAAGCCCGGATGAGCACATCACGTCGCTTGCCTCTTGAGTGGCTTGTGCCGCCACTGGCACTGAGAACGCCGCGGTTGTGGCGACGATACCGACGCTATGACGAATAAATCGAGTGGGGATCGCTCCACATTTCTCAGCGACCACGCGCTTCAGTGCGTGATATTCCTGTGTCGAATCGTTCATCAATTGCTGGAATCGGTCAGAGATGGGTCTCTGGGCCGATTTCGGCTTTTGTTCATCCATTGTACTCACTTTCACATCTAGAGGGCTAGATAAATACCTTACGCACACACTGAGATGCCGTATACTATCGATTAGAGTCAGTGTGTCCGTAATCTATTTATGTCACACCCTAGGGCTGTACTACATGCTCCCACACAATTCCAATCGAACGATCACTCTCACCAATGTCGATAAAGAGATTCTTGAAATACTCCGAGGTGGGCGGGCAACGCAATCGTACATTGTCGACGAGACTGGCCGCTCGCGCCAATACGTCCACAATCGGCTCGGAATACTCACTGCTGCCGGGTATCTCGAGAATATCCATGCGAAAACAGCCTTGTACGAGTTAGTCGGTGATCCGCTCGCTAACGAGGAAAATGGAGGATGAAGTTATGCGCATCCCCCCACTCTCGATCGAAGCGCCGAACGAAACTGCACGAGAGACCCTCCGCCGACATTTCTCGATACTCATCGGCCTTCTGAAGGTCGTTCTCGTCGGTAGCATCATCCAGATCATCGTCCTCGGAACAACGGGCGTGGTCGCGATGTACGTGCTCGGCTTAGAGGGGGCGGCCGCTGGCTGGCTGGTGATTCTCTCATGGTTCATCGCCGCGTACTTCATCAAACTCTACGGACGGAGTATTTTCCCAGTGAATGCCGACCAATTCACCCGAATCTAAAAACCAGCTCTCTCACGCAATTTGCTCGCCATCGAGAAACACGTTCTTGAGTGTTGCTCCACCATTCCGAATGACTCGCGCTTTTGTCGCATCCCACCCAGGCGTGTTGATCACGAAGTCTTCGACAATTGCCTGACCAACACCATCGTCGACGACGAGCGCTGTCATTGGTGTATCCTTCATCGTCACCTCGACGTTTTTCACTACGGCTTTTTCGACAGCGTGCTGTATCGTGAGTGACCATCCCGTCGGCTTTGTCTGGACGATTTTCGAGTTTGAGACGGTACACGTGCCGTCGTCGATGCGAATCGGGCGCTGCTCGTAGTAGAACTCGTCTCCGAATGAGCGGTCAGTCACAACTACACAGTTGTGAATTCGTGAATTGTCGCCCCCGATGCGGATATTGGATGCTTGGCTGTTCGCCGCGACACAGTTCATCACGTCGACGGTCCCATCTCCTTCACCAGGATGTCCACCCTTGACATAGATCCCGTTGTCCGGCCAGCCACCGAACAGCGAGTTCTCGACGCGAAGATATCCCTGTGTCCTCGGATGCATCGTAATCCCAGAGGTTGCCCACGAACGGCCAGCGTACGGGCCACCGTCGTAGGTATCACGAGTGTTGATTGTCTTCTGGTAGGTGAGCCCTCCAAACCGGAAATCGACGTTGTTCACGCGGGCTCGCGCTTCTTCTGTGGCTGGATTCACCCGAAGCGGTCCTTGACATCCAAGAGAATGCATCCCGACTTGGCGAAGCGACCGAATTTCTGACCTCCCTGCAGTGTGGTGATTCAGTACCTGCATCCCCTGGTTCTTCCCGCGCCAATCGAGTGTGAACCCGCCGAACACGAATTTGCCTTGATGCGGATCGTCAGGAATCCCGATCTTGAAGTGTTGGGCAGGACCGTGGAACTCGCCTGCTGTCACGTCAAAACCTTTGATAGCATCCACTTTCCCGTGGACAAGCGTCGCGTTCTGGCCGATGATGCCGAGATTCTGAAGTCCGACGCGCCGAACCTGACTATTCAGCTTGTAGCGTCCCGGCGGGAAGTAGAGCAGTGTGTCACTCCCGATTTCGCGCTGGATTACGGGAGAGACGTCTTCCTCACCGGTCGGATCCGCACCGGCCTTCGCCATATTCACGACGTTACGGAACTCTCCACGCCACTGCTTGGGATCGATCGCTCGAAAGTGTCCGCTTGTCGCGTTCGTGCTGTTGTTCGTCGGCCCTGCTGGCGGGACACTCCCACCACTCCCGCCTGTGGGTAAGAGACAGCCAGCAAGCGCCGTCACTCCAGCACTTGCACCAGCAGCGGGAAACGTGCGTCTGCGTGTTGATACGGCACCGGAATCTTGCGTACTGCTCTTGTGGTCGTTCATATTGGCTCATCTCGTGAGGGACCAGCACCGGGCGTTTATACGAACCAGAGATCCGTTGTCTTGCTCTAAACCGTCTTGAACGTAGCTCATAACTAGAAAATAATACTAGATTGGGTGAGATAGTATTTATGGGGAATATAGAAAACCAATACAAAAGTTAAAAAAGGGACGCCGGTCACTCAAAACGGTAGCTGTAAAGCCCACATGGAAACTGATAGGGTGTAGAGTTAGTATTTTATACTAACCTAGAAGCGACCGATTGCAGGCTCGCACTCTTGATCTTCTCAATCACTGCTTCATCGTCGAGAGTACGATTATGACTCGTGCTGTGCATCCTTCGCACCACGAACGTTCTCCTCGACCGCCTCGATACCGGCCTCATGGAGTATATCGCCAACAATAACCGTATCAGCGACACTTGCCATCTCGTAGGCCGAGTCGTAGTCGTGAATCCCGCCCCCATAGAAGAGCTGCGCTGATGAGAGTACATCTCGTGCGGCAGCGACAACAGCTGGATCACCAAGCATGCCAGAATACTCGAGATAAACGATCTCCTGCCCGAGGATCTGTTCGGCAAGCTCAGCATAGGCGACGACGTCATCGATATCGAGGTCACAGTTTGCCTGCGTGTACGTGGCGACTGCCGACGCTGGATTGAGGACGATATAGGCTTCTGGATGCACGGATTCCCACTCCAGATTGGATGAACGAACCCATTCGTGGTGTGCTCCTGTGATCCACAGTGGGTCATCGGCATTCAGAACAATCGGCAGCAGGTACCCAGAGAGTGCCTCGGTATGAGACGACGACGGGCGATAGGTCGGCTCGACGAATATCGGGGTCGTAGTGGAAGCAAGTGCATCGAGAATTGACTGAACGCTGGGTTCAGTGACGTTCGTAGTGCCACCGATAATGATTGCATCCGTTCCTGTATCGACAATGCCAGCGTAGGTATCCCCCTTGTAGAGTGCTTTATCCGGGTCGACCTTCGTGACGTGCTCCCACTGTGCCCACGCAGCCGCCATAGCTCACCGTAGTGCCATCACACGGAAACCGCTTTCTCTCTGCCTACTCGAAACTACAGAATCGTACCATCGCCGCGAATCCTCGGTTTCGAACAAACCAATATCAAGTTACTATCGATTACATCTATATGGGAAAATTAATGTAATTATATATCACATATACGATCGATGGTTCGATCTCAGGCTAGACGAGCATTACTCAAGACGATCGGTGGTACAGCGACTGCAGCTGGTTTCGTCGGTACCGTGGGTGGACGACAACGGGACGAACACCGAAAGCAGGATCATGGGACACGCTACGCGACGTTTAACGTGATCGAATTAGAAACAGAGCAAGTCCAGGAGCAAGGTGATCCGCAGGCCAAAGCGGCCGCCCGAGTCATCCAAGAGGTCCAGCCAGATATCCTCGTCATCAATGAACTCACTAACAATCTCCAGCAGGGCAAATACACTGACAGAGCGAACATCGACGCCTTTGTGAAGAACTATCTCAGCATCCCGCAACGAGATGACCTCGAGGGCATCGATTACGAACATACGCTTCAGCCAAAGAGTAATACAGGCGCCCTTCCCGAACAGGACTTTGACTTCAATAAGGACGGAACCTTCGGCGAACGCCCAGGTGACGCGTTCGGATTCGGGGAATATCCGGGTCACTATGCATTCGCGATCGCAAGCAAGTATCCGATCGACGAATCAAACATTCGTTCCTTTCGGAGATTTAAGTGGGCGGATATGCCTGGAAATCTCATTCCGGTCGCGGGTGAAGAGTGCGTTGTTACAGACTCTGGGGATGACGAAACTGCGCTCTACCTAACGGAGGAGGAACTCAATGTCTATCGACTCTCCTCAAAGACCCACATTGATATTCCATTTGAGACCGAGGGAGGGACTGTCCATGGTCTGTTTGCACACCCGACGCCGCCTGGTTTCGACGGTAAGAACAACTTCAACGGGAAGTGGAATCACGACGAAGTCCGGTTCTTCGCAGATTACGTCGCTGGTGAAGACTACATATACGACGACAATGGCGTCCATGGTGGTCTCGATGATGACGCCTCTTACGTCCTGATGGGCGACATGAATGCGGGCCCGGGTCTGGGTCGAGACGAGCGTCCACTCCATCCTGCCCAGAAGTTCCTCCTCGACAACGACGGCTTTTACACTGATCAGCTCCCAAAGAGTCTGGGCGGTTCACAACGGGGCCTCCCCACCGCAACACGGTTCGGTGGTGATGTTGAGGGCGTTGTTGAACAGATCGATTACGTTCTTCCCTCTCCAGATCTTTCGCTTCGCGCTTCGTCGGTTGTCTGGCCGAGCAAGAATGCAACGAAGCGAAACCTCGGTGAAGACGTTACTACGGCCTCGGACCATCGGCTCGTCTGGGCTGACATCGAAACGACTCCCTGCCACTAAAGCGAGTTTGATTCGTCTACTCGTGACTTCGCTGTCAGCGTAGACCGTTGCATTTCGTCACCGACAGTAGCATACGACCTTGCTATTTCTCTCCTTGATTAGAGGCAGGTGTGCATATTTTTGTGACCTTCCTTCGAGGTGGGTGCACTGCCGCTTATAAAAACGGGCGGCAGTAAATTTATTTAAATAGACCTGAAGGATTGGTTGGGATTCATTCGTCTCACTGCCTCATGTTGCACTAAGCAGATGTGGGCACTCGATCCAGAGTGAAGGACCTTTGGTGGGAAACATCGGTTGCTACCGACAGAGCATAGAGTTCGACGACCAACCGGCGTCAATCTTCGTGGCCGTTCTGGCAACCATTCTCCTCACGATCGATCGTGCGCTCTTGGGTAGCAGATTAGTGGTCAGTTTACAGCAGTAGCTAAGACAGATGATCCTCATCATAGAAATTCCACGATGGGGAAGTCACCTGATGCCTAGTCGCACGAAAATGCCGTATTGCACGCCGATTGACTTCATGCGACGAATGCTCGCGTGTGCTTATTCGCCACTGACAGTCAACGCAGGTGAGGATCCGTTCATTTGTCATACGCTCAGATCCAAGCTATAGTAGACATTAGAAGTAGTTGCTCACTGTTGGAAGAGATAGCTGGTCGAGAGCGGTATCAATCGCCGTGGTT
>NZ_JBXGLH010000082.1:0-239 GCF_056892285.1 Haladaptatus sp. HS23 | reverse complement strand
GCTCCCTATGTGGGTGTGAACAAAACGGCGGTTGCTATTGTCCTTCGACAGCCAACATTGTTACCGAGGGCTGTATCAGGCTACTGTCTTCGTTATTCTCTACAAAGCCCTGCTAGACTGCTTGGGTTTTACCTGATAGTAACGAAATCTAATAATAACGCTGGTACATCAGGATTTGCTTTTTCCAGCGATGATCGCGGGCCACTGGTCACACTCCAGCGGTAAGCCTGAGATAAAAG
>NZ_JBXGLH010000016.1:0-82421 GCF_056892285.1 Haladaptatus sp. HS23 | reverse complement strand
AAACTCTCTCTGAGCAGGTTTGAGAGTAGCATGAACAACTAGCTCTTCGACCTGCTCGTCCTTATCTAGACAGTGCCAAACGTTCCGAAATCCCAGAAAACAGACGTCTTTCCCCCGAATTGTTCGGGATAGCCGAACCAAATCGGCAATCCCGTGTCTGATTTGTGTGCAGACATGTGATAGAAATGCAGAAATCCTGAATGTTTTTATTACCGTACAGAGAAGTTTGAAATACCATGTCTGGTCCACCAGGACGCACCCCCCGACCAGCAGAGACCAACACCCGACGCTCATTCAGCGGCCATGGTACACTCACAACTGTCGAAAAAGATAGCCTTGGCCTCCTCATCGACGACACCGTCTATGCATTTGCCGATATCTCCGTTCCCTGTATTCCATTGCTCTACATCATCATGGTCACTACCGCAGTCGAATTTGGCGGAATCAAAAGCGCGGCCATGATTGGATGGCTAACAATGGTACTCGGAACAGCCTTGATTCGTGGTGGCTGGATACAGCCGCTCTTTACTGACATCCCCGGCTGGGTTTCGTTAACCCCATTGCTGATCGGCCTGCGGTTCCTCTATTTCAACCTCGCGTTAGCCGTCATCGCCTATGGCGGTGATTCCCTCGGCAAAACAATCCAACTTCCCTTACTCCCAATCGGGTGGGCAGTCGTGATTGGCGGACTTGCGGTTATGAGTTTTCCATCGCTCGCTGGAGCAATTGCGACCCGGCGGCACACGTGATCTGATACCAGTGACTCTACCGGCCCATCAAGAATTGGCCAAAGTCCAGTATGAAATTCACCGATCAATCAGTGTGTAGGAAATGAACACGACGACTTCGATGTCTGAACGAGTCTGGTAGCACGGTGAAACGCCTCCAGAAGGATTCATAGACTTCGTAGTAGAAAGTAACAATAATTTTTTGAAGTATGCCCCCGAAGTTCGAGACTGAGAGTGTGAGTACCAATGTCATCCTCAACACCTCGAAAATCAGAGCAGAGATTTCCAACGATCTCGGCTACCGATCCCGTTGGTGACCTGGTGTACGCGGTATTCGATATCTCAATCCCTGCACTTCCAGTCCTCGTTCTTATCCTCAATCTAGAGCCGATCTCTGCAATTGGTGTTAAAAATGCGCTTGTCTTTGGGTGGGGAACCGCCGTTGTCGGTATTGCTCTGTTCTATGGTGAATGGGTGACACCACCAACGCGAACAGAGCCTGGGTGGCTTTCGTTGACACTCTCGTTGTTTGGTGTGCGGATACTCTACTACAATGTGTTGCTGTTAGTTGCGGGGTATTCTGGTGGCTACATTGGGTCGTTTTCCCATTCGATGTATCTCTCAGCACTCGTCGGGATTACCATCAGTGCGATTGCGATCTGCTACTTCCCTTGGGTCGTTGATCACTACTGGTCGACCTCCTCAAAATGAGCTATTGCTAGCTCCAACGCGCCTGATTCAAGCACTTAACCATCCATCCGCCGCCAGTAGATATGCCAACACCCGTCGCCATCGAATCAAGCAGTCTCAATTGGCGTTTGCGTGACCGAGTTCAGTTACCCGATTGAAGGTGAGTTCCACTGTTATCCGCCTAATGACGCCAATCAGCAGCCGTGTGTTCCCATCATTTTCGAGTATTCGCGTTGCAAGACGCTCAACGTCAGTCTCGTCGTCTCGTGTCTCGTCCAACACGATAGCAAGCTCGCTATGAGCGTATCGAACAGGGCCGTTTCAGGTCGCATATGCCGTCATTTCGCTAGAATACCCCGTAAACAATTTCCAGCGAGACTAGAAGTGAATGCATATAGTGTTAGTATAACCTACTAACCTATGTGAGTACCAATACAGTTTGAAATACGAACGAATAAGCGGATAAAGGAGGGCCGAGAGTCAGTGAGCCTAACCTAGAACTGCCCAAGATAATATTTGAAATAGTAGATGCCACTGTCTAGTTAAGCTCCTCCTCGACAGGTGTTCGGTTTTCAAGCGATTGATGCGGTCGCTGATGGTTATAGTAATGCACAAACTGCTCAAGCCACCGCTGAACGCTCGGCCGACTGCCCACCCACGAGGTATGGAAGCGGTCGACCCGCTGTTTGAGTGTGTGAAACCACTTTTCGATTAGGTTTCGCTCGGTATAGTCAAGGTGACCGCGCAATCCAATTCGAAAGAGGGCAGTCCGATAGCCGTAGCCATCAACGAGAAACACAGTGTCCGAAAGATCGTGTTTCTCGGCCAATCCAGACAGAAACGCAGCCGCTTGATCGGTCCCATGCCGATCAAATACTTTGACATCGAGCAGTAACTTTGTTTCTGTGTCTATTGCAGCGTACACCCAAGACCATTCGCCGTTGATTTTGACAGCGGTTTCGTCGACCGCGACCCGCGTCGGCGATGCCGACGGCGGGTCGGAAACGATGTCAGAAACCCGATGAGCCCATTGAAAAATCGCTTGATGCGACCGTTTTACGCCGAGGAGCGCGAGAATTGCTTTTGTTTCTCTGAGCGAACAACCGGTCGCGTGGAGGCGGACGGCGAACGCCCTGACGGGCGTTGCCGTCCGCTCACGCTCCCAACATTCAAGCGTAGCCGTGTCTAAACACTTTTTGAGTAGGTTTGGGAGTAGCATCAATCACTAACTCTTCGACCTGCTCGTCCTTATCTAGACAGTGCTTAGTAGATATAAATATTAGAATAAAAATTACTATTGATAGAGAATATAGAAGAATATATTGTCTGTCCGGTGTAGGCATGTTATTTTTAACAATATCCCAATATATTTACTAAACATTGATAGTGGTTCAGATTCTCCTTCGTCAAGCCAAAATAAATCGACCGGCAAAATTTTGTAGCGATCAATAACAAGTTGTCTTGCTCTAATAGCACAATGTAATCTCTACTGAGTTACATCTTAATGTATAAATCTTCAAGCGACATAGCACCGATTCAGCGGCTACATTCTTATATGAAGTTACTGAGGTATAATTGGAGGGAGATGACGGTTCTGGTCGGTTAACTCAGAATAAACGTTGATCTCATAGGTATTTATCCGATCAAGATTGACTATACGGAGTAAATCCTCATCGAAAAGTGGTACCACCCTTTAAAAATGCTAGCCTACTGTTTTTCTAACTGGTGAGATGGGAATCGGATGAAGGCCCTCAATATATTGTACATTCTATGCATTACCATCTTATCTAGTAGTTGTTAAGTATCCATCTGGATAGTCTGTGGACCAATTTTTAATCCAGATTTAAGTTCAGATATTGATACTATCATAATCCATATTAGATAGAATTAGTAAAAGTGGCTTTACTTACGCCTCCAGTTTGAGATACCTGAAATATCATTACACGATCGTGACATACAACAAGTTGTTTGTGAACTTGACGAACTGCTCGATGAAATTCGCATGTCATATGCCCACAGAGGCATTCAGAACACCCGAAGGCGTGTAGACTATGGTAATAGACTACCAACGCGACGAGACTGATAGTCGAATCGGGTGAGCATTAAGTATACAAAACAAAATTCATTATGTCTGAACATACTGTTTGATATATTGTGATGTCAGTGACGATTGCACCAAAATTGGCCTAAACCGACCATTGCATTACAATACTATACCTGTCACGCGCTTTGGAACGACACCGAGACTAATGCTGAGAACGGAACTACCCGCTCGGTATAGCGATACTGTGGATTGTTCAGATATACTAATTCAGGAAGGGAGAATTCGCGAAGATGTGTAGCAGTTCGATAATCGAACTCGTTGAATTGAAGTCTTATCCCCACAGTATTTATCTCAATAACGACGCTGAGAGATATAGCCGCCAAATCAGTCTCACGCCCTTCAAATGGCTACATACCAAGCAGTAACTTCATACCAAGTCAATTATCTCCTATGACAAAAGTCACTCCTCAGTGAGTCTGGTAGCCGTCTCCTTGACTGCGACCTCGTTCAGCTTAGCTGAATACACGTGGAAATAATGTCAGCTATTTTATTGACCTTCAAAAATCATCCGAAACGGGTGACCGACGTCAATCAAGCGTAGAATTACAACAGTACAGTTGTAGAAAAGCTTTCAAACCCCGCGATGAATTGAGTCGATACGGTCCTATAGAAATGGAACGAATCACTGACTACGAACTGTTCGAAGTACCTCCCCGTTGGCTGTTTCTGCGCATCGAGACAACGGGCGGCACCGTCGGTTGGGGTGAACCGATCGTCGAAGGGCGCTCTCAGACCGTCAAGGCGGCCGTTGAGGAACTGATGGAGAACTATCTCCTCGACAGACCCGTTGATCCGATCGAGGACCACTGGCAGACGATGTATCGTGGCGGGTTTTACCGCGGCGGTCCCATCCTTATGTCGGCTATCGCCGGCATTGACCAGGCGTTGTGGGACATCAAGGGGAAGCGCTTCGATGCACCAGTGTATGAATTACTTGGCGGGTCCGCACGTGATCGGATCCGAGTCTATCAATGGATCGGGGGTGACCGACCCTCTAAGGTCGCAAATGAAGCGAAACAGAAAGTCGATGCGGGGTTCTCAGCACTAAAGATGAACGCGACCGAGGAAGTAGAACGCGTTGACAATCCGGCCACCGTCAATGACGCAGTGAACCGTTTACAAAGCGTCCGAGACGCTGTCGGAGACGATATTGACATCGGGGTCGACTTCCACGGACGTGTGACAAAGACAATGGCCAAACGTCTCGCAAAGGCACTCGAACCGTACAATCCCCTGTTCATTGAAGAACCAGTATTGCCAGAACACAATGACGCACTCCCAGAAATCGCAGCCCACACATCCATTCCTATCGCCACAGGCGAGCGGATGTACTCTCGGTGGGATTTCAAAGAAGTGTTCGAATCGGGTGCGGTGGACGTGATCCAACCTGACCTCTCGCACGCCGGTGGTATCACTGAGGTGAAGAAGATTGCTAGCATGGCCGAGGCGTACGACGTCGCGCTCGCGCCGCATTGCCCACTTGGACCGGTTGCACTTGCGTCGTGCATACAGATCGATGCCTGCACCCCGAATGCCCTCATTCAAGAACAGAGCCTAAATATCCACTACAATGAAACCAGTGACGTCCTCGATTACCTCGTCGACCCATCTGTCTTCGAGTATGAGAACGGTCATGTCTCCGTCCCCACGACACCAGGACTCGGGATCGGGATAGACGAATCATACGTCCGCGAACAAGCCGAGAAAGACGTTAATTGGCACAATCCGGTATGGAGGCATGATGACGGCAGCGTCGCCGAATGGTGAATTGTATTCATGAAGAGCAACCCTCAGGTTCCAGTGGGATGGCGGTAGCTGAAGGTAGTCGATACCGCGGTCAAAGTCCGGGCAAAGAATGCCATGTAGGCGACAGAGCTGATCTTCGGCGCGGAGGAGTCGGTCCAGCACGATGCCTGAATCGAGTTCCCACCGGGATATGGTAGTTCCCGATTGAAACGATATCCCTCGATCCGATACCTATTTCGCCGCTCGATCGGTCTTGTCCATCACCGATGTCTGGGAACACACAGGCTACGAACGTAGTGAACGGAAGACACGAGGGTCGCGTCGTTCTTGTCACCGGATCAACGCGCGGAATCGGCGAAGGTGTCGCACGCCGGTTTGCCGCCGAAGGTGCGTCGGTTGTCATCACCGGTCGCTCCGAGAACGCCGGTGAGACCGTCGCCGATGACATCCGTAAGTGCGATGGAGAGGTGACGTTCGTTCCGGCAGACATGCGCGAATCCGACGAGATCGAAGCACTCGTCGAACACACCGTCAATACGTACGGCCGAATCGACGTATTGGTGAACAACGCGGGCGTTCAGACCGAAACGACGGTCGAGGACGCTACGATCGATGACTGGGAATTCGTGATCGAGACTGACTTTCGTTCTTTCTGGCTTTGTACGAAACGGTCCCTTGAGTACATGCCACCGGGCGGGACGATACTTAACATGTCCTCGAACCACGCGTACCTGACGATGCCGAAACTGTTTCCGTACAACGCCGTCAAAGCCGGTATCAATGGGATGACTCGTGCGCTCGCTCTGGAACTCGGTCCTCACGGTATTACGGTCAATACGATCAACCCCGGTTGGGTTGAGATTGGACGCACGAGAGAGGAACTCGGCGACGATTACGAGTACACTGAGGAGATACACCCGGTCGGGCGGCTGGGAACCCCGGATGACGTAGCGGGTGTCGCCGCGTTTCTTGCGAGTGACGACGCATCGTTCGTCACTGGCGAGAGCCTACTCGTTGACGGAGGTAGGACGGCAGTCATGCAGGACGAACAGTATCGAACGTACCGAACACACGTCCAGTGACGGAGAACAGCGATAACGTTGAGTCTCCTCCGGACCGCTCAGTATCTGCTGTCGGGTACATCGCCATCGCCTGTGAACGGGCGAAACTCGAAGGTGAATACCATCGGTTCGGGATCGACTCGATACTGTTCAAGCGTCGCCGGACCACAACTACCGGACCCCAACCCACAGTGTACGTAATCGAGCGAGACGTACACCGCGTTTCGACGGGGGAGCTCGTGGTCGTGGTTGGCCGTCTCGAGGTCATCGACACTGTAGCGGTGCCCCCTGAAATCGAAGGGTGTGCCACCGGTGACGTGGACGCCGACACCACGACCGTCGCTGAACGTAACCCATCGCGTGTCGGTCCGGTTGCCGTTGTCCTGCGGCCTGACGTAGGGCGTGTGCAGGTCATCGACTGTCTCCGCGTAGCGACCGAGGAGCGCGGCTTCCTTGCTGTCGACGTACGCCTCGCCCGGACCACGTCCGTACCACGTCACCTCGTCGAACTCGTCTTCGAGCGTCAGGTCGAGTCCGACGCGCGGGAGTGACGGGAGCATCGAGAGGTCGCCCTCGGGGTCAAGGTGCGTCTCGAGGGTGACCGTACCGTCGCGGTCAACGGTGTAGGTCATTCGGACACCGAATCCGTGGTCGAAGATCGGTGGTGCGAGTCGCCCTTCAACGGTGATCCGTATTCGCTCGTCCCCGTCGATCTCGTGAGCGACACGATCGGTGCGGAATTGGAGGCCGTCGAGACCGTTCTCACGCCATAGTTGTGCGAATCCGACCGTCTTGATGTCTGTAGGCGAGAGAAGCATCTCCTCATCGTATCGTTCAGCCATCGTCGTGAGGAGGGTCCGGGATAGCGGTAGTCCGCGGTCGTTGTCCGTCGGTGCACGCCACAGCCCGACTTGCGGCCCATCACGGATCAAATCGCGACCCTCGTACGAGTACGAATCAACGATGCCGTACGTCGTGTCGAAACGCAGTCGGAACGTCCGGTTCGAAACGACGAGATCGTCGCCGACCGTCTCCAACGTCAGCGGTGCGTCAAATCCGGTCTTCGGCTGGGATTTTTCGGTGACAAGTTCGAATTCCGCCGTCGAGACGGTGTGACCGTGTGTCGACCAGGCCGTATCGGCTGCGAGCGTGATATCGACCCGAAGTACAGCTTCGTGGTCGGTCTCGACGGAAGTCGCTCCCGTCGGAAGTTCGATCGTCGCGCGTTCACCGGGGTTGACGGACGGGAGGTCGAGCGTGCCGCTTCGAACCGGCCGACCATCGGAGAGGACGCGCCAATTCGCGTTGAGATGACCCAAACCGCGGAAATCGTAGCGGTTCTCGACCGACAGTTCCCCGGACGCGGGGTTACCCGAGAGGGCGACCGGTTCGACAACCTTCTTGTACTCGATCAGACCCGGCGAGGGTGTTCGGTCGGGGAACAGCATCCCATTGATGTTGAAGTTCGTGTCGTTAGGTTCATCGCCGAAGTCGCCGCCGTAGGCGAACCACTCGCGTTCCTCGTCGTCCGTTTGTCGAAGACCCTGATCGATCCAATCCCAGACGAATCCGCCCTGTAGCCGGTCGTGTTCGTAGAACAGGTCCCAGTAGTCCTGGAGACTTCCCGGTCCGTTTCCCATCGAGTGGGCGTACTCACAAGGGATGACGGGCGTCTCGGGGTTTTCCTCTCCGGCCCACGCTTCAAGTTCGTCGAACGTCGGGTACATCGGTCCGACGATGTCGACGACCTCCTGGTCGAAATCCTGTTCGTAATGGAGGGGCCGGGTCGGATCGCGCTCGCGTGTCACCTCGGCCATTGTCCGGTGATTTGCACCAAATCCGGATTCGTTTCCGAGAGACCAGACGATCACACTCGGATGATTCTTGTCGCGTTCGAGCATCCGAACCATCCGGTCGACGTACGCGTCCTCCCACGCAGGTTCGTCGCTTATGTGTTCGGCAGACTCGACGAACTCCATCCCGTGGCACTCGATGTCGGTTTCGTCCAGTACGTACAGGCCGTATTCGTTACAGAGGTCGTAAAAGCGCGTGTCGTTGGGATAGTGTGCCGTCCGGACGGCGTTGAGGTTGTGGCGTTTCATTAGTTCGACATCCTCACGCATCGTTTCGACGGGAACCGCCCGCCCATAATCGGCGTGGAAGTCGTGACGGTTAACGCCCCGAATCGTTACCGCCTCGCCGTTGACCAGAAGTTGTCCGCCAGTGATCTCTACCTCGCGAAATCCTACCGTCTGCGTGACGACGGTCTCCTCCTCGGTTCCCGAGAGAGTCAACACCAGTTCGTAGCAGTTCGGGGTCTCGGCCGTCCACTTCGCTGGATCAGGTACTTCGGCATTGAACTCGACTGTCGTCGTCGCGTCCGCATCGACCGTCACGGACGCTCGGTCGAGTTCGAGCGGGACTACATTCCCCTCTGGGTCACGGAGAACGACCGACAGATCGACCGAAGAGTCATCACTCCCGACGTTCGCAACGTCGACGCCGACGTTGAAGGTAGCATCGACGTACTCGTCGTCTAGTTCGGTCCGTACGTCTATGTCTGCGACGTGCACGTTCGGGAGGGAGTAGACGTAGACATCGCGAAAGATCCCGCTCAACCACCACATATCCTGATCTTCGAGATAACTACCGTTCGACCACTTGTACACCCGAACGGCAAGTGTGTTCTCTCCAGGAGTGACCGCGTCGCTTACGTCGAACTCCGATGGGAGCCGACTTCCTTCGCTGTAGCCGACCTCCTCACCATTCACCCAGACGTGAAATGCGGAATCGACGCCTTCGAAGTGAAACCGTACCTGCCGGTCGTCCCAACCCTCGGGGATGTGAAACGAGCGCCGGTACGATGCGGTCGGATTTCCGGTCGGAACCTGTGGCGGATCAACCGGAAACGGGTAGACAACGTTCGTGTAGTGTGGATCGCCGTACCCTTCCGTTTGCCAGTTCGACGGGACTGTGATTTCGTCCCACTCGGCTATGTCGAAACCCGGATCATGGAACGCTTCCGGTGCTTCGGCGGGAGAGTTGGCGAGGTCGAACGACCACTCGCCGTTCAGTATCGAAATCCACGGTGACGAACTTCGGTCGCTTCGAATCGCGGTCCGCACCTCACGAAACGGGAGGACGTCGACGTGAGGATCCAGTCGGTTTCGTTCAGTGACTTCTGGGTTGTTCCAATGGGTACCCATGATACTTCGAGAAACAGAACGGGTGCGTATGGTTGTTTCGGTCAACACGACGATCCGACGGTAGCAACATCAGCGTCGAAGAACTCCTCGACGTTGGTTGGTGACACCCTTAGTCGGTAATCGGGGTATCACCGAGTGGTCCGCGAAGCGCGCCGATGTGATTTTGCGCCACCGTCGGTGCTCCCGATTCGTATCGGCGGTGTCAACGATTGTCGTACTTCCAAGAGTCAATCGGTACCTGACCACCGTCGACGCGTAACTCGTGACCGTTCACGTAGTCGGAAGCGGGAGATGCGAGGAATGCAACGGCGTTTGCAATATCCGCAGGGTCAGCGTATTCACCTAGCGGATTGTTGGATCGAATCTGCTGATGAGTCTCTTCCGAGAATTCGTCGACCATTCGGGTGTTGGTCCATCCAGGCGCGACCGCGTTGACGCGGACCCCCTCACGTCCGAACTCAAGCGCGAGGGATTTCGTCAGGCCCAATAGCGAGAACTTCCCGACGTCGTACTCCGGAGACATTCCGACGCCGTTTTTCGTGTGGATCGATGTGATGTTGACAATTTTACCGTATTCCCGATCGACCATCCCATCAACGGTGGCTAGAATGCAGTTTATCGAACCCCAGAGATGTACGTTCAGGTTCAGTTCAAAACGGCTCCGAATCGTTTCTTCGTCGCTCGTCAGAAACGGTCCGGCATTTCCGACTCCCGCATTGTTGACCAGAATATCGATGTCACCCAGTGCTGCCGTTCCTTCGTCTACCAGTGATTGGACTTCGTCCTTGTCACTCACGTCCGCGGCGATGCCGATTGCATCGCCGTCTTCACGGAGTTCCGCTGCAACCTTTTTCGCGGGACGTTCCTCAAGGTCATTTACGATAACGTTCGCCCCAAGGTCGGACAGTTCGTGTGCAATCGCTCGCCCGTTACCCCGTCCTGCTCCGGTGACGAGTGCAGTCCTTCCGGTAAGGTCCAAATCCATGTTTTATACTTCATATATGGTTCGTATTAAGAACTCGGATCGATTAACACGATTACTTGATATATACGGGGGCGTTTAGTGCATGAAAACAACGGTATGGTATCCATAGATGTCGGCATCCCCAGTGTTGAATCGTGCTACGAAAGAGAAATTCTGCGCAGGTAAAACTGGATAGGTAGGCGGTGGGTTCTGGACGGTATCATCCCCAGCAAGTACTAACGCAACCATCCAAACGTATAATACTGTCTTCCATGAAGTTCGGAACGAGAATTCATGCCAACACACGATACCCATCGAGATAGGGTACTCTCCCACCTACCGTGGCGAGAGATACCAGAGTCGATGAGAGTGAGACAGACAGAGTGGCAATCGTTTCTTCGCGATGAGTACGACCTACGCATCGGTAACGGTGTGTTCATCTCGGAAGAGGCAGTGATCACCCTCCCGAACGGAGAGGTCGGTGACGACACTATCGTCGCCAGCGGTGCGATTATCCGAGGGAATGTCTCCATTGGGGCAAACTGTTCGGTTAACCCGTACGTGAACATCGCAGGCGACGTTACAATCGGCGACGGCGTTCGCATTGCCTCCACCGCCAGCATCTGGGGAGAGAATCATGTGTTCGAAGAACCCGACACCCCGATTCACCAGCAAGGAAACCGATACGAAGGAATCGAGGTCGGAGACGATGTGTGGATCGGTGCAGGAGCGGTTGTCCTCGACGGGAGCGTTGTCGGTTCACACAGCGTCATCGGCGCGGGGGCCGTTGTCACCTCGGACGTCCCCGAGTATGCGATTGTCGTCGGCAACCCGGGAACGATCGTCGGCTATCGAGGAGAGAAAAACGAAGCCAACCCTCGTTCCGATCTCCGTGATCGTCTGTCCCAGTTCGGAGAGATGGTGGCTGATCAGATGTCTGCCGTTATCTCTACCCATCGACGCGATGCTCCAGACAGAAGTCTGCCTGATCACCCCGATTCGACGCCCGTTCGTGCCTTGTGTGACGCCGTGGAGATCGCGGGAATGTTCGACGAGACTCCGCCGGGATGGAATCGGGCAGGTCTGGTAGAAGAGCTACAGAATCTTCAAGACCCAGATACTGGGCTACTTCCAAACCCGGGTGAAACACCCTCGGGAAACCACGATCCGACTTCACTACCGCCGGAGTGGAGACCGTATCACATTCTTTCAGTGGGATACGCTCTCGAAGTCCTCGGTGAGACGTTCGAGCATCGAATATCCGCCGTCGACGATCTTTCGCCCGAAAACCTATACGAACAGCTCGAAGAACTCCCGTGGGAGACTAACGCGTGGGGCTGTGGGGCTTGGATAGATCACTACGCGACCGGACTCTACTTCAACCACCGTTACTTCGACAGCGATCGTTCGCTTGCATCGGTGTTCGGTTGGCTCGAGACGTCAGTCGACCCGGACACTGGCCTCTGGGGCGAACCGACCGCTGACGAAGGGTGGATCCAACCAGTGAACGGTTTCTATCGAGCGACGAGGGGAACGTACGCTCAGTTCGGTTTAGAGGTACCGTTCCCGAAAGCGACGATTGACACTGTCCTACGTCACGGGCGCGATTCGACTCACTTTCGAGCGACCTCGAAGAACGCATGTAACACCTTAGACGTCGTCCACCCGCTGTGGCTGTGTGGGCAGCAGACAGACTACCGTCACGACGAAATCGAGGAGTGGGCTCGTGTCCAACTTGATCAGGTACTGGGACAGTGGCACAATGGCCGAGGGTTCGCGTTCAATCTCACCGACGAGCGGCCTACGCTACAGGGTACAGAAATGTGGCTCAGCGTTATCTATCTCCTCGCAACCGTCTGTGGAATGAGCAGCGAACTCGGATACAAACCCAAGGGAATCCACCGGACGGACACCGGATTCCATATCTATCGGCAGTAATGGCGGCTGTGTGGAGACGGATCAAAGAGACTGTGAAATCCCGGATACTCTACCTCCATTTCGTATCTCGTTCGTGACGGAGACGTGAACGGTATCGATGACCGGACTCCTTCTCTTCTTGCGGAATGTTTCGATGGAATCCGAGCGACAATCTATATCTGTGTCTGGTTGGGGCTGATTTCGTCGGTTTTCGTTTTTATAGACTCTCCAGTCTGCGTGTCGAAGAGATAGACCGACTCTTCGTCAAATCGAATCCCGACTTGGTCGTCAGGTTCCGGTCGTATAGATGCGTCCGTCCGTGCGACGATCTCTTTCTCTCCAAGCTGTCCATATATGAAGTTCTCGTTGCCCATCTTCTCGACGACGCTCACAGCCAACTCACTTCCCGAATCGTCGATTTCGATATCTTCGGGCCGTACACCCATGCGAAGTCGTCGGTGATCGCCCGTTTTGTAGGTAGCCATTTCGTAGGTGAACCCATTTGGTCCGATGAGGGTTTGACCCTGGACTTCCACGTCGAAGAGGTTAATGCTCGGGCTTCCGATGAAGTCCGCTACGAATTCGTTGGTCGGATTTCTGTAGAGTTCCTCCGGAACGTCGATCTGTTGGAGAATCCCATCGCTGAGTACAGCAATTCGATCACCCATCGCCATCGCTTCGGTTTGGTCATGGGTGACGTATATCGTCGTGACATCCAGATCGTTTTGGAGTTCCTGAATCTCGGTTCGCATCCCTGCTCGGAGCTTCGCGTCCAGGTTCGACAACGGTTCGTCCATGAGGAACACACCCGGTTCACGAACGATTGCGCGACCCAGGGCCACACGCTGCTGCTGACCGCCGGATAGCTCTCCCGGCTTTTTCGACAATAGATCATCGATTCCCAACATCGTCGCGGCGTCAGTCACGCGCGAACTGATCTCTTCACTCGATAATTTCGATGAGAGCTTGAGACCAAAGCTCATGTTTTGTTCCACGTTCATATGAGGGTACAAAGCGTAGTTTTGGAACACCATCGCGACATTGCGGTCGCGTGAGCGAAGGTCGTTTACGACCTGTCCGTCGAAGTGTACTTCTCCTTCGGTAATACTCTCCAACCCAGCTATGCATCGGAGCGTCGTTGATTTACCACACCCGGAGGGTCCAACCAGTACAATGAATTCTCCGTCGGCGATTTCTATATCGAGGTCGTCAACCGCAATGATCGCGCTGTCTTCGGTGTTGTACGTCTTCTTCAGTCCATCAATCGTTATCTCTGTCATGAATTATTACTCCTTGACCGCTCCTGCGAGGATCCCGTTTACAAAGTGGCGTTGTAGCGCGATAAAGACGATAAGCATCGGCACAATCGCGATCAGCGCAGCGACCATCAGTTGATCGTAAGCAGGTGCCTGTTGGCTCATAATTTTCGTTAGTGCAACGGGTATCGTGAACTTTTCCTCTTGAAGCACGACTAGCGGCCACAGGAAGAGATTCCACTGGAAGAGGAAAAGAATCACGGACAGAGCCGCGATACCGGACTTTACCGTCGGGAGCGCGACTCGATAGTAGAGTTGGAACTCCGTAGCACCATCCATTCGTGCGGCCTCCAACAGCGAATCCGGTATCGACTGCATCGTTTGACGCATGAAGAAAATCCCGACCGGATACGCTGCCCATGGAAGGATAATCGCCGCAAACGAGTTAGATATTCCCATGTTCGAGACCAGCAGGAACAGTGGAATCACGAGCAGGTTGATCGGAATGATGAGCGTACCAAGAATCGCGAGGAATAGCAATTCTTTGTACCTAAAGTCATATTTCGCGAACGCAAACCCACTCATCGAACACAGGATAAGCGATAACACCGTGTACAAACTCGCCACGATGATACTGTTTAGCACACTTTGGTAGTAGTTGACACTTTGACGCTCCGCCAGCGCTTGCGCGTTGTCGAGGAAGTGCGACCCGGGAAGTAATCGGGGTAAACTCCCGGCACTGCCGAGAATTTCGGTCTGTGGCAGCGTCGAAGCGACGAGGAGCCAGTAGATCGGTATCATTACGAATAGGACCGCGCCAATGACGAACCCGTAGCCACCGAACTTCCAAAGTGCCTCGTTTAGATCTTTTTCGTGCATCTCAATCAGCCACCCGGAACTGGATTAGGGACATGGTTGTAACGATCGCGACGAGCAGTACGGTCAGGGCGGAGCCGTACCCTAACTCGAGGTTCTGGAATGCAACCTGGTAAATGTAGTACACGACCGTCCGAGTCTCTTCAAGTGGCGCGCCAGAGGTGATCAGTATCTGTGGCTCCGCGAACTTCTTGAAGATAGAGATCGTGCTCGTGACGATAATGAACAACAACACCGGCTTCAGCTGCGGTACCGTCACGTATCGAAATTTCTGGAGCCGTGTTGCTCCGTCGATCTCCGCCGCCTCGTACAGTGATTGGGGAATCGTCTGGAGTCCGGCGAGGAAGATGATCATGTTGTATCCGGTCCATCTCCACACGGACATAAACGCTATCAGATTTCTAGACCAGAACCCGTTTTGGAGCCACGCGATCGGATCGATCCCAATGAGGAGGAAGAGACTGTCTGCCAATCCTCCCTCAGCAACTATCGCGATGAAGACGACTGCGTAAGCAATTGTGTTTGCGGCTGTTGGGATCAGAAGAAGGCTCCGAAACGTATTCCTGAACCGAATCAGCGCAGAATTCAGTGCAATCGCTAAGGCAAGCGGAATGATCACCATCGTCGGGATCAGCACGGCGAACAGATACACCGTGTTGAATAGCGCTTGATGGAGAACGTTGTCCGTCAGCATGCGCTCGAAGTTTTGAAGGCCGACGAATTGCAAGTCCACTACCTGAGGAACGACGATATAGCTAATACCGAGATTAATTACGAACAGTGGGTCCGTAGATATTCCCTGATATCTAAAAAACGCTAGAATGAGCGTGAAGATAACGGGGAAGACGAGGAAGGTAGCGAACAAGACGATCATTGGGGTCAGTAGCACTAATGGTGCGTTCGAAACCGATGGAAACTTTTCTGACAACCACTGGCGCTTAAACCGTAGATCGTCGTAGAGTTTATCGAGTCGCATCCGACCCTCGGTTGAACTCAATTAAGCAACACCCCGATTTGTCTGTTTCTTGGCCTCCTCCACGGCGTTCTTGAGACCTTTTTCGGGGCTGAGATTCCCGTAGACCACCTTTCGTAGCTGCGTGTTGATAATATCCATAACCGTCGGAGTGTCCACGGTGAAGCGATGGGGTGGAATGTTCTCTATTTGTTCGGTCCACAGGTGACCGAGCTTCTGCCCACCAAAGAAATCGAATTCCTTGTCGAACGCGTCCTTCTCGTAAGCGGGTTTATATGCGCTGAAATTCCCGATATTATCGAAGAGCCATGCCATTTCGTCCGCATTGGCGTTCGTCTTCAGCGCAAAATCAAATGTCCGACGAGCGACGTCGTCGCTCACCTGTTTGGGAATGCAGAGTCCAGAACCACCGCGGTTACTAGCTCGGGGGCCACCTTTTTCGAAGGCGGGGAGCTTCATGGCTCTCCACTTTCCGGAGGTATCACTCACTGACTCTTGGAGCGTCGAGTTGAACCAAGCGCCCGAGCAGTACCCCGTGATCGACCCCTTACTGAACCCGTTGAACCACTGCTGACTCCAGTTCGTCACTTCACTCGTAAGTCCTTCATCTCCCAATCGACTTAGTAGCCGAAACACTCTGAGGCTGGTGTCGTTGTCGAACGCGAGGTTCCCATCGCTGTCGAACGTTTGGCCACCAAGCTGCCAGTAAAGCATTCGCCAGTATAGGTTCAGTGCAGCGGATGGGACCGAAAGCAGAGCCGTGCCATCCGGGAGCTTCTTTCCTTCCTCGATCAGCTGATCCCACGTCTCGATATCAGTACTAACCCCATGTTTTTCCCAGACATCATTCCGGTAAAACAGGCTTGTCGGGTTGATATCGTATGGAATCTCATACGTCTCATCACCGCCGCTGACACTTTCCCAGATCGACGACGGGAACTCCTTCTTTATTCCTGACTCTTCGATCCATGGGGTAAGATCTCGGAGGCCGCCGGTGTCAGCGACCTGTTTTAGCGACGAGTACTCGATCATGGCGACACCAGGCGCGTCACTCCCTGACAGAAGTCGCGTCTGCAGCCGATCGATGATCTCGTCGTAACCCATATTCGTATGGTTGATGGAGACGTCGGTTTCCTCCTTGTACTGTTTCATGTGGTGGTCCCAACTGCCACTCATCTCCCAGAACTTGAAGGAGTCCGCCATCTCACCGGAGAGTCCTCCGGACTTATCGCCCGAGGAGTCCGGGGGTGCATTCGTACTGATACAACCTGCAAGACTCGTAACACCAATTCCACCAAGCATCGCTAGTAGATCGCGCCGACTACGGACATTGTGCTCACCTGTCATGGCTAACACAGCTAAGGTTACGATGAACTATGATAAAGATTCCGGTGAGAGCCGAATTATCATATAGTCGCATTTGGATGTTGTCCGTTACAGGCTGACCCCCACGTAGCCTTGCGATTGCGGCTCTCGGACAGCAGCCTGCGTGACGGATATCTATTGTGAAATGGACAATATTATGTCAGTTTTAGGGATGCGAGTAGTCGAGATACCGTATGACCGCATCCGAAAAGATAATTGAGCAGCGGTTGGTTACTCAAGTATGGGTCTACCATCAATCGGACTCGGAACTTGGCAGAATACCGATCGTGACACCTGTATTGAAAGCGTAAAAACAGCTCTAGATATGGGGTACCGTCACGTCGACACCGCACAATACTACGGCAATGAAGAAGCCGTGGGCAAAGGTATCGCTTCGGCAGACGTGCCCCGCGAAGAGGTGTTCGTCGGCTCGAAGGTCCACGCCGAAAAATTCGGTCTCGAACACGACGAAGTCATCGAGGGATTGGAAGTGACCCTCGACAGACTTGGGCTCGAGTATCTTGACTTACTATATGTCCATTGGCCAGTCGGGAATTATGATGCACCCGAGACGATGCCAGCGTTCGACGAACTTGTGGACCAGGGACTGATCAAGCACGTAGGTGTTTGTAATTTCAGTGTCGAACTGCTCGAGGAAGCAACCGACCACCTCGAGTCTCCCTTGTTCGCTCATCAGGTTGAAACCCATCCTCTGCTTCAACAAGACGACCTCATCGCCCACGCACAAGAACAGGGCTACAACCACGTCGCCTACTCCCCGCTCGCGCGTGGGCACGTTTTCGATCTCCCTGAAGTGGTAGCAGTCGCAGACAAACACGATGTTAGTCCATCCCAAGTAAGCCTCGCGTGGTTGCTCACACACGACAACGTCAGTGTTATCCCGAAAGCAACGAGCGAAGCACATATCAGGGACAATCTCGGAGCCGTCGATCTTGATCTCGACAGTGAAGACATCGAACGGATTCAAAATATTGAACGAACCGAGCGGTATGTCGAGCGGGACGGAGCACCGTGGCTCGAGGAGTAGGTGAAACCATAGTTCTCACCGTTTTCCGTAGTCAAACTAATCGAGTGTAGTATAAAAACCTCCTCTGTCAGAACGACACAGAGGCGACACGACCGTTCTCTCGTTTATCCACCATCGTAAATCGATTCTCCTGTCCAGTTCCGTCACCAAGACGTAATCGGGATTTCACGCAGGGGTTGAGGGAGTGGAATATCGACTGTCGAATCGGTGTAGTGAGAGAGATAAAACCCGACGATGATCTCTAGGGATCGGACGGCTTTTATCCCCGGTGAGTAGTTCACGTCTTCACCGTTCAGAATGTCCTGTATATGGATCGCTGCGTTCGCAAACGATCGCTTGTAGTCGTTCTCCCACGTCCATGCACCGTCGATCCCCGGCAGTGGTCGCTCCACGTGCTCCCCTTCTTCGAGCGACCAATATTTCCACACTCCGTCATCGTTGTTCATATAAAGTTTCCCTTCCGTCCCTATGAAATTGAGAGTCATTGAGGATATTTCTCTCGGAATGGTGCAGTCGACGGTTACGAACGAACCGTCATCCATCACGACGTGTCCTCCACCACCAGCATCGACTACTTCCTCCGCTGCACCGAGAGAGTCGATCGCTTCATTTTCACCAGTTATGTGTCCACTCACCTGTTTGGCTCGCGCATCGAGGAGGTAGACCAGGGTATCTAAGACGTGAGTGGAGTTTCGCATCAGCTCCATCCTGTACTGAGTGCTCACCGACTTCACATCTCCGAGAATATTTTCATCGTGGATGAGATCGTGTAACCGCTGCAGCTTGTCCGTAAACCGGAATGAATGGTTGATGAGGAGCTCCGTATCGGTTTGCTCGCAAACTTCGACCATCTCCTCCGCTTCACTCACTTGGGAGGCGATCGGTTTCTCACACCAGATAACGTCCGGATTTGCCGCCGATCGCGCAGCATCAATAGTGTGTTCGTAATGGAGATACGAGGGTGTGCAGACTGAAACCACGTCCAAATCTTCGTTAGCGAGCATTGCTTCGTGACCGACGTACCGCTGACTGGGGGGGATATCCCACGCATCGCCAAACGTAGCAAGTTTTTCCTCATCAACATCTGCGACGGCGACAAGTTCGATCTCTTCGGTATTGTCATACCCTCCAGCGTGGCTAGCGTCGATTTTTTTGTTCCCGATATCCTCTACGTCGTGCATCCCGAGAATTCCCATCCCAGCGATGCCTCCTGTTCCGATAATACCAGCTTTATACCTCATTCTGTGTTTCCTCTACTATTGTGCTTTTGGTGCATATGCTTGGGGTTCATCGTTGCTCGATCAGAGTAGCACGCGCTAGGCCTTTGCGAACACGATGTCTGTACCATATGCATCGATTGTAATAAAACTATGAGTACCACGCGGTTGGCTAAGCATATTCGGAAAATGGGGCGATTTGTATCTCTCGTTCGTGTTCAGTACTCTTCGTGAAGAGACGGGGCGTCGAATTCCCCGTCAGTAAACGCTATCGGGGACGGATCCTCGACTACTCTCAGGTCGTCACGACCACGAGCTTCCTCCACCAGAGCGGGCGATGCATAGAGCCGGTGAAGGTGCATTGTATCGGGCGCTCTGAGCACGCGCACTGTCTCTGTGTCGACCACACCGATGGTTGATAACGCTGCCACTACACCGGCGTGATCGCTTTCGACGACCGGAGGTAGCTTGACACCGCGAATCGTACTCGCGGTCAGCGCATTGATCAGCGTTGTCGCTGCATCAAGATCTCGCACGATATCTTCGTGGATCACGTCTGCCGAACCAATGCCCATCGCGTTTCCGTGTGTCGTCGTCGTCAGCCCTCGTACATAAATACGCTTGAGATTAGGCGATTCCGGTTCCGGCTCGTTAATCGAGAACGGTCTCCGTCCGATTACGTTCGTGTCAATTCCCTGTCCACTGATGTCTTTCCCTTGTCGGTCGAAAATGACGAGATCAAGCTCGTCAAACGGCAATTTCGGCATCCACTCGTACGCTTGTTCGAGCAGCTCTCGTTCACGATTGAGAAATCCACTCGAAG
The DNA here is from genome assembly GCF_056892285.1 of Haladaptatus sp. HS23. Lineage (NCBI taxonomy): Archaea > Methanobacteriati > Methanobacteriota > Halobacteria > Halobacteriales > Haladaptataceae > Haladaptatus > Haladaptatus sp. HS23. The sequence continues at coordinate 62,447 of NZ_JBXGLH010000016.1, read as the reverse complement.
GGATTCCCTCGATATACGCTGTATCATCGTGTTGATCCTCGACGATCGCGACACCCCCAACCACTGGCAATGCTTTGAGGAGTTGTTCGGTGATTTCCGGGATCATCTGGCGAAAAGACCAGTCAACGGCCCATTCGTGAGCGATTTTAGCACCACGTTGTTTTCCCATTCCGATGACCAGCATTTTCGAGAGTCCACTCTCGACGGATCCATCGAAGTCCGTATGAGGTTTGATCCGATTGATCGGGATTATCGCGTCTGCACCGACCGCGTTCGCATCCGCAACGACAGGTACGTCGCGATTCGGAGTCCGACCGACTTCGACTACATCCATTTGGGATCGGATTTCACAGCCGACCGACTGCTCTGAAACACCGAGGTCGTTGAGCATCTCTCGTTGACCTTCGTCCGTAGCCCCGCCGTGGCTTCCCATTGCTGGAAATAGGAAGGGTGTGTATCCCATTTCGGACAACGCGTCGACGACGCCCGTAACGATATCCGCGAGATTCGCGATTCCGCGGCTTCCAACCCCGATTGCGACTTCACCTCCGTTGGGGACGTCGTGTAGTGGGAGGGAACGGACCGCTTCAGCCGCACGCGACTCGATCGATTCGGTTGGGATGGGCTGCGTATTCCAGACCTGCTCGATGACTCCCATTTCCGGGAGCGGTGGGTCTCCACACGCTTCTATAATCGTTTTCTCGGGTACTGATAGTTCGTCGGCAGTCTCCATAGAATCCATACCCGGTCAATCACTTGGCAGCTGATAAACCTACTCCTTAGCCGCGGTTGTCGACGCACCAATACGGCAGTTTTTGTCGGTATGCTCACTTTTAACCGAAGGGGTACTCGATTCTGCTTCAATGCGATTTGTTCGCTATACTGATGGGTCGACTCCCACGTGGGGAGTAGAACGCAAAGGAACAATTCATTCGCTCTCCGGACTTCCACAAGGAGAACCGGATCTGGCAGACGTTTCCGATAAGAGATATCGCTCGCGAATACGCACTCTCGTCACAAGCGAGGCGCTTCCACAAACTGCGCGTTCCGAGGTTTCGCTTCTAGCACCAGTTCCTCAACCCGGAAAGATCGTTTGCTGTGGGATGAACTATCGAGATCACGCAGAGGAACAAGACGAAACCATTCCTGACTCTCCGATGCTATTCGGGAAGGCTCCGACTGCAGTCACCAACCCGGGGGATCCAATCGTCCATCCGGACCCCAATGGTACCGAGCAGGTAGATTACGAAGTCGAGTTAGGCGTCGTCATCGGTCGGGATATCACGGACGGTAGTGAATCGGATGTCTACGACCGTATCGCGGGATACACTATCGTTAACGACGTGAGCGGGCGAACGGCACAACAGTCGGATGGTCAGTTCTTCCGCGGGAAAAGCTACGATACGTTCGCCCCCATGGGACCGGTACTCATCGCGGATGAGGACTTCGATCCGAACGCCGTCGACGTCGAACTGAGAGTCGACGGCGAGACGAAGCAGTCCTCAAACACCGAGGAATTCATTTTTGATGTCGGAGAACTCGTTTCCTACATCAGTCAATCCATGACTCTCCGTCAGGGGGATGTCGTCGCGACAGGGACACCCGGCGGTGTTGGAATCTTCCGTGACCCCGTCGAAGTCCTGGAGCCGGGACAAACAGTCGAGGCTGAAATCGAGAAGATCGGTACCCTTCGAAATCCAGTGGTCGCTGAATAGCTTGGACTGCTGACCCGTCCTATCGACGACTTCCGATCAGGACGACAACTATATCGTTCACGTTCGTCCCCGTCGGTCCCGTTTGAATCGTGGCACCGACTTCCGAGAGGTACGAACCCGCATCGTTTTTGGAGAGGGACTCCGCCGCGCGGGTCACGTCTATCACCGTTTCCGCGTCCACGATAGCTCCTGCAACCTCGGAAGCACCATCTTTGCCGTCGGTATCCACCGAAGCGATGACAGTATTTTGCTCTATCTCCTGAGCCGCTGAGAGAACCAGCTCTTGATTCGGCCCCCCCGTTCCCGGGTCGGCCGAAACCGTGACAGTCCATTCTCCACCGACAAGTATCGCTACGGGTGGTTCAACTGGGTTTCCTGAAGCTAGGCACTCGTCTGCTACTGAAAGGATTGTGTCGGCGGTCTCACATGCTTCTCCTCCGAGCCGTGACGACAGTACGATCGCTTCATAACCTTGTTCCCTCGCGACTCGTTGAGCGGCTTCTAAAGCAGTTAGATTGTCCGAAATCAAATGTTCCACGGAGTGATCGAAGACGGCATTGTTCTCAAATGGGGTCTCGAGAATACGCCCCATCTCTCCCGATTTGAGGTGATCGGATACGGATTGCGGCGGATTGATTTCGTATCGATCGAACACTGCCAGCGCATCGCTAAACGTCGTCTCATCCGGTACGGTTGGTCCGCTTCCGATCGTCGAAAGGTCGTTTCCGGTTACATCGGATACAATCAGTGTCACGACTGTCGCTGGAGCTGCTCTCTGCATCAACTGTCCACCTTTAACGCGTGAGAGGTGTTTCCGAACGGTGTTGATCTCTTGAATTGGGACTCCCCTCTTTAGTAATGCCTCTGTTGTGGTATGGAGATCGTCTATCGACAGATCCCTAGCTGGCGACGAAAGCAATGCACTGCTACCACCGGTCACTACGACCAGTACGAGCGTCTCCGAACCGACCGAATCGAGAAGTTCGAGTATCTCCTCCGTGGCTTCAACGTTTCGTTGGGATGGAAATGGATGATCTCCAATCAGACAGTCAACCGACTTTGTTTCTGTGCCTGTCTGTGTAACAATCATCCCCCCCGAGATTCATTCTCCGAGAATCGACTCGAGGGCGACGATGACCCCTCCACTTGCCTTCCCTCCACCGACAATAAGAATATTTTCGAACTTTTTGAGGTTATAGACACGTTCCCCAATCGTGAGTTCTTCGCCACTCATCGAGACGGTGGATTGTGTCGCAACTTCTGGCGCGGCCGATTCGATAGCCGCCTCGATACAGTCGAGTACCTGTTCGTGAGCTTTGCTCTCGGTGAGGGTTTCCCTGTTTTGTATCACGGTATCGAGTCAGCATCTTGGAGTTAAAAAGTTATACATCCGCTCAAAATCTGTCCAAAGCAGGGTGTCCGAAATCCTCTACAGGGCTCTCAAAGCTGACTCGATGGGCAGTGGACAATCGTCTTACCGTCCGAGTTCCGGATCACGACACCATCTTCGTCAGTCGTCGCCTCGAATCTCTCGTTCCAGGCTTTTTCGCCGTCGGGGGACGCCATCACTCCCGACGCGAACCAGTGTTCTCCAGGTTGGTGGGAACCCCGCAACGTGGGAACGACGGTTCGTGGATGATTCAGATTTGTGTTCGGTTCTTCGTCGACGACGACCGGGGTACGATCATCGATCAAATCGATGATGCCGCTCAAACCGTTGGGGTACCTGGCGAGTGCGGTTGCGTCCCGAATGTCGTGATCGAACGCCGAATCGTCGTCCCCCAATTGATTGAGCGCGAACCCACCCTCTTCACTGTAAACCGGTCGGTCGGTCCGCAATCTATGCACACGTACATGCCAAGGGAGTGCTGGAGCAAGCCACGTGTCGACAGTGACTCCACTCCACGGCACCCACCGTGATCGTAATGTGGTCCCACTACTGCCCATACTGGTCGCTGTAGCCGGAATCTTGTACTGGTCCCCATCGAGACTTAGCGCGAGGGCACTGTCGTGGCCTGCCTTCCCTTTGCCGGGCGACCGCCCGGCAACCGAGAACGCAAACTCAGTCGAGTACGCGAATTTCGTGTATTTTTCTCGTCCGTGAACACTGTCCTGAGCGGACGAAAGCGCAAACAAGTGGTCGTCGTCGCGGAGGATGACCTTCCCGGCCTCCCGTTGAACGACTTCGTCCGGAAGTTCCGGGAGTGGCTTCTCCGAGGATTTCCAGAACGGGTGGTTAGAGTCGAGTGCGAGTGGGAAGAAGGCTTTCATCCCCCAATACGGGGAGTTCGAGGAGTTATATGTCTCCGATACTTTTAGAGTGGGGTATCGATACCCGACAGACAGGAGTCCGCCGTCTGTGAAGATTGGTTGATTGAGCCACCACCTGATATTACGTGCCCAGATACCTCGGATGACTCCCCACGGAAGCGGGTTTACCCCGGCGAAGGCGAGTCCTCCCCAGAACGATGCTTGCGCGAATCGGTATGTCAGACTTCGACCGAAGGGGATCGCGCGACCGCTCTTATCGAACCAGTGGATATGATGAGTGGCGAACTTCTCGGCTCGGGTGCGGAATGTTTCGGCTCTCTCCGGGTCCTGGTCACCCATTAACTCGGCGTAGATCAACCCGTAGAAGTGCATTGCCCACGGAAGGTAGTAGTCGATTGGACTTTGGTCGTCTTTCGGCCCATCTGTGTACCAACCATCGGAGAGGTAAAACGAATCGAGACGATCGAGGGATTGCTGAGTGAACTCCCAATCGTGTCGTGCACCAACCGAACGAAGTCCCAGGTTCACCATCACTCGGAAGAAGAGCCAGTTGCAGTCGTAGAGCTCGACATCATTTATCTGGTTCAACCAAGTGACTAACCGTTCTCGCTCGTTTTGGGACAATGGCTCCCAAACGTTCTCCGGCGCGAGTGCGAGTCCGACTCCGATCGCAGCCATCTCGACGTGCTTCTGCGAGTAGTCATCTGCTTTCCCCCAGTACTCCTCGTGGGTAGGATCCGTTCCATTGATCAACCCAGTTCGGAGAATAGACCAGTGATCGAACTCCCCGTGGACACTCAGCGGAACGATTCCCCACAGCGGTCTGGCAAACCCCTCCAACTCGGCCGATACAGGAGGAAAACGAGCGCCGGTAGCCGTCGGTCTAACTCTCGCTTTTCCTTCGCTGAAATGAGGGACGAGTGGTTCGTACAGTTGTTCTACTGCCCGTTCGAAGTCGTTTCGGGTTCGAAGTGGATTCTCTTTCAGCGGATTCACGTTTCACCTTTATCGATTGGTCGTATAAACATACCGCCCCGTGTCTTTTTCGCGTCGTCTAAAACGTTCGATTCCATTTCGTTGGGCCTCCTCGTTACCCTATGACTGCGATTTTATCGTCTTTATCACCAGTAGCGAGTCCAATGTTGGGTTGCCCGAACGAGTCCCTCTACGTAGAAGTAGTCACCCCAGATGCAACACTCGTCATAATCGCCGTCGGAAGGGTCGTATGCGCCATCCGTGAGTAATCCGTTCGATTCAGTGTCTTCGGTTGAGTAGTTTGTTGCGAGGCTCCCCAGCGTCTTTAGCGCCGCATTCTGGTAGCAGCGAGTTCGGTCATCAGCAAATGGGAGTTGACACGTGAGTTCGTGGAGGCCGCAAGCAGCAATCGCAGCGGCTGAGCTGTCGCGAATGTCTTGGTCAGGAGGTGCATCGAAATCCCAACGGGGGACGTGGTCGTCTTCGACCTTTGAGAGATAGTAATTCGCTAGTTTGGCAGCGATTTCGACGTACTCGCCCTCATCGGTGTAGTCGCCCGCGAGAGCGTACCCGTAGATTGCCCACGTTTGTCCCCGTGACCAACAGGAGCTCGCTTTATATCCCTGTGCTGTTTCTCCACCGATTGGCTTTCCGGTGACGACATCGCATTTGAACGTATGAAATGTGGATCCGTCCGGACGGATGATGTGCTGTCCGTTCGTCCTCGCGTGCGTCTCTCCTATCGAAGCGTACGTCGGGTCTCCAGTCGTTTCACTCGCCCAAAACAGCAGGGGAAGGTTCATCATCGAATCGACGATCATCCGGCCTTTTTCCCAGGAGTCCTCGGCTTCTTCGTGGTCGCCCCAGGCTTGAATGAGACCTGGTGGTTCCCAGAAACGATCGATCAAGTAGTCGGCTGCGGTAATAGCGGCGGACCGATATCGATCAGTTCCCGTTAGTCGGTGACCGGCTATCGCGGACAATGTATAGAGAAATCCAAGATCGTGTGTTTTGACGTCCCCCGATTTCAGTCGCCGCTCGAAAGTTTCGAGCTGTGCTTCGGCGGCTCTCCGGTATCGGGAGTCCCCCGTTACTTCGTAAGCGAGCCAGCACAGGCCGGTCCAAAACGATGTCGTCCACCCATTGGTGTTGTCCGTCGATGAATAAATGAAGTCCTCGCTAGATGGTCCAGGGAAACGGTCGTAATATTCATCGAGATTGCGATCGATCTGATCAATTGCAACCGACAGTGCGCGTTCAAGTTCCGCACGCTTGATGTCCGGAGGTTGTGCGTATTCATCGGGTATTTCGTGATCTGAAATTCTCGCCCGTAGCGCGGCTGGTCTTCGTGGCATCTACAGTTCGTTCCTATGCAAGTCTAATAAGCTTATCGTGGACTTTCCGTCACACTGCCGACTGACATCGACCCGTATTCGGCCAGTTTCGGACGCATGATTGGCCTCTCCTTCATTGATCAATACGAAATCCATTAGTGAGCCTATTATCAGAGATACTGTTCCTGTATTCGGTTTGCTTACACACATATTTATGTCTACTGAACGTTAGTCACATATGATGGTAGATACTCAATCACCGAACCGGGTGAAAACGGCACAAACCACCTTCCAGATTTTAGATGTGCTGAAATCGAAGAACAAGTCCACGGTAACCGAACTGACCAAAGAGTTTGAACTCTCGAAAAGCAGCCTTCATAACTACCTCAGTACTCTCGAAGAAGGGGGCTACGTGATCAAAGAGGGAAACGACTATCGAATTGGTCTTAAGTTGCTCGATTTGGGAGGTCACGCACAGCATAGACAGCGCCTCTACAATATCGCGAAAGACGAAGTAACTGCGTTAGCCGATGAATCGAACGAATTGGCGAATCTGCTCGTCGAAGAAAATGGTAAAGGGTTCTACCTGCACCGTGCTCACGGCGAGGACGCAGTCATGACGGATTCGTACATTGGCCAGGAAGTGTACCTTCATAACACTGGTCTCGGGAAAGCGATACTAGCAAATCTATCGAAAGATCGCGTCGTGGAGATTCTTGATCAGCACGGAATGCCAGCGGCAACTGAAAATACAATAACTGACCGTGAAAAGTTGTTCGATGAGCTCGATCAGGTTCGTGAGGCGGGTTACGCACTGGATGATGAAGCACGTGTGAAAGGCCTTCGCTGTGTTGCGGTTCCAATCATCAACAACTCTAACGAGGTCGAAGGCGCAATCAGCGTTTCAGGACCGACAAGCAGGTTTCAGAACAAACGCTTCCACGAAGAGCTGCCTGATATGCTTCAAAGCGTCGCTAACATTATCGAACTCAATATCACCTACACCTAACTGTTCCTGCATTAGTGACATCACAACCACTCTTTGAGGTGGTGTATCCGTTTATTCTGAACCAACATACATCAATATTGGATTAGTGCCAATAGCAACTAGGTGGTACAGTATTATTGCCGAAGAAGTGTGTTTAAGTTGGTGTAGATTTATAAATACTAAACAATAATCAGTAATACTGAATCGAGTTCAGTTTCTTTTGGGCTGCAGTTTGGAACATCGATAGCAGCCAACTGTCCGTCGATTAATTGTTGCGCTCTATGTGGCCCTATGTCGACTAAACACCCACCATGACAATAGTAGTACTGTAATGCCATTTCCTGGCGTGAAAATAATTTTGATCTATTTCGTCTGAATTCCACCACTGATCCAAGTTCCAGATCGGATGCTTCGATGGCGATGAATTGGTGAGATATCTCAACACTTCCTATTTTTCGTATATCGTCAAGATGAAAAGATATGAGACCATATAGCGTATTCTCATTACTCTATTGGCCAAAATTTTAGTGAAATTCGACTACTCGAAACCGCGGAGTGATATTACATTCGTAGTATTGTAATACATATTCAGGCAGTATTACCTTAAACCACGAATCTCCTGATGGACACTCTCTAGAAAAACCAGTTTGAGAAGCTGTCAATCCATAGATTCACTGGTCAAATTCAACCAACCATCGCACATTAAAACGATTAAGACACGAGGCTTGAATGTTGAGAGCATGTGCGGACGGTGAATACTCTGATCGTCGTCCGCTTTCACCCAACCACTTGCATAATTAAAGGGGTAAAAACAAGTCCCGGGCTCTTGATGTAAATCGATAATAGGCACTGTCTAGTTGAGCCAACTTGAGGAATGAGCAGGTTGTTGAGTAACTTGCCTAGAGATGCTCGCAAACCTGCTCAATGAAGACTTAGACGCGGATTTAGAAGAAACTTGGGAGAATGAGCGGACGGCGACGCCCGTTAGGGCGTTCGCCGTCCGCCTCCACGCGACTGGTTGTTCGCTTAGGGAGACAAAAGCAATTCTAGCACTTTTCGACGTAGAACGGTCACATCAAGCGATTTTTCAATGGGTACATCGGCTGGCTGACAGCGTCTCCGACCCGCCGTCGGCGACGCCGACGCGGGTCGCGGTGGACGAAACCGCTGTCAAAATTAACGGCGAGTGGTCTTGGGTGTACGCTGCAATAGACACCGAAACAAAGCTGCTGCTCGATATCGACGTGTTTGATCGACATGGCACAGATCAAGCGGCTGCGTTTCTGTCTGGATTAGCCGAGAAACACGATCTCTCGAACACGGTGTTTCTCGTTGATGGCTACGGCTATCGGACTGCCCTCTTTCGAATTGGATTGAGCGGTCAGCTCAACTACACCGAGCGAAACCTGATCGAGAAGTGGTTTCACACGCTCAAACAGCGGATCGACCGCTTTCATACGTCGTGGGTGGGCAGTCGGCCGAGCGTCCAGCAGTGGCTTGAACAATTTGTGCATTATTATAACCGCCAGAGACCGCACCAATCGATCGACAATCGAACACCCGTCGAGGAGGAGCTAAACTAGACAGTGCCATTTGAGACATGATCAAAAAGAGGCTTCATACGCTCAAGTTGTAGATTGACGCCTAACATCTGTTGTGAGTGGACGGCCAATCAACCAGCCGGAGTAGTCTTGGATATTCTATGCATATCTGTACCTTCATAAATCACACTGATGGTTGAACAACCAAATTATTGTCAAGGAAGAGTTTAATTAGATAGTCCAAAAAGAAGCAACCATTCTTCTGACAACACGATTGTAATTGAGAAAGTTCGGGAGTAAATTTCGACTCTGTTTCTGGCGAGTCGTCAGATGAAGAAATCACTGGGTCAAGAATTCGGATTTATCGTTGGATGTTGGGAAACGTTTGGGCTCCATCTCCGGGATTTGAGTGGTGAAGAGTCAGTGTAGACTGTGAACAGGACTCTAATCGGTCGCCTTCTTTTTTGATGGATCCGGTGAGTAGCATTTGCGCATAGATTGCCTCAAAAGTCCGGGTGGTTGTACTTCTGCTTATGATTTAGCCAATAGTAGCTAATTTCGGTCCCGTATTGAACAGGTGGATATCTGGTATCCGAAACCACTCCGAGACCAGCTGATTGAGGAAGGTCAAACGAAAGAACACCACATTGTTCTAAACTCAAACGCGACCACATTCCATATCGAATCAGCTGATGACGTCGACCACGTTGGCTGTTCTGACTCTCGTATTACAAGCCGATGAGCGAAGGAGACAGTAGTCTTATTCTTCAATGTTTCACCGTACAAATGACTAAAAATAGGCCACACAAAGCGCATCGATGATTATCAGCTGAAACGTGAGCCGTGGCGACGCCTAACGCCCCGAACACCTTTCCAATCGCAGTACCATCCCTCTCTCATGACGATTCTCGCACTCGCTGAGACAGCACACGCGCCCGATCCTGACTGCGATCTGAGTAAGGGCACAATTCGGGCCGCAGAAGAAAAAGACGTCGCCCCAAGCGAGACGGATCTCCGACTGTGTCCAGACTGTTTCCCCGAGCAAGCACCCTGATAAGTGACTGTCCATGACTGATACCGATGTCCTATACGACGTTCGCGAACGAACTGGAACCCCCGATCACGCGTCGGTCGACGACGTCTCATTTCGACCGCCGCTGCTAGATCTAGAGATGCACTAGTTAACGGTGTTCGTCTCAGACAATAGCCAGGTGGTTTCTGAGAAACCTGGACGCAGGAATAGATCGGTAGCGGCTTCTCTGAAACCATGGAGGTGACGATATTGGGAGAGATCGACGAGTCCGCTTGTTTGCCAGAGATTCCATCGATATCCGGGCAAACTCGCAAAGCGCGAAATCACCCCACCAGTTGAACATGGATTAATTCGGGGGTGCCGGGGGTTCGTTACTTCCGCTTATGGATTTAACCGGCAGGAAATCAGGTTCAATCTTCTTGTTTGTCCTCGTCGGTGGGAACAATATCAATCGCATCGAGCGGACTACCGGATGGCACTTCTAGCTTGGTGGCGATTACTGCCATCAATTTCCACGCTCGTTGTCGCCGATCTAAATCAAATTGTTTGGTGGATTCATCGCTAGCCAGATCGGAAGTGGATAAACTAAAGATAGTATATTATACTAATCTCTGTTAGCACCTGTACCGTCTAACAACGAACGAATAAGTGGATAAGGGAAGGCCAAAAGCGTTCGCGGGAGTTAGTGAGAGTCAGCGAGGAAGTCCGTCACCCACACTCAGGGCGAGGTGGGTGCAGATCGCCCATCTCAAGCACTGCATCAGGAGCAGCCAGCCGGTGTCCGCACGAACTCACATAGACCCGCGACGGACATGCCATCGTCATCGTCCCAATAAGCCGCAGACAGTGTGGACAGCGGTACTTCTGCGTCATTCGGTGGCCTCCTCGACGCGGAGCGACCCACCGCAGTCGCCACAGCTGTACTGCTCGGGGTGTTTGACGACCTTCGAGCGCTGGAAACGCGGGAGTTATCCACCGCATTCCTCGCAAATCACCCACCAGTTCGGCGATTTGAACCGTTCACAGTATCGGGGGTTGTGTCGAGCATGTCTGTCCACCGCTCGAACGTTCGCCCGTGGTCAGCCTCTTCGAACTCGTGATACTGCCATACGTGGATCAGTTCATGACGCACGGTCGAACTGAATGGCTCCCAGCCGTGTTACACCTCCCACGCAATCGCCTCAATTGGCAAATTGGGGAAATGCGCAGCGGCGACGTCCGCCGCATGCTGTTGGGCACGGTCAAGCAGGGTGCACTCAGTCGTCGGTGTTTTGTCCCCGCATTCGGTCGAACCAGCCGTACACTCAGTGAGCATTCGCTGGGTACCATCGGTCAGCGTCAGTTGGCGTGCGATAAATAGAAGAAGTGGGACGAGGTTAGCAGCAGTCGGTGAATGCACTCTTCCGGGTGGCTTCCACGCCACAGTTTTCACACTGCCAGTAGGTGTGATCGACATATCCGTACGTGTCGTAGCCAGTGTACGGGCCACTGACACGCTCGTCGTCATTGTCCTTCGATGAGAACATCTCAAATGTACCGTCGTCCGTCGCGGTTTTGACGGCGGCCATGTGTTTGCAGAATGCGTTGCGGTGGACGTGGTGTGGGCAGGTGCAGGCCCCATTGCTCACCCAAACAAAATTCTCTGACGTGCCTCACAACGGCGAGAAGGGAACTACAGTGATGCCTCTACGTAGGCAGTCTAGTTCGTGAAAGGGAAGTGGGTGTTCCCCTTCATGCAACCGTGGTAGATGCGTTGTTGTTTTACAGCATACAGTGGATTGGGACGATGACATACGTACTGACAATCATTCTCAATCACATATTTTCGGCCAAAAAATAAATTAAATCAATCCACTATTATCGTTTGTCGGGGGATCAGCCATGTGATTTCCATTAGCTTCCTGCCCCGACAAACGTGAGTAGCTCATGACGGCACACCCACCTGACTCCTCACGTTTTGATAACGAGGTCAGAATATATATTCTGCCTGATCCAGTGTGATTAAATAAAGGCCCACCGTAACTAAGGTGTCGGGTGGTTGGCGTGTACCGTCCGACTGGTGTGGGAGTAGTGTGGTGGCATTTCACTGGTTCCCACATCCTAACCTCTCACCTCAAATGTCGCTATGTCGGTCACAGTAGTCTCTGGATTAGTTCCTTCACAAATCCACGCCAAGCAACGACATAAAGAGTCCGTACGTCAGACAGATGCTGTTGAACGATGCAACGCGAATGCTACAAATCGCGCGCTTGGACGGTTTTGCGATCGTTTTCTTCGGCTCGGCGAGCAGCGTCCTCGAGAATTGATGCGACTTCCTCATCGAGTGCATCGTAGAAGTCACTCGCCACATTCTGTCCTTCGAGCTGTTCTTTCACTGCGGATTGGACAATCAAATCAGCCATACAAGCGCTCAGACGGTATAATACTGCAAAAGACCAGTGGCAGAAGAGCTGAGAAAAACGACTGATTCGGATCATTGGTGAAGAAATCTCTCGGGTGATTTGTAAGCCCGAGTTCCCAGCGGTGACCGCTCGGTAGGTCGCAAATACGGTCGAGAATGTCGCGACCGAACATCGATACCGAGTGAACAAGTATGATATATGCAAATAAACCTTATTTTAATTACACATGGATACAGCCAAAAAACTGATTCAAGCGGAAGGAATAGAACCGTTTGTCGGGTCAATCACTCTATGGGTGTGGTTGAAGTGGTTAGCTCTTTCCCGACACCCGTGAGAAGCGTTCATGTGCATCCAATAATCCTCACGGGTTTTCGGTACTGACATTCTCTATGACGAGTGGAATGGCGGCGGAGTTTAAGTGATCACGTCAGATGGAAGAGAGATTTTTATCGATTGACACCGTCGAGAATCACGGTTGGAGTTTGGTTTTGATAGACTGGTCAGAATGTCTTTTTCCGGTGCGTTCATTGGTCGAATTGGCTCGAGGAAACTCGGCCACCACCCCTGTCGAAGCGAAGTCAGAGGCACAATCTCTCGACAGGATCGCTGTGAACGCAGTTCAGGTCACAGCGGCTACCCGACTATCATCCAATCCGCAGCATCTCTCAACCCGGTCCACACTGGAGCATGATCCCGCTGTCATGCCTCAGGAGTCAATCTCCCGGACCGGGATTTCCATCCAAGAGAATGCAAAAGACACTATCGGCGGTGAGTACGAGTTAGACGTAGTCGATCTAGTTAGGTGAGCTATCTCCACCACAGTTATTCACAGGTGGGCAAGTTCGTAGTCACTCAATGTCTTGCGGTGTCGCTACAGCTGCTCAACTAAAACGGTTCGTCTGATGGTATGGACAATTCGCCATCTCTGGAACCCGACATATGCAGCCCCAATCGTTACACCATTAGTGAATTAAACATTACTCCCATGAGCGATGCCGAACTCTCCGACTCCGAGATCGACGAGAAGTACGAGAGTGGCACCGATGCCCTCGTATCTCCGGACTGGCTTCACGAACACCTTGACGCGTTTCAGTCGGACGATCCCGACTGCCGACTTGTCGAAGCCGATATCAAGTACGAGGAGTCCTACGCCCAGGGACACATTCCGGGTGCTGTCGGCTTCCGCTGGGGATCTCATCTCCAAGATTCCATCGAACGCGATATTCTAAAACGAGCGGAGTTCGAGGAGATAATGCAGAATGCAGGGATCACGGAAGATACGACAGTCGTCATCTACGGCGACGAGGCTAACCAGTGGGCCGCCTACACCTACTGGCAGTTCAAGTACTACGGCCATGACGATGTCCGGCTCCTTGACGGTGGGCGTCCCTACTGGTTCGACAACGAGTATCCGACGACTGACGAAGAGCCCGACTTCACCACACGAGAGTACGAGTCGGCAGGCCCCAATGAGGAACTCCGAGCATACCGTGACCACGTTGAAGAGGTCGCTGCGATCGACGGTGAGTCCTCTCCCGAGGGTCGCGCGGAGATCGGTGATGACCCCGAGATACCATTGATCGACGTGCGTTCAGAGGCCGAGTATCGTGGTGAAAAGATCGCTCCCGAAGGGAGCAAAGAAACAGCCCGCCGGGCGGGACATATCCCCGGTGCGACGAACATCACGTGGAAAGAGAATCTCGACGATGAGGGACGATTCAAGAATAGTGACGATTTGCGCTCGGTGTATGCCGAACGGGACATTCAGGGTGACACCGAGGTGATCTCGTACTGCCGTATCGGTGAGCGGTCCTCGATTACATGGTTTGCTCTCCACGAACTGCTCGGTTGGGATGTCACGAACTACGACGGGTCGTGGACCGAGTGGGGGAACCTCGTCCGCCAACCCGTCGCGGTTGATGTCGATGAACCGGCTTCGGCCGACACGAAAGAATAGTAGGTAGATACCATTTCGCGTTTGAGACAGATAGGGATGTGTGGGTAGTGTGGAACATCCTTTCTCGCGGTCTTTTCGGTGAAAGAGTGAGATACGCCGAAAGATCGCCCACAGAACGTGGATTTTCCGGTGTGAATGAATTGCTTCGATATTTATCCACGCTTCCGGAGGCGTGGACACTCCTATGCCAGGCCTGTTGATTGGCGTGCCATGGAAAAGGACTGAATCGGTAGTTAGTTCGGCAGTTCCTTCCGTCCCGTTCGCACGCACGGCCAGCACGGGAAGTCCCCGAGAGCCTCACAATCGCAGTCATCAGGTTCGGCATCGTCGTCATCCTCCGAGGGGAAGGCGTCAAGCGTCCCGTCGTCGGTTGCGGTTTCGACGGCGGCCATGTGTTTGCAGAAGGCGTTGTGGTGGACGTGATGCGGACACGTGCAGGCCATCAGTTCCTCGGTCACGTCGTCGATGGAGACCACGTATTGGTGGTTTGCGGGGTTCTCGTGGCTCTCGTTGGTGACTTTGACCATTCCGGGGGCATCGACGTCGAAGGAAAATTGTTCCCACTGTGCGCGTTTCTGTGCCGTCTCGTCAGTTTCAAGTTCTGCGGCCGATTTCGTTGACGTGGTCTTTCGAGATTCCATTGGAAGACCGGTGCCGGGTGTTAGAGCACCCGGCGCGTTTCTACACACGCCCGAGGGCACCGTTCTTCCTACTTATTCCTTGTACGGCATAGGTGATAAAACCACCGATTCCTTACAAGGAATAAGCTTATATCGTGCGGAAATGAAAGAGTAGGTATGACTGAGGACGATGAGAGGCCGCGTAATGAGAGCGGGGAATATGTCCAAGAACACACAGAGGAGGCCGTCTTAGAAGTCATGCAGCCGCTTGAACCCTACATGACGAGTGAGATCGCGGACGAACTTGGGTGGTCACGACGGTCGGCGTATAACGTTCTTACTCGACTGCACGAGGTCAACGAGATTCGCAAGAAGAAGCCCGAGGCGCGTCGGGTGATCTGGATTCGACCGGAATAACAGTTGTTCTGACCTTGATGAAACCCGCAGTGACCGATTACGATCCGCTTGCTCCGATTCGGCGCTCGAAGAGAAACAGTATCAGCACAGTCACAGCGAAGGCGGCCGGCATGAACTTGAGTTGGGTGAGCGGATCTGGTGGAGTGAGCATTGTGCTCGCTACTGTTGTCACAATACCGCTGACTGCGAGGACCCCAGCGACCCGCTCACGACGCGTTTGTGGGGTGTCTCGTTCGTGCGAGCGTCGATAGAACTGGAGATAGTACACGCCAGTCGGAATGAAAACCATCGTGCCGAAGGCCCAGGACAGTGCCGATGAACTACCACGAGCAGTGGCATTAGCGTATATCCAATAACCGAGGGACACCCACACAACCGCGAACAGAGCGACCATGAGATAATATTCGAGATACACTGCCGGCGGCACGGTCATAACTGCTATTAAGTGTCGTCTTGCCATGAACTTTCTGTTGATCCATAGATTATCAGCAATAAAGTACACGATACTTGCGGAGGATATGCAGAGCAAATGAGTGATGACGATATTCTTCGCGTGATTCGTGAGTTCGAGTTCCCAGCAGTGACCGCTCGGTGGGTCGCAGATACGCTCGGTCTCGAGCAATCACCTGCTCATCGATGGCTTGATGATATTCTAATTTTAGATGGAATATTATTTCGGTACACTCTTGTGACGCCACTGTCTTCCAATGTGACGCATGGCACGCATCGTAGAACAACCACACCCACAGACCTGGATATACCGCCCTGTTAGTACCTCCCAACACCAATCCACTAGAAGGAAATATCGATGATTCTTGCATCGATTCTTCAGTGGATCATCAACCAATTTCCAGGTTCCGAGGGCCAATTTTTCCTCTCACTCATTGTTGGTATTGGGTTCATCCTTTGTGAGTGGGTACTTTGGAGACTCTCACGGGTTGCAAAGCGTGAGTATCCATTTCGCCTGGTAAATGTTGGCCTCCTCATCGCGAGTCTGATTCTCATTGGAGTCAGTGGTAGTCTCTACGTCGTCATCTGGGAACAGACACACCAAGCGAAAGAGAGTGTAAAAGCACTCGGTACAGTCAGAAGAACCGGATTTCAGATCGTGCTGACACTCGGTGTGTGTGCAGCAGCGTACGTGAGCGCTGGAATGGTCAATCGAGTTGTTGACCGGCTCTTACAACAGACCGAAGAGATCACACGCCACCAGGCAAAAGTCGTTTCTCGCTTGTCTATTATCAGTGTATATATCGTTGGTCTTTTCGCAATATTAAGTGTCTGGAAGGTAAACCTCCAAGGGCTATTTGTGGGTGCTGGATTGCTTGGTGCCGTGATTGGATTAGCAGCGAATGAGACACTTGGATCGTTGCTTGCAGGCTTTCAGCTCATGTTCTCCAGACCGTTTGAGATTGGTGACTGGGTACAAATCGATGAGCATGAAGGGATCGTGACTGACATCACGATTTTCACGACTCGTATCGAGACGTTCGAAGGAAAATACGTCATGCTTCCAAACGACGTTGTCAGTAGTAGTACAATCATCAATATCGGGCGCAAAGGACGACTTCGACTCGGGGTTGAGGTTGGGGTAGACTATGAAACCGATCCCGGTCATGCGATGGCTGTTGCTAAAGAAGCAATGAAAGGTATCGACGAGATTTTGGCGGTGCCGAGTCCAGACGTTGTTCTAAAGCAATTTGGGGATTCTTCAGTCCTTCTTGAACTTCGGTTCTGGATCGAGAAACCGAGTAGCCGCAAGAAATGGCGAGCAGTGACTACCGTGGTTCGCGCAGTCAAACTCGCCTATGATCGTGAGGGAATCAAAATTCCATATCCACAGCAAGAGGTGTCGGCGCGAGAGGAAGCCGGTGGGTTTCGAATTGTTGATGGAGAATTGTCAGTTACGATTCCCGAGCAAGATTAAGCGATACGATCGATAGGCAGCAACTCTCCTCAATTTGATTGGACAAGGTCCTCCATCTGTTGGAAATTGGATACTGAAAAGATACACTGAATTGTGCTCTACAGTTCGAGCAGGATGAATGGCTCGATGCCTGCACCCGAGTGTTTCATCCACATGTCGTTCTGGCTGTTTGATTATCCTCGAAGATGGCAGTCTGCATGGCACATCGATAGGTGATGCCGTCCCCATCAGGAACACGAATCGGCTTACCGACCCCGAGTGGGTCAATTACGAGTTGTGTATGCACCGCAATGGTGGAACGTTCGCCGTTCCGGATGTGTGATCGGAACCAGTCATCGACTTTGTCATTGTTCATTGTGATTGGGATGACAACGTCTCGGGTTTCCCCTGGGAGTAGAAGCTTCTGTCTGGTCGAATTCGCTGAAGCGACACCACCTCCCGAGTGAAACATCGTCACACTGTTAACGTCAGCTTTCATTCTGAGTCCAGTTGGTTCGACGACGATGGGAACCGTCTTGCTCGGGTTGTGAATTCGAAACCGAACTAAGACGGTCGTCCGGTTCTGATTCACGCTCCCCCACGTTGTTGTTGCGTCTTGCACCTCTGCGCCAACGATCACATTTCGATGAGTGGGGCCAGCGTTAACCCGTCGAGTACGGATGTACTTCCCTTCGGTTCGCTCGATGGCGTGTGAAAGTGAATCGAGAATCGGCGTTTGGTGTGCAAACTGGGTGTGACTTTTTGATGCTTGGTACGACCAGTCTTTGACCGGCGTGGTGATGCGAATGTTTCCGTGAGCCGTCGCATGGACTGTTTCATTTGCCTTGATAAAATTCACCCACCAGTGGGTTAGTCGGTCATTCTGTATGTCTGTTGTCTGTGTTTGTGTCGTATTTCCGCGTGGGAGGTCAACCTTTTCTCGAGCTCCTCTGGCCACAGTGACTCCGTTGAGAGAAAGTGAATAGCGGACGTGCAGTGCGTTGCCAGTTGTAAAATCGACGGGATATGGGTTGGTTGTCCAGAACGTGGTAACGACCTCAGTCTGGTGATTCGTGACGCTACCCCAATCTCCAAAGTCTTGAACGCCAGCAGATGGTTTCGGAACTGCTCCACTTGTGACTGCTAAAAATCCACTCCCAGCGAGAATGAACATCACAACGACACCACCAATGATGAGGTTTCGTACCCGTATCATGTGAGTTTGATTCGTTTTGAATCGATCGTCGGCGGTAATGATCGATACTAATACAGAAGGGTGAGTTCCAAAGAGCATGATTCCATTGGCCAAAATTCAGAAATTTTTATATCTTATCGATTATAGAATAATTAGAATATTTTTCGAGGCGAATTAGCTCTCATATCCCAGTACTTGAGGATAATATACTACTTTGAGATTGGTATCGGACTAATTTCGAAATACTCCTCCATCTCCGAGAACGTCACTTGGCGTGCCATGGATAAAAAGGGCTGAAGCGGTGGTTAGTTCGGCAGGTCTTTTTGTCCCGTTCGCACGCACGGCTAGCATGGGAAGTTACCGAGACTGTCTCCGAATTAGTGAACATACAGCCGAGTTGTTCGGCAATATCACGATCTGGCTTGGTCGTTAACAGTAGCGACACAGTTATTGAACTACGTGAGTAATACAAATGTATGGCCGAAGCAGATACAGGAACGGAAAACATCAATATCCGAATCACGCCGGAACTGCTCGAGGCGATCGACGACGTCTGGCGTGAGCGCGGCTATAACAGTCGGTCAGAGTTTATCCGACAAGCAATCCGTGATTCGGTATACGAATCTGAGCTCTCTAAAAGTACGCTCGAAGCATTGCTCGAGAGTACAGAGCAAGTTCGACGTGGTGAGGTCGTTTCTAGCGATGATGTTCGTGAGGAGTTCTTGAATGGCGAGCGGGAGTGACTGGGATTATCAGCTTACTGAGCGCGCTCGTGATGATCTTCGTTCACTCGACGCTGAAACAGCCGAGCGTGTCGTGAGTAAGCTCGAAGAAGTCGTTAATTCTCCGTTTCGGTCCCCACCGGATTGGTTAGAGCCACTTGAAGGAACGCACTATAAAAAGCTCCGTGTCGGCGACTATCGCGCGCTGTTACTCGTGATAACTGCTGATAACATGCTTGAAGTACATCACGTCGCACACCGAAGCTCGGTCTATGACCGTCGTTTGTAAGATCACACTCTGTGAGTGTTAGCTGGTTAACTACTTCTGATAATATCACTTGACGTTATGTGGGTAAAAACAGCTGGATCGGTGGTTAGTTCGGCAGTTCTGTCCGTCCCGTTCGCACGCATGGCCAACACGGGAAGTCCCCGAAACCGTCGCAGTCACAGTCTTCTGGTTCGGTATCGTTGTCGTCCTCGGAGGGGAATGCGTCGAGTGTGCCGTCGTCGGTTGCGTGTTCGACGGCGGCCATGTGCTTGCAGAAAGCAGTCCGGTGGACATAGTGCGGGCAGGTACACGCAATCGCGTCGCCCGTCATGTCGTCCAGCGTGACGACGTATTGGTGGTCAGCGGGGTTCTCGTGGCTCTCGTTGGTGACGTCGATGAGTCCGGGGGCTTCGACGTCGAAGGCGAATTGTTCGGTCTGTGCGTGTTTCTGTGTCGTCGCAGTAGGGATCACGGGCTGCAGAGGGCCGGAGAATGCTATCTTAGACAATGCATAGTTCGTTATGCAAATTTCCGGATCAAGTGTTTGTCTATCCGCTTAAGTCGTCCACACTCTGTTTATACGAGTCGGTCGTAGTTGGACACAGTATGGGGAGTGAAGATTCGCCAATTGATCAGGAAGAGAAGACAGAGGAACCCGAGCAGATTCAGGCGTTCTATAACTGGGGGGATACAGCACCGAGCGCAGCTGTCATCGATACCGTTGCCTTCGCAGCCCATCGTGAGCTATCTGATCTTCCGTTATTGTACGAAGTAGTCGAACCGGAAGCACTTGATAAGCTGATCACCTCCTCGAATGCAATGCGGGCCTCTCAAGATTCACAACTCTCAATTTCGTTCGCGTATGCAAACTGTGCCGTGACGATAAAATGTGATGGCGAAGTTTGTATCCGGTCACCAACTCATTCGGAAAAACAGTCGGGATGATGGGCTCGATCTCCTCGCTTCACCCTTTGATGAGTCCTATCTAAACAGAGGAGCTCCTAGACCGATTTGCAGGGAGTGGCACATACTGTCAGAACATGAATACGGGTCTATAACTTCCTGTTTTAGCTTTGTATTGACTAGATTTTCCAGAATTCACTCAGTGGATGAATTCCCCATCCTTACAACCGTTGACGATATCTCCATATGTAAGAACTGATGAGAGGTACTCGACGGCGATTTGTTAAAATGAGTAGTGTAACAGGAATTGGTCTCCTTACAGGTTGCAGTGCGCCGGGAACACAAACTAACACGGAAAATGTGGCACCTGTTGATATTAGAGGTGCTCTCTATCTACCAACACGGGATTTTAATTTCTACCAGATGTGGGAAAATTATTCGCCCAAAATAATCGAGCGTGATCTCGGTTATGCAGCACAGTTAAATTTGAATGCGATTCGAACCTGGGTGAATTATGAATTTTGGCTTGAAAACCCACGAGCTCATAGAAAAGCGATAAACCATTTTCTCACAACTGCCGCCGACAAAAACATCGACGTTTTGTTCAGTCTGTTCGAAAACGTCGGTACAACGCCAAGCCATGAAAATTTAATAGATAGTGACCCTCAAACTGCAACGCCAGTACGATCACCTTCACTAACGGTCGTTCAAAATAAGAAACAGTGGACGAAACCGTGAGGATTTGTTCGATGGTTCATGGACCGATATCGTAACGATGACCGGTTGCTCGCTATCGAAGTGATGAATGAACCTGGATGGCGCAACGACGTGAAGAGATTTGCAAAGGCTATGTTTCAAACGCTTCTGCAGAATCGCGGTGCTGTTCCATTAACCGTAGGCGCGACTAGTCTAATTAACAGTGTAGACTATCTCGATTGGGGAAGTGATATACTACAGTTCCATTACAATTATCCATCTAGTAAGAAGATATTCAGAGATTTATTGCAAGATTATCGTAAAATATCAGAACAAGTTGAGCAACCAATCTGGTTAACAGAGTGGCAAAAAGTAGCCTCATTTGGATGGAATAGTTCAAGTCAAGCGGTAGAAGATTGGTATCCAGACTATTCATCGATAGCGCCACTTCTGCAAAAATACAGCGTTGGCAATTTCTTTTGGTCACTCATGCTCAAGCCAGCGTATACAATCCCAATGCGTCGAAAGAGTGTTCTTAATGGCCTTTTTTACGAAGATGGTGCTGTGTGGAGTCTGGAAGATGCACGAAGCATCAAAGGTATGTCTGGCGATCATTCCTTTTCGGGTGTGGAACGAAAACAATGGCCGCAATGGATCAGCGCAATAAAGCATCCACAAAGCTAAATCTCTATTCTAATAAGGCTGATTTTACAATAAATCTACTTCATTATTTGAATATGAATTCTCGTCTACTTCCAGCTGTTCAATACCATCATCAACTCTTATTCCAACGGTGTTATTTTGGATTGTATTCCATTTGATCTGTGCTCGAGTGACATTCTCAACTGAGATCCCAAAAACGTTTGATGAGGCCTGGACATTGTGTACAATAGCTGTCGTTGCCTGCCGAAATTCAACCCCGTTATGCCAATCAGTGAGAGATAAGTTCTGGATTTTAACACCTCCAGTAGCCTTCGACGTAATTACTTGAACTCCTGTGGTATGACTATTTCCACGCCCGCTTATTGTATGTCCGTTACCATCTAAAACCACATTTCCTGATCGGATTTTTATACAAGATTTGGAAATACCAGTTCCACCTCCGTTTGTGATATTACTTCTCAGTTCGTAGTGCCCAGGTTTATTGATTGATGTGCAATTGTTGATTGTTCTTTTGTTTTCAACGTTTGATATTTGGTATGCACTTTGAGCGCCGAGACATCCTGAGAAGGAGATTGTGAAGATCAAAAGAACTGACAGCAGTTTTCTGTTTGTGTGCACAAGGGAACCAATGAGTTCATCCCCAATAGATGTTTATTGAGCAATCCTCCATAAGCCAGATTCACGTATCGTCAAGAGATTAAACGGGAATATTCGAAAGCGATGACGATATTCTTCGAGTGATTCGTGAGTCCGAGTTTCCGGCAGTGACTTCTCGGTAGGTCGTAGATACGGATGCAATGGAACGGCGGCCAGTGCATCAGCGGCTCGAGGAGTTGCATGAACGAGGTGAGTTAGAACGCGGGAAATTGAGTCCGCGGGTGGTTATCTGGTGGATTCCAGAAGAATAGGTGCAATAGGTATCTTAGTTAGCGGTTGTCGGGTTTTCACGTCTGTTATACGTGATTAATCGAAGGCAAGAGAATAGCAGCGTTTTCGTGCATCGGCAAATGAGAAGCGTGAGCCGACGAGATCGTGTTCTTTGAGTCGAGTGAGCGCATAGCGAACCGTGCGTGGTGGGAGCAAGGTTTTGTCGGTGAGTTCAGCCTGCGTGAGCGTGTCGTCATTATATTCGAGTACTTTCGCAACCAGTTTTGCACTTGGTGGTAGCTCGGCCAGCACATCAGTCGGCGGTTTTGTTTGTAGATCGTCTGTGTCTTCTGGAGCTTGTACATGTTGTTGCATTAGACGACAAATGTGGCTAGCAACTCAAGACACCGTTGATATGGCAGAGACGTCTGTCGGGTTGGAACTGGTCTCCTACAGATATCGTTTCAGTGGTGTGAAGGGGAATGCAAGGGATGGGATTCGAACCCATGGACGCCTACACGAGCGGGTCTTAAGCCCACCGCCGTTGGCCTGGCTTGGCAACCCTCGCTCATCGGGTGATTCCGTCGTTCGGAATGTGAGAGGATTGGGTAAATGGCAGCCATACTCCCGCTAATATACGTGCAGGAGCTTTGACCTCATGGCCGATTGAACGGGTTGTTCATCACTAGATAGCGTGAGTTCTGTGCGTAGCAACGAGCACAAACAGGATTGGCGCCAAAAGAGGCGATGAGTCGCTACAAATCGCGCGCTTGGACGGTTTTGCGATCGTTTTCTTCGGCTCGGCGAGCAGCGTCCTCGAGAATTGATGCGACTTCCTCATCGAGTGCATCGTAGAAGTCACTCGCCACATTCTGTCCTTCGAGCTGTTCTTTCACTGCGGATTGGACAATCAAATCAGCCATACAAGCGCTCAGACGGTATAATACTACAAAAGAATCATGGCGGAATAGTTGAGAAAACTATCAATTCGGATCTCTGATGACAAAATCCTCCGGGTTATTCGTGCGTCCGAGTTTCGAGCAGAACCGCTCAGAGGGTCGCTGATATGCTTGGAACTGGGCGGCCGTCGGCGCATCGATGGCAGGCGGAGGACGGACCGGTTCGAGTATATCAGTCGTTTCAGTGACGACAGTCCGACTCTTGGGCAGAATACGCATTTTGCGTCAATACAAACCTTTTTTCGTTCTACATTATAATTCATATATGGGGAGTAGACAGCGCCATGGATGCTTCCCAGACGTAGCAGCGGATAGCATCATCCACGCTACCCGCTTTTCATAGACGGTTACGGGGCCCAGTCGTTGTATGAGCGGATATTTTTGGAAGTAACCATTCACACGGTTAGGAAACGGATTTCATCTAATTATCCCGAGCAGAACCAGCTTGCTGTGTGTTCTCGTGAACTGCTTGAAGCGGCACTGTACCTCCAAGGCGAGTACCTGCATTCCCAATAGCTGAATTACCGGTATCACCACGAGAAAATCGAGGAGTTCGAGTCATCTGAGTGATCGCTGGATTATTTCCTGGAAGATAGTGCGAGGACCGATCAAGACAAGGATATCTGTTCAAGAAGCAGTTATCTTCGAATATTCGCAGAATAACTATTGCCGTCCATTGGCTATCAGATTGTGCCGGGAAAAACGTTGATGGGGGGGAATTGTATCATATGCCCGGCACAGTTAGTGAGGTAGTGGTCTCGGGGGAACTACCTCACGAACCGTTCAGATTTCACGGATCCGGAGAGATCCATAGTCAGATATAATCACGTGAGTCGGAAATATATAACAGCTACACGATACTAATTGTATTATTCACGCGCGCTTGCATGGAGGGCACAACCAGTCAGGATCGGCTTCAAGAGGTTCGAGTCCTGGTTGCCATACGCAGCGGCTATCACAACCGTTCATTCCATACGCTCTGTTCACTCACCGGGAGTCTCCCTGGCTCCCATTCCCTGCTCTGCAGATTGAGAACAGCTATCGTTCTTTGACTAGACGTTGAGAAGATAGAAAGCGTGAGTTTGTTCGGTAGATCCCTCTGTCCCGTTTGCATACAGGACCAGCACGAGAAGCCACCGAGGCCGTCACTGTCTCATTCATTAGTTTATTCACCCCTCATAGATACCCCGATTTTGCACGACAGAATGGATCTGAACGTATACTAGTAGTTAGTACCACTGAGCACCGAATATTGTCGGTGTCTTGTTTATACAGTTTACTACGAACTATGCTTCCGTACCCACCATGAATGATGACACATCGCTGGACAACGAGAATGGTGAACTAGTGACCTCTGACATCCATTCTACGGAATTTGATCCCAGTACCGATAGCGCTAGCGAGGAGCTCATCAAAACTGTCGCAACACTCAACGACGTAGACCCCACCGAGCTACCACTTCTTGCGGATTTTATTGATCCTGAAGCGCTTGATGCACTATTTAGTCCACGAGACGATGGCACACCGCGTGGAGTCGGCGGCCAAGTGGAATTCACTATGACACGTATCACGTTACGGTCGACAGCCGAGGGATGATCAACCTCTATCCGCACAAATCAGCGGGGAACAACTGAATTCAGCGGTGTAAGTGAGTTGCTTCTCTAACGAGTGAATCGAGAGTGAGCGCGACAAGCAGGGACGATTTGCGGAGAGAATAAAGTACTCTTGCCTCCATATATAGTTTGGGTCAATTAGTATGGTGAGATTCAATCAAACTAACAAGACGTCGTCAGAGTGGAAATACGCACTCATTGGCGGACTCATATCTATTCCACTGACCGTCGGATACAATTGGTTCTTTGAACCAGAGATCTATTCACTCATAATGGCGACTATTGGGGGAGTGATTGCAGGCTATCTGGCGAAACGCAACGCACTGAGGATCTATCGTACGGGTATCGGTGCTGGAGCTCTTGGTGCTATTCCAGCACTGGTGATGGCGTTCAGTCCTCTCTCTGACATCGCCACCAAATGGCTTGGTTCCGGTGCAATCGTCTTTACGGTGGTCGTCGTCCCATTAGTTGTACTGGCTATCTTAGCTATCGGAGCCGTATTGGGTTTCATCGGAGCCGCAATCGGTGGTTGGTTAGCTACGAAATTTGGCAATCGAAACACAGTACACCCCGCAACGTAGTGCGGCTTATGGATCAATTGCCACCTTAGCTGTCCGCTACCTATTCGAGAGTGAAATTGTGTAAAAGCCAAATTTACGCCGAAGTTGATCCGCTACTACGTGAATTTGTTTATAATATGAGGTGCCCTGTTAGCTCGTTGCATCTTCGATGAGCGTATACAATCCATAGGCAAACTGTTTGAGCCCATAGAACGCACAAACAATCCAGACGATCAGTGCTGGACTCGCAGCGATCACCGGATCAAATATGGTCCCAAGTGCCGATGCAACGATACTACCAATCGAAAGGAGGACTAAGCCAACAAGACCGTTGATTGCGGCATCGGTTGCAGCCGTGTGTCGACATAATCTCACATCGTATTATAGGGTAGAAAGTAACAAGAATCGGTTACACTACGTTAATCAGCTAAGCGGTGTCGTTCGTTACGACGTTTGCTTTCGTCGAATTTGAACGAGTTGACCAATATCCAGGAAATACACTGAATACAGCCCACCAAGCACCAGAATCCCCCAATAGCTGAGTAACCGATACAAGAGAACAACCCCGCCAGCGGTTCCCGCATCCAAGCTAGTCAGCGCAATAATCATCCCACCGAGCATAACTTCAACACCACCAAGACCACCTGGAAGTGGAATGACTCGTGCAACCCCACTCGCAGGAATCAGAAAGAGCGGGAGTAGTATCGAGATATGCCTATCAAGTGCAAGGAAACTCGCATAGAGGGGAAGGCAGAAACAGATCCACCCGATGACTGACCATCCGAGTGCGAGTCCGATTTGCCGGCGGTTCTCCAGCACGAGGTTGATTTCGGTCGAATACGAGCGCACTCGTAAGTGAAGATATTCGCGAATGAATCGGGTGCGGGCCTTTACTGGACGGAGACGAAGGTGGAGACGCTGTGTCCGATTTCCACTCAGTGCACGCAGCACTGAGAGCAGCCGGATACCCACTACCATTATCCGACGTAAAAGCAGGTGCTTGTATCGATACAGCGTGGTCGTGGCGGCCAGAAATCCACCTGTGAGGAGGATCGCGATGTGGAGCGAGGGAATGGGGATAAATGCCAGAACAGACTGACCTCGAAAGGCGAGGAAACCCAATCCGATAAGACCGAGACTGAGCGATGCAGTGAGGTTCAATACCTCTATTACGAGTGCCGCCCCCAGCGTTTGGTCCCGATCTGTGCTCATTTCGGACGAGACGATGTGGGCGAGCAGAAACGGACTGCTTGCGCGGCCGATCGGAATGATTTGTTTGGCGAAGAAGCTTGCGAGGTATGCACCTCGAAACCGCCACCCCCCAATAGGGGTTTCCGAACGGTCGAGAAGACAGCGAACAGCTTCACTCCAGCAAAAAAGCGCGACTAAGGTGATGGAGAAGCCGAGGACGATAAACACTGGATTAGCGCTTGCGAGTTCGCGACTGACCTGGCTTCCGCCGACAAAATAGCAGAGAATCACAAGTCCAAAGACGACGACCAGAAATCGAAGTATTCGTCGATTCATTTTATACCAAGATAGAATTCCGTTAGTAACAGGACGGATTGAACCTACATAAATGTGTGGACAATGGAGAGTTCACTGAAAAAGTACAAAATGAAGAAGATGGAGCGGCGGCCAGTGCATCAGCGGCTCGAGGAGTTGCATGAACGCGGTGAGTTAGAACGAGGGAAATTGATTCCGCGGGTGGTTATCTGGTGGATCCCGGAAGAATAGTTGGCGCGCTATGGCTTTTTCACATCTGTCCACGTATCTACAGCATATTATGCCCTCCACGATTTCATGGTCCATCCGCGTCCAAAATTCTCGGCTACTCCGATTCTGTGTATATACTGCGATTAGCGTGCTCGGAGGTATGTTCCTCCTTGCTGTCTGTGGCAGTATGTTCTTTCTTATCGTTGAAATCTGGCAAGGCAACTTCTCTGCTGTTGTCCTTGCCCTCTTGCTCGCATTAATTGGGGGACCAGTTTCGCTGCTCTATCTTCTGCCAATGCTCAGGGACGCAGATCAGCGGCCATCTCCAACCCAATTCATTCCATTCGGAGTTCCCCTTCGTATGCTCCCAATTTTGTCGCTCTGTGGGGCACTGCTTCTATTTGGTTCAATCCAAGTATCGCCTCTTGGCCCTCTTGTCGTCTTTGGCGTTGGTATCTTTATCCTCCTTCCAGTTGCATCCGCAGTGCAGAGTGATGGAGAAATCGACACAGAAGAAAACACACTCACCTACTATAATCAAACAGTGGATCTTGATACGCTCGCTCGTGTACGACGACTGCGTGTCGGTGCACTTTCGATTCTGTGGCTTTCGTATGTCTCTGGTACTGCAACCACCCTTACTCCCCGATTAGTGGTTTTCCCTACCGACATCGAGCGACGAACGAGAGAAACGTTTGAAGCGGGAGTTTCCCAACCAATTGAGGATGAACATTATGGGTCCCCTCGTGCTGTCTCGATTGCTCTTGGGCTATTTGGAGTTCTCTTTCTGAGCATCGGAGGGATTGTGTTTCTGATTGATCAGATTCCGTCCGGTGTCGACGTCTATTTCGGTGTTTTCCTCGGACTATTCGGGATGATCTTTCTCTGGGCAGCGGTAACGACTTGACGACCGTCACAGTCCCCGTAAACTGATTATTATCACATGTCCTCCAATGAAGAGCCGATCAGATGGACGAATCCAGAGTATGTCGCAGCGGGTGTTGACGTTCTTACTGTGAGCGCATTTGTGTTTTACAGTGCTCACTCGGTCAGGCTCAACAGTTGATGAAATCGTTTTCGTTGGTCTCGTCATCACGTTCCCTGCGACTCTCGCCTACGAACTTGCTCGTCGCGTTCAGTGACCGATACGCGCTATGTACCTCGTAGAGCATCACTGAACTCCCGAGCAGCTGTCAGTGGAGTTGCGAAATTCAGAGGGTGTATTCAGCACATCGATACCGATAATTGTCGGACGAATCTTTGGGCCTATTCGGAGGATTTCGACGCGACGGCACGCAACGAGAAGTCCGATTCGCGGATGAACGAGATATCTTCGAATCCGCTGGATTCCAAGTAGGCTTCCAGTTCGGAGGGGCTGTGAGCTCTCAGGTGCATGGTCTCATCCGTGACTGCTGTCTCCCCAGTTTCCTGGTCGGTAATCGTGTACTCGGCGGTAAATCCCCAGCGGCCTGCTTCGAAATCCGTGACGAATCCTTCTGTAGTGCGGGTGACGCTGTAGTCCGGGGACGAAAAGGTCTCCTCGGCCATGTGTCCGTCTTTGAGGCCACGGACGTCGAAGGTGTTGAACACGATGACGCCGCCAGGCTGAAGATGAGCGTAGCAGTTTCGAAGGAGTTCACTCCCCTCTTCGTCCGTTCGTGCGTGAGGGAAAACACGGCCGAGCATCACGATCGCATCGAAGTCCGTCCCAAGGTCGACGGTCTTCATATCGGCAGCGATTACCTCTGCGGCTGGCGCTGCCTCTCTGGCGAACGCCACCATCTCTTCGTTCAGATCGACGCCAACGACGTGGTCGTATTCGTCATCGAGTAATGCAAGGAGCTGGCCGGTTCCACAACCGACTTCCAGAATCGAGGTGGTGTCGTCGGGTACGGTGTTCTCGACGATAGAGAATTGCTCCTCGTAGTCGAAGTGGCGGTCGTAGATGAACTTGTACAACGGGGCGAGCGACGAATACAGGTGGTGGTCATCATTCTCGGGAATCGCCGCAATCACATCATCCAGCGAGCGGGTCATACTATCTGCGTTGAATAGGCTCGTAAAGTATCTTTGGAGGATCTACCGTATCCGTCGCCAGAAGAATTCACAGAGGCAATCTCTATTCAGCACGACTCCTGAAGCCTATCAGCGCCCGTGGGTTCCAACAAGACTGAATTCGTCTTTGGTCTCGTAGGTCTCGAATGCGAGGACACAATCGACATCGCTCTTTCGTGTGACTTCCTTTTCTGTTCACAAAACGTCCCGTGAGCCACGCACTGCAAAGGCGATCCTCGTTGACTTCAAGTGCATCTCGGATCTGTGGCCACGTTGGCTTGCGTTCGTTATTGGCCATTGCAGTGAAGTATCGGTAATGAGCTACTGTGATACCGGTACCAAGTCGCGATGTCGGAACCAGACATCGATTTTCTCGCTACCGGTTTCGATGCGGTAGCTATAGGAATCCAGTTCGCGCCCGGTTTCGTCTCCGAGAGTGTCCTGCAGGAGTCTGTGATGGTGCCTTCTTTCCCGTGGTGTTCGCTATCGGGATCAGTCTCTGAGACGGAGACCTGTCCGTCGTCGCCCGGTTGGTAGGGGTCGCTCGCTGGCTGGGGCTCGTCCTCCATCGATACTCAGGAGGAGATTGGAATGACGCTGACGAGAAACAAATGAACTTGGTGGGTTATATATTCACCAGCCGCCGTCAAACTCGGCAGTCAGACCACACAGCTCGGAGAATTTCGTCAGATACCGTTTCTTGCTCTTCTGATTCAACGCGACATAGAGATAGTAATCATCCGATAGATCCTTTTTTTGGCGCATTGGCTCTCCGGTGGGATGAGTCGGCTCGGTACTGAGGATCGCATTTTTCGAGCCAGGAACATAGGGAAACGACTCTAACTGGTCGATGAGATCGTACTCTTGGATCAGGAGATCAACCGTCTCTGCCATCACATCGGATTGATTTTCATCAGAGCATGACCACACGCGATCCCCGTTTGCAGAAAGATGGACGACAAACTCCGTATCGACTGTAGAAGACGTATCAGATGCGGCTTCATCCGAAGTGGTCACAATCTCGCCCCCGTTTTCAACGACCAGAAGATCTGCTTCATCACCGTTTGCGAGCGTGTGAATCAGCGAATCAATGTACTCCTTTGACTTTGGTTCGATTTCCTGCGCGAGCGACTCGTCAATTTCTGCAACTACGAGCTGTGTCACTCGTTCGGAGAGGCTTTCTTTTTGCTGTTGGAGTGTTTCAACGGCGTGCTGTCGTGCTTCAATACGATGAGCAATCGTGTCTGCTTCGCCTGTCTTGACGAGCTCCTTTGAGAGGAGTTCTAAGACGTGCCAATTGTCTTCGAGTTCAGCAATTGAGAACTGTGCTAATGAGACCTCATCAGGACGAGAGCTGTTTTTCCGTCGACGAAATACCTCAAACTGGCTGCCGGTGGTGAGGAGTCCCCAATCCACCCCTTTTTGTCGCATGTAGCTCGTCAATTGACTTCGATCGGCGTCAGTGAGTGTACTATCGCATCCTTTCGCTTCGATGAGGTTGAACTAAACGAGATGACTGATACCAACCGGTATGCACGTCAGTTGCAGTCTGTATAGAGGGAAACAAACGATGACGATATTTTTCGAGTAATTCGTGAGTCCGAGTTTCCGACAGTGACTGCTCGATGGGCCGCAGATACGGTTGAGATGGAACGGCGGCCAGTGCATCAGTAACTCGAAGAGTTTCATAACCAAGGTAGATTATAACGAGGGAAATATTTTAAATAGTTATAATGATTGTTAGAACTATGGGTCTATTTAGCAGTTTAGGATCGATCTTTGATTCAGGAGATGTGGGCGATTCCTACGGATTTGACCATTATACCGAATCGACAGAAACGATAAAAAAATTAAAGCGAGAGAAAAAGCATGAGGAAGCACTTGAACTCTTAGAATGGTGTATGGATCAAACGGAGGCCGAGGATAATCACACAGGAGGTGTCATTCCAGGGTACTACAAGCATGCTGCAATTATTTATCGTAAAGAGAAACGATATCAGGATGAAGTCAAGGTTCTCGAACGGTTCGAAAAACAGAATCATGCGAGAGGCGTTATGCCAAAGAAACTGATAAAGCGTCTCGAGCGAGCTCGGGAGTTGAATCAAAAACAAGACTGGAATTATAGATAATTTGGATTGGATTATTTTTCTACCTGAACCCATCGGTAGAATATTATAAATAGTTCGCCAAATTTGTTCTCTCCAAAATTGGGTCTCAAAATGACACCAACATTATTCCACTATTTCATCTACTGTACTCAATGCGCCTTCGATATCCAGCTGTATAGAAGCGTAATTGGCGTTTAGAAGCTCTTCAGTTAGATATCGGTCGTGCTTGTCAATAATCTTGTTTTCCACGTTTGATGCTAGTTGGGTCGGTTCAGGAGGTTCTAAATCTGCTATTTTCTGAAATTCCTCGAACAGTTCCTCCGGTCCACAGTTTCGGACTTCTAATGTCATTCCACTTGTTGTTACCTGATGACCTCGTTGCGAGAGGAGTACATACATTGTATTCAGAATCCGATCACTCGTCCAAAGGAAAAGCACAGTCTTGTCTCCCTGTGGGACAATATTTCGGTTCTGGAGATCAAACCTGTTAAAGTGAATCCTTCCTTCCTCAAGCAGATCAGTACCCTCCGAATCAAGGTATTTAGGAATATTCGTGTTAGTATATGTAGAATACATCTTCTCACGAATGCGAGTATGAATAGGTGGACCTCCTCCGCCAAAATGAGGAACTCGACCTCCAGGAGACCGTCTCAAAAACGCAACTTGCTTGGCCTTGTCAACGGACTCAATTTCCCAGCGTTGTCCACCGAAAATCAGTAGATTGCCTTCTAACAGTGGCCGGGTAATTGGAAGTGTTCCAATCGTTTTCTCATTTGCGACAAGGCGATATTCATCCGGGCTCCAGAAGGCCGCATAGAAGTCATAGTGCCCGGTAACTTTCTCTCCGCCCAGTCCCATAATGAGATCACCATCACCTGCTTGATTGATGAGATTTTCTTTCGCAAGAGCGCGCAAGAGGGATTTGAATCGTGGGATTGAGATATTACCAAATGGTCCAGTTTGACATAAAATACGATAGGCGGCGTCCGCCTGAATCCCACCATGCTCGGCGATAAGGGAGAGAAGCTGTTGAATCATCGTTGAGAGTTCGAGCGCATCGAGATTCGGTGGTTCGTACCAATTCTCAAGCAGTAAGTCAACCATCGCAACCGTCTGAACGAGTTGTGGACGCAGCATATCCTGAAGGGACGTCGAATCACCAATTTCGGGTTCCTGAATATATGCCCGTAAGACAGCAGGATCGCCCTTTCTACCTGACCGACCTAGTCGTTGCCGGATACTAGATACGGATGGCGGTGAGCCAATTTGAGCAATACTGTCCATCCACCCGATATCGATTCCTAATTCAAGCGTGCTCGTGCAAACAACCGTTGCATACGATTTCGTATTTTTTAGAGCTCGCTCGCTATCTTCTCGAATCTCCTTCGAGAGACTCCCGTGATGTGCATAGAACTCGTTCGGGACATTGTTCTCATCTGAGATCCGCTTCAAGAGGTCAGTATAGAGCTCAACATTGCCTCGGCTATTTGCGAAGATGAGGTTGTTTTGACCTCGAAGGGTTGTGAAAATCTGTTCCGCAATGTCGACGACTGTCCCTGAGGCTTCTTCGTCCTCAGTTTCACTGTTCCGCTCCTTATATCCCTTCACTAGGAATTGGATCGCCTGTCGATCGCCGCCGGGCTCAATAATTTCGACTTCATTTCCCGCATTTGGACGGAGAAACTCAGCGGTCATGTCGTGATCACCAATCGTGGCAGAAAGAGCAACACGCGGTATCCACTCTCCGTTTGCCTTCTCTATGCGGTGGAGAAGAGATTGTAGCTGTTTCCCTCGAGGCGTTCCGATGAACGCATGCACTTCGTCAATAACGACGTACGAGACATTCTGCAGGGCGTGGTGAAACTTCGATGGCTGGCGGAGAAACAGAGCCTCAACTGACTCAGGTGTGATGAGAAGAACGCCATCTGGATTCTCCAGGGCTTTGCGTTTCTTGCTTGACGATACGTCCCCATGCCATCGATGTACTGGTAGATTGCAAGCCTCACCAAGATTCTCAAACCGCTCGAATTGGTCATTGATGAGTGCTTTCAATGGAGAGATGTACACTACTTCGAAGCCCGAGCTCGGGCTTTGAGATGAGTCTCGATCGGCTATGATCTTCGAAAGGATGGGGAGAAAGGCTGCTTCGGTTTTTCCTGACGCTGTAGGCGCCGACAGAATAACGTCCGAATCCGCTTCTAAAACTAGTGGGATAGCTTGTTCTTGGATCGGACGAAGCGTACGCCATTCTTGTTGCCAAACCCATCGTTGGATATCCTTATGGAGAAGCTCAAAGGATTCCGTCTGTTGAGGGGTGGCTTCATCGTCATTAGAGTTCGAAGTTGGCAAGATCATCCCCCTCGTCCTCCTCAGTTGACTCAGTTTCTTCGTTCTGAGCAGTTTGAGGACCTTCTGGTTTGATGCTGATATCCCCAATCAGCTCCTTCCAAGAAACATTGGGATTCTGTTCAAGGATAGAGAGAAAGCTGAGGAACTCTTTGATCGTGTTTCGAGGTGTCTGGAAATACGCGGCTCCAATCTGTTCGTTACAGTGTCGCATGAACGCTTCCAGAGCTTCGTCTGGGACTGCGTAGTTGTCGGGATCTCCACCAGCGTGGATGTGCCGAAGCTTTTGGAGAAGCACATACATATCCTCCTGTGTTAAATTGGTTAAACGGATAACTGGACCACTCATATCTATAAGCTCATCTGAGGCGAACGTACTCTCAGACAGCCTGGTTTGCAACGCTTCATAGCTGTACAGCCCTCGCTTTGAATCAGTGAGGAAATCTGGCGTTCCACCAAAGAGGAACCCTAAGCCGACTGTTTGACCCTGCAACCCGTCATTCACGATGGAGAGAAGTTTTTCATAGTTGCTTCTGCGGGCTTGTGCATGCGAAATTTTGTAGAGGTTCACCATCTCGTCGAGATTAATTAATAGCCCTTCATAGCCCGCTAAGTTGACGAACCGGGCCATGAGTTTCGTCATCTCGTACCAGTTTGAGTCGTCAATGATCGGGATGTGTTTATCGAGTTCCTTTCGGGCTTCTGTTTTCGTGTCGTACTCTCCACGCAACCATCGTAAGGTTGCGTGTTGAAGCTCGTCATTATCGTCCTGATACCCCTCCCAGTACAGTGCAATGACGTCCGTGAACGCATATCCCGCAACAAGCTCCGAAAGGTCAGCAAGGCGGTCTCGAATAACTTCCTCTGTGGAGATATCTCGACTGTTGGCTTCACGGTTAGCCTCGGCGATAAATCGCTCGACAATACTACGAAGAGCCCCTCCATCAGATATTGCACGAGTTGATAGGTTTCGGGCGAGTTGTTGATACAGTGCACGCCCATGGCCGGAGGTGGAACGGAAGCGTCTATCGGGTGTAAGATCCGCGTGGGCAGTGACAAGCCGTTTCTCGAGGGCAATCGATCGGTGCGAACGCGTTCGCGTTCGTGCTGACCGTGACGTTCGCGGCCTCGACGGCATTCATGACGTCGGTGGGGTATCAGACGAATCTCCTTGTTTACGGCCCCGGTGGCTATTAGTTCTCGGACTTTCTGCGGCTTGGGGCGCCGTTACAGTTGCTCTTGTCGGTCGTCACCGTCCTCGGAATCGCGTTCTTCTGGGGTGTCCGTGTCTGATCCATGTACTGTCGCTCACCCCCGAAAGATGACACAAGATACTGTGACAGTTGTGTATCGCAGGGCTATTGCAGAGAGTGCTTCATGGATGAGTGAATCGCCTCACTCGTTTTCGAAGTGCGGATCCGTCATTTTCACCGTATAGACGCGTTCTCTAGGGATGTACGTGTACTCATCGTCGCCGTGATGAATCTGCCAGTGATCCTCTCGATAGTTCAGTTTCTCATCGTCGATCTCTTCTGAAACAGTGTCATCCGCGCCTTGATAGACAATCGTCGCCATGAAATACAGTAGGCGGGCCGCGTCCATAACGTGGCGGGTCAATCACCTCACGACAACGCCGTGGACTGCGACGATGATCATCCAAAGATTCGCCAGTATCGTCCCAGACACAGTTGACCCCGGGTGTTATCACCTCTCGAACCCACTATGGTGTATGGCAACGAATAGCAAATCAGCTTCTGAACCGACCCTGTACGTCTGTCGCGACTGTGGGGACGGTATCAACGACCCTGAAGACACAATCAGATGTCCGCAGTGTGGAGGGCGATTGGTGAACAGTAGCGTTCCACACGACGACTAAGAAACGAAAATTCATCTCTCATCGAGCTTCCTAGAAAGTGACCATACTTCTGAACACGAGCGGAAGTTTTCTCGCTCAGTTCAGGGTCACCGTCACTATGCCCACCGACCAGAGGCGTCGTACGAACGTTCATTGACCTGGCCGTCGTCCTAGGAGCATGGCCGAATTTCCAGATGGACGACATCTTGTCCTCCGGGCACGTTCCCAGTTGGAGCCGTGGACGAAACATGCTCGGGTCGAGGCGTACACTGAATTGTTCGAAGGCGACGATCCGATCCTCTCCCCCGAAGAGGTGCAACTCCTCGATGCGCTCGATTCCGAACTGGAGCGACAAGGAGGCGATGGTGTCTGGGGGACCGATCAGTACGGAATCCATACGGCTGGAACCTCGAGCTCGAATACCTCACTCGGAGTGGTCTGTGTGTATCATCCCCAGATCACGAGAGACTCCGTTCTTCGTGGGGCCGACGATCTCGACGACGAGATCGAAGAGCGACTCAATGCAGCACTCTGGAGATACAGCGAGCGCGTTGCGACACTCATCGAAAAGAAACTCGACGAATTCGTCCGTCAAACCCAGAGTTAGGCCTCCGACTCAGGTTCAGCCTCGCATTGACAGTGGTGGGGTCTGCACGACAGCCCCATCTTTTCACGAGTCGACAGAGGGAAGACGACTGGTCGAACGGTGCTCGTGGACTACTCGGTCACCGGCCGTACACCGTATATGCGTCGAACCAACCATGCACAGTTTGCTTGAGCGCGTCGGTCGTACTCCTGTGATTTATCAGCTGGTAGCCGTCCACCGCTTTCTCGTTGACGTCATCCACCCTGAATCCGAGACCGCCGACGGGAACACCTGCTTCGACAGCACTCAGCCGAACTTTTCCCACGACATCCGGTACTGCAAGATAGTCAATTTTACCAAGGAATCCCAGAGAAACGTCGGTACACCTAGGTGGAGTACGTACGATAGTGGCAGATCGATATATTGCCCGCCAATACCAGGAAGAGCCGACATTTTCACACTCTATGGGGTTTTTCATTATGTGAGCCGCATCTCGGATGTAGCACTTCCTACCGCCGATTTCGCTCGTGTTCTGGAGCGAGGTTGAGAAACACGTCGTACTCAGCACCACACCGTGGGCAAGTATGTACGAAGTGGAGTCCGTCCTCATCGCGCTTTTCCATACGCCACTCCGATTGGGCGCGAGCGACGTTTCCACACTCACGACAGCGTGTGGGATGATCCTGAAGATACGTCTGCATGAAGTCGATGAACGACTGCGTCCCATGACGGTGTGTCGGCATTGGTCAACCGTACGGGAAGCTCACGTATCAGCGTATTCCACCCGTTAGTTCTTCACCAGTACATAGCACAAGATTCAGACTCGCTTTGACAACCAGTGAGAGTACCAGGTAGAAACGGTTACCGGGAATCGAGGAGAAAGCCCCGTCCTTTAGGGCGGGGAGGATGTCAATCCAAACAAATCATGGCATTCCCCGGCCGCAAATAGGCGAACATTTAGCATGTTTCGCCCACGTACCTAGAGATATGACTGATGCAGATCCTTCGCTTCACGAGCAAGCAACAGAGGCGTTTGCAGCTGCTGCTCAAGACGAGTTTGGTGATCAGATTGAGGATCTCATCGTCTTCGGCAGTACTGTTCGTGGAGAAACCCGCGGAATAGACTCCGATGTCGATATCTTCGTGATCGTCACTGACGAGTCTATCGTCGATAATCTTCGGGATTTTGCGTACGATGTGCAACTCGACTACTCCGTCGTTGTGTCTGTTCACGTCCAAACGACAGAGCGATTCGCCGAGCGGAAGAATCATCCATTCATCAAGCACGTGCTCTCCGAAGGACGTTCGTATGCCTGAGGAAGACTACGTCGGTGAAGAACTCGAACAGGCCCGAACAGCCCTTACCGACGCAAAAATCCTCCAAGAGGGGAGAGGCTCGGATACAGCTGTCGTAAATCGGCTGTACTATGCGTGTTTTCATGCGGCGCAAGCAGTCCTCTACGCGAAAGGATTCGATCCAACTTCGCATCGTGGCGTTTCAACTCTTTTCGGCAAAGAGGTCGTCCTCGAAGGGGATGCGCCCCGAGACGACGGTCGATTTTCATCTGAATTGTGGGACTATCGTGAGCAGGCCGATTACGGCTACGAGCCACTTGACCTCGATTTGAGTGCGTTTCGTGCCCGAACGGAAACATTCGTTAATCGAATGGAGAAACTCATTGACCAACTCCAAGAAGAGAATTGAGACACCTTCGACAGAAAACACCAGACTTCGCTTTCTCCACCACCGAGGTTATTTTTCGTCCCACTGTAGGTAGCGTATGGTCTCACGTGTCCTAGTTGCAATGGATGATTCCGAGATGGCAGCGAAAGCACTTCGATATGCGCTCGAGGTTCATGCAGACGCAGAGATTACCGTATTGACAGTGGTTGGTGAGCCGTCGGTATTCATGGGAAAAGCGACGACGATTGCAATGGCGGATGATCCCGAAAAGACGGCAGAGGAGTATGCACAGCCGGTCATCGATTGTGCTCATGAAATCGCCGCAGAATACGGTGTCGAACTCAACACCATCGTCACAACTGGCCACCCTGTACGGCAGATTCTCAACCAAGCTGGGGATTTTGACACAATTGTCTTTGGGAGCCATAGCGGAACACTTGCCGACCATTTATTTGTTGGAAATGTTGCAGAGACGGTGTTCCGTCGGTCACCAGTCCCAGTGACAGTTGTCCGATAGCAGATAGTGCAATTGCGTACTCTCATATGGAATCGTCTCGAGTTCCAATTTCGAGATTAGTCGTTCCGTAGTTCGTCGAGAGCGACGATCACATACACCAGTCCGACCAACCGGGTACCGAAGTAGACCCACGGTTTCCATCGGCAGTTGCTGGCATCAGTGTACGCAAGCTCGGCTCCATAGTCAACATAGGCACGTGGGAACAACAGCGCAAGCAGTCCTATGACACCCAGAAAGCGCTTAAATGCAGCATACGAGCGATCGCTTCGCCACATGGAAATTAAGATGAGGAGTCCTTCGATCCGCGCACCAGGAATAACCCACGACCGCAATTCACAGCTATCGGGATTCTCAAGGGCGAGCTGCTCGGCACGATCGATAAGCGCGTTTGGTGAAAGTAATTCGATAATGCCGATGGCTGAAAGGAGCAAACGAAGCATTGCGGTATGATTAAACTTCCAACATAATGAATCTCATCTTCTAGATTCAGCTCGGATGTTCTATGACGGTTTGGGGATCTCAAAGAGGTGAAATAGTCTAACAGAGAG
The DNA here is from genome assembly GCF_056892285.1 of Haladaptatus sp. HS23. Classification (NCBI taxonomy): domain Archaea; kingdom Methanobacteriati; phylum Methanobacteriota; class Halobacteria; order Halobacteriales; family Haladaptataceae; genus Haladaptatus; species Haladaptatus sp. HS23. The sequence goes on along the minus strand of NZ_JBXGLH010000016.1, from coordinate 23,427 downwards.
TTGCTCATTGTACTTCCATTCGAAATCGAACGTGCAAGATGCCAAAGTGAGCTGAACTCCCCAGTCAGCGGGAGAATCGTGACCTTGTGGTTTTGGTAAATCCTGCTGAGATAGAGGTAACATAATTCATCGTGCTGGAGCACGTACTAAGCTATACGGATGAGTGCTGCTGCTTAAAACTGGAACCAACAGTGGTTGTCCCCGACAGAGAGGAACACAAATGACCGATATGATCGATTCCTGGCGGTACGGGAAACCACAACATGAGGTTCAATCGACGCCACTAAACGAACTACAGTTCTATGGTGATCCTCAGCACGAAATACCGGGTCCAACCAATGTGGAACTCCGAGAGTCTGTTACATACCTCCGTTTCTGGGAATACTACGCGGAGAAACAGCGACGGCAGAGAAGTGTAACAAAACGTCCGATGCTCTACTCTCGGTAGGCGAATTTCCGTCTCACAATGTCCGTATGAGAGCACGATAAGCACTAGTGAAAAAAGTCCCGAGTAGCGGCCACAGCGTTATCCCTTTCGTTCACCTAGATATGATATGGCGGACAACAAAAAGAGCCGAAACAAGCAAGCCCGTGACGAAGAGAACCGCCAGCGTGCGTGGGAAGTGGAACAAGCGCGTGAACGTATGGAGCGCCCGTTCGACTAACTACGGGGATCACACAATGCAAGTCGAATTCGACCGCGATACCTGTACGGGAATTTTCAACTGTGTCCATGAGTGGGAGAAGTTCATCGAGGACCGTGATGCGGGCAAAGCGACACTCGTCGGGAGTGACGAAGTCGAGGGCAATCTCTACGTTCGAGACGTTCCCGATGGTGAAGAGTTCGACGCAGAGATGGCTGCTCGTGTCTGCCCAGTGGACGCGATTACAGTCTATGATGACGAGGGCCAACAGTTGGTTCCGTAACACGGTCACTTGCTCCAGTCATGGATGCTGGAGCCTATGAGTCGAGTCATGGTGTCGATCAGGCAAGACACAAATTGGGTTCCAACCCCTCCGATCACCAAAACTTGAGGTTTCGCTTGATGGCCTCGCGTTTCATCTCCTGAATCTCTTCGGTAATCGGGATATCTTTCGGACAAACAGTCGTACAGGAAAACTGCGTGTGACACCGCCAGACGCCGTGTTCTTTGTCGAGGAGTTCTAGTCGGCGCTCTTGAGCCTCAGCTCCTTCGCGTTCATCCATGTAGAACCGATACCCCTTGACGATAGTCGCCGGTCCAATGTACTCGTTATCGGTCTGTGCGGGATTGCACGACGACGTACAACAACCACACTGGATGCATCGAGCGGCCATTTTGATTTGCTCGCGGTTCTCGTGCGACTGAAGCTGCTCTTCTAGGTCACCAGCGGGGAGGTCGTCGGGTTGGAAGTAGGGTTCAACGGTCGCCATCCGTTCATAGAAGTGGTCCATCTCGACAACCAGGTCCTTGATCACCGATTGGTGGGGAAGTGGTTCGATGCGTATCGGCTCGTCGAGATCCGAAATCTGTGTTTGACAGCCCAATCGCTGTTGACCATTAATAAAGAAGCCGTCACTCCCACAGACGGCCATTCGACACGAATGGCGGAACGTGAGCGACGAGTCGAAGTGATCTCGCGCATAGATGAGCGCATCAAGGACGGTCATTCCCCGTTCGTAGGGGATGGCAAAGTCATCGAAACACGGTTTCTGTTTGGACTCGACATCGGGATCGTATCGGAAAACCTTGAGATGGATTGCTTCGGCGTCGGATCGAGAATCGACTTCGGATTCGGCTTGACGTTCAGTGGCACGTGCTCGCTCTCGTTTCCTCTCAAGTCGTCGCTCCTGTGGTGTGGCTTCGTCATCCGAGTCGGGTTCCGGCCGAGATTGTGTCTGCTGTGAGCTCATACATCCTTCTCCGAAGAAGTGGGCTTTGAAGCAAGAACGAGCAATGCTGTACTCTCCGATTTGGCGAGCGGGGAGATGTCCTGTGCCCCATCGAAGTGCACCACGTCGCCCTCGCTCACTTGGTGTGGTTCTCCATCGAGGCGGAGTTCGAGGGTACCGGAGATGAGGTAGAGAACGATATTACGATCTGGGTGGCTGTGTGGCTCGACATGCTCGCCTTCGGAAAGAGTCAGTCTGATCGTCTTTGGTTCCTCACTGGGAAACGCGTTCGCATGCGGTTTTCCATCTAGCTCTTGTAACGATTTGATGAGTACCATCGGATTTGAATGGGGTAGGTTGGGACGATTCACGCGGTCTAATGCTTCTTCTCGTTTGGATTGTTATTCGATGTGGACGCGGACAACGTGCCCACCGCATCCACATTGTTCGATATACTCCCAGTGGACATCCGAATCGCCGAATCGCTCTCTGAGAGCGTCGAAGAGATATGTCTCTGGATGGCCATGGGCTTTGTGCGTGACGAGATTCACATGGTGACCGCTCGTCGTGTGTTCGATTGCCTCGATCGCGTGTCGTTCAAGCAGGGAGCGATCATCTGCGTACTGCGGTTTCTCAAGATTGGCCGACCAGGAGGTATCGTGGGTACGATCGGTGACCGGTTTGGTTTCACCGTGGTCATGATCGTGGGAGTGCGTTGCCATACTTGTCTGTAGGTTCACAGCTATCAAAAAGACGCGGGTGAAGAAACTCCCTCGAGGGTAAATAATCAACACCACGGAGAACATACTTGTCGCGTCGCCTCAATACCAGCGAACGACTGCTGGTGAATCGTTTAGCGTGTCTGAAACACGGCGATGAGCAGATATGCGTACATCAGTGTACCGATGAACGTCAGCAACTCGCCGACCTGGATTACGAACGGGACCTGTCCGATGAAACCGATCACTTGAAACAGTAGGCCACCAGCAATGGTCGCGATCGAAACGCGTGCAGTACGGTAAGATGCCCCACGGAGCGTTCCGATAGCGGGTGGATAGAATTGATAAGCGATACCAATGATAGTGAGTCCGAGAAAGCCGAGTACGTTTAGGCGAAAGTGCGCATGCACTAACGATGACGTCGGCTGGCCAAACGCAAATGAAATCCCGAGTGACACACCAAGTACACCACTTCCCGCTCCGGCAAGGACGCCGTAAAATCCGACGCGCCGACGTTCAGAGCGCATGAACAGAATGCCATATGTCAGCGCATAGCCGATGACTGCGATCGTTTCAATGATTGCACCGAGTTGGAACCAGCGACCGCCATATAAATAACTTGCAAGCAACACCGGTCCAAATGCGCCAGCTGGTAAGACGACGGTGACGAGTGACCGAGGTGGCGACGCGACCAGAAATCGGGGGAGAAGACGAAATCCAAGGGCAAATATCAGCAGTGCCGCTGTTCCCGCGGTGAGCAGGTGTGCTACTCGAGGGAAATACCCATCGAAGAGTGTCGGAAGGCCACCATAGATCGCGACGGTTTCGTACGATCCGGCGAGCAAGTACAGAAGCGCGACTGGAATGAAACCGTTCGCAAGTCGATCGATCGGCCGTCGGTCCACATTTGATTGACCTGTTGCAGTTTCTCGTCCAGTTAGGTTCTCGCGGATCGTCCACAGAAGCGCACTGAGGAACACAGCGACACCGATGCCCCACAAAATTGCCCCAACAGCTCCAATCCAGTCGGGTCCACCCATGAGTGATGCACCAATGAGACAACTCGTCCCGACCACAGTGAGCGGAAACTGTATCATCGGTGCGGGATCAGGCGTTAGCTGCCGATTGAAATACGACGGGATCAGCGAATACGCCTTCCCGAAAATCATGTGCAGGACGAATCCATAGATGCCAAGCAGAACCTCTGTCTGTTGTGGAAGGCCAACGAGTGCGGCACTCTGCCAGAAAACGAGGAACAGAGCACTCACAATGACGTATCGGCGTGTCCATCGGGAAACTGTCGTGGCTGTCATCGATATGCGCTCCCAATTTTTCGTTCAGGTACAAACTGGACAGGTTGATGTCTTCGTTGAGGGTGAGAAACGGTTCATCACCTCCACATACAAACTCAAATCAAACCGATGTGCCCGTCATTCCTTCGTTCCGTTCTAATGGCGCTTTTCGTGCAGCATACAGGTGACGGACAGCGCCAGCGGTGAACGTAAGTGCCCCGAGAATCATTGGCGTATCTCCGAACGTCCGCGCCCACAACAGCGTCTGGATATGTGGCTGCTCATAGAACTCGAGACTCCGTGCAGTGGCATAGCCATCGGTATAGACCGCCCGGAGTTGGGCAAATCCGACCGGGAGCAACGATGCAACGACCATAATTGTGAGCCCAACGTTCATGAACCAGAATGAGACTCGGAACCAGGTTGGATCCCACGCCGCCTCGGGCGTCACAACACGCAGAATGTAGGTACCAAGTCCGAGCGCAAGCAGACCGAACGCCCCGAACGTTGCCCCGTGGGCGTGGGCAACTGAGAGATAGGTTCCATGTTCATAGTAATTGATCACCGGCAAATTAACGAAGAAGCCGAGCACGCCGCCGCCGACGAAGTTCCAGATGCTACTGCCGAGAATGAACAAGAGCGGGATTTTGTAGGGAAATGACTCACCCTGAGATTTTAACGAGCGATATTCACCAATGCTTCGATACAGAACGAACACGAGCGGGACGAACTCAAGCGTTGAAAACGTTGTCCCAAGCGGCACCCAGAAATCAGGCAAACCAACCCACCAGTAGTGGTGCGAGACGCCGACGATACCCGCCGCCATGATCGCGAATACCTCAAAGAGGATTGCTTTCTCTGCCTCTTCTTTCTCTAAGAGCTCCATCGAAACGAGGGCAACAGAGGTGACGGCGATCACGAAGAATTCGAAGACGCCTTCGACCCACATGTGGACGACCCACCAGCGCCAGAATTCTGTCACCGCCATGTTCGTCTCTGGAGTATAGAGCATGCTCGCACCAAACAGCAATCCGATCGAGCCACCTGCGTAAACTAAGAAGTGTCCGAGCCCACCGAGCGGTTCGTCCATCTGTCGAACACTCCGAAGTACTAATCCTGTCCAGCCGGCGAGCCCACCAAGCAAGAGTAATTTCCAAAGCCGACCCACTTCGAGATACTCAAGCCCTTCAGAGCCAAGCCACCACCAGAGGTTACCCTCTTCAGGTGAACCGAATGTGCCCTGTATTCCCAGCCAGACTCCTGCGAACGCGCCAGCGGTCGCGATCACGAGCAATCCAAGCAGTACCGACGCTCCCGTCGCTTGCCAGGGCGGATCGCGATCACTGAATAGTCCTGGAAGGAAGAGTCCCCCAGCGAGCCACAGGGTCGTTATCCACAGAATTGCGAGGTTGAGATGCCACGTTCGAACTGTCGCAAATGGCAACAACGAAACGAGGTCGATCCCGAGCACCTCTTCGATCCGGAAAAAGCCCGTTCGTTCAACATAATAGTGCGCGAGCAGCGCCCCAGTAAGTACCTGCACGGCGAACAGTGCCCCAGCAACCGGGACGTACCACGCCGCAGCATACTGGGTTGGTGTGATCGACACCGAGTCAGGCGATGGAATGTCGATGACATCGGTTGTTGGTTCCGCGAAATCAAGCGAATGATACGCCCACACTCCAAGACCACCGCCGAAAATAAGCAAAAGGACGCTAATCGTACTCCAGACCATCACCTGGCCGGTCGGCCGGTTTCCGACCGCAGGTTCATACGGCCAGTCGTTCGTGTATGAATGAGTCGAGTCTGGTCGGTTAGTGTGGGCAAACCATGCTGTCCAAACGGCAAAGTCGGCGATGCGCTCGGCTTGTTCGGGCGTCTCAATGAATCCTGCCGGAATCCCTCGTTCGAGGTCACCTTCGTGGTACCGCTCGATGTACTGTTCACGAATTCGTCGGTGAGCATACGCTTCAGCGGCCGAATACTGGATAGTTGATCCATCTGGAGCGTTGGTGTCGAGTTCTCGTTTGACGCGTTCTTCGACGGCAGCCTGCTCGGTGTCATCGAGTGCTTCAATGGACTCTCCTCTCTGTTCTTGTGCATAGTACTCCTGCATGAACTCAGCCTTGAGGTGCAGAGCATCAGCTGTGAGATCAACTCCGAAATACGATCCGTTGCCAAGGATTGAACCCTGATTCATCAGCCCATTAGCCTGGAACAGCTTCTTGCCCATCCGGACTTGTTCGTCGGTGGCGACGATGTCGCCATTTTGGTCTCGGATTTCATCGGGAATTGGCGGCGCATGCCGATACGACTTCCACGCTCCCAGTCCCATTCCGACTAGATTAGCGATGAATAGTACAACGAGTAGTTTCGAACCAGTCAGTTTCGAGCTAAGTGTCTTGAAGTCTACATCCTCATTGCGGAGGTATCGTACAATCTCCGGGAGAGCATTGACGAGTTCCGTGTCTGGGGGTCCGTCCACATCGCTATGCACGGGAAGCAGATGAGTGGCCAGTTTAACCAGGACACGTTCGAAGGCGGGATCGATCCGTCCACCATCAGATAGTACAGCTATCGCAGCAATTGCTGCTGCCGTGGCGGGTGGAGCATGCTGCTGCTCCGCATTTACATCGGTGGTCTGTGTTTCTTCCACCACTTGCGGTAGATCCTCAACAAGCAGCCGCTCAACCTGCTGAGCCGTGTCGACGGCGTCTCGCTCTAGAAAATCGTCGAGAGAATGTATCCGATTCTTATCAGCGTCAGTCAAGAACCGAGATAGCACCCCCATCAGGGTACCGTCGACCAGGCGATCGACGTCTGCCCTCGACTCCCCTGAGAGTTCGTCAGCGATACGTTCGAGCGATTTTGTCGTTTTCTCGGAGGCCCTTAAGTTCAATCGGGTTTGAACCTCTTCGAGTAAGTGATCGTCCAGGCGGGTCTTTTCTAGGTCATATCGACGCAAGAAATTCTCAAGCGCACGATCTTCTGAGAATTTGAGGTCGTCACCCGATTCGTACTGTTCTGACAATCGATTGACAGAGTACTCGAGAGCATGAGACGTGGGTTCGTTAGTGAATTGATCAATCAGCGTTGAGAACTCGGCGACCGCTTCTTTCCTTGTGCTGAATTTATCCTTCAAATAGGTACTTGTCTGTTCTCGTAACGACGATACTTGTTCGTGATCAGGGATCGGTATTCCACGTGAAAGGCGTTTTTTGATGGACATGGTTCAAAGTATTACTTAATTCACCATTTCTCACAGACACTACTATGAAGCACCACGTAAGCGTGTGGGTTGAATACAATCAGCACAATACTCAATTCAACATGCTTTCACCCGTGTCAATGAACTCGAAGACTATCGCACCGAGACGGCGAAAAAGCATGTCCAGGACCGACAACAGCTTAGTAGTCTCGAAGAAACGACTGAATCCGGCAAGCGGACATCGACGACCTCACCGACGCAGAAGAGAAAAACAGTCGGGTGCGTGCGTCAGTCTCGCGTATAATCAATCTCGTTCGAGATTACGAGACTAAAGAGAGTGTTGACGACGAGTCGCCAAACCTCGCCGCGGAAGCAACCAATGCAGGTCGCCAGCTCTTCGAGACGATTCAGCGTTCAGAACAGAACACCGAACTGGTCAATTTCCGCGAGAAACGTGCCGAGAGTCAGCAAGTCGAGGACAAATATCTTGATGTCCTCGAGCATGCGAAGAACGTCGCCAAAACGAATGACGTGATGGTCGCACGACTCGGATATCGAGAGGTTGCAACGCATTACGGCTGTGCGTACAAGAACGATGGCTATCGGGTCATGGAGGAGATGGCAGAACGTGTGCCTGGTGTGAGCACAAGGAATCTCGAACGTTGTGTGTAGACGATGCAATGAGCGTTGGTGGCCATCACATCGAGATCACGTTCGCCCATCCCGACTTAGCCGGGTGGATGCGAGCCCACGAAGCGAACGCGGAAATAGAGAACGGAGGGCGCTGATTATAGCGTTGTAATCACGGGGGTTCACAGAACCCCCACTCGAACCACACCACCACAAGAGATTCACACCGCACTGCCGGTGAAACATGGTGGTAACGGTTGTACGGCTACTGTGGAGTGCGTCATTTTCTGCGTCATTTTCTGCGAAACAGAGGGGGTCGCTTACGCGATCCCCCTCTATTATAACGTTATAATCAACGATACCCAGGATCAACAACCGAGGACGGCCTGAGTGAGAACGTGCTGACGTGTTCCAGGGTGACCAGTCAGCAGTTGGAAGACACCGTCCAATCATCGGCTAGGAATGGTGTGCTAGATGAAGAGGATGGATTCAGCACACACTCATGGAATGCTATTCGTTCAAGTTTCGGAAACTCCGCACGGCTGAGCTTTCGATGGAAGGCTGCCGATCTGGTGCTATCGGGTGGCGATGATGACTCCGACCGACTCAGTGATGATTTCGATATCGGTGAGCGTGAAACCTGCATCCACGAGGAGATTTGCGACGGTTCCCATCGGTGGCAGCGTCTCGTACTCGCTTGGGGACTGCACCGGCCCGAAACGCATTTTGTCGGTGACCACTACACACCGCGAATTCAGCGACGCGAGACTATCGATGGCGGCGCGTAATTCGTTCTCCCCCCCCCCTTCGTCGTAGGCCATGTAGAGGGCATAGCTGGCGACGACGACGTCCACCGGTTCGTCAACGTTCGGTTCACGGAACGACCCGTGGCCGAACGAGACGTTCTCGATGTCGCGCTGCTCAGCCTTCTCACGGGCGTATCGGAGCCATTCGTCGTAGATGTCCCGTCCTAACACGTGGTCACACCTCGACGCAAGTTCGAGAGCGACGATGCCGGTACCCGTACCGATGTCGAGTACCACGTCGTCAGGCTTGATGGGTGCGTGCGCGAGAAGATACGACAGACACATCTGGTACACCTCGTCTGCCTCGCTATCCGCATCGTAGTCCATCGGGGTGTAGCCGTGGTAGTCGCGTTCCGTGTTGGTCATCCGTACGGTGAATAGGATGTGCTGATGGATAAGGGTCTCAAGAATCATCGCTGACACATACGACCGACTCGCGCTATGTATTTCGCAGAGCCTCAACGAACTTCCAAATAGCTGTCAGTAGGAGTGTGCAAGATTCAGAGGATGGATTCAGCACAGACGGCGACATCACCTCACCCCGTTCGGTATACCTGAAGTGGCGGGTCGATCTGTCACAGATGCGGCCACGTGGCAGCACGATCCAAAGGCTAGTCGAACTCGGTGACAGGACTCAGAACCAATCGTCGGGGAGGTCATCATGGTCGCGCATCGACTCAAGCAGCGGCTGGATATCCTCGAACTGAGGACCTTTCTTCACCTCATTGCTGTCCCGGTTCCACTCGATCAACCCCATGTCCTCGAGCTTCGGTAAGTGGGTGTGAACCATCTGGATCTTGGGGAGATTTAATTCCTCGTTCTCGATGGTGACGTCGCCGGGACCCTGTGTATCGTCGTCCTGGTCATTCTGGTTGATCAAGGCAAAAAGGAGCCGACGTCGATACCTGTTCGCGAGCACGTCCAGTACGTCGTCTAATGAGAGTTCTGACGAGAGACGTTCAGCGTTCATGATTCCTCCGCTTTGGTAAGCCATGGACGCCCCTTGAAGCCACGGAAGGGAAAGCATGTGCTCGAACCTCTTCGGTCACGACGTGACTCGACGGGTATTATCTAGAAGACACCCAAGTGATGCTGGCCACCGAGAGTGCTGGAACAGCGTTTCCAGACCGATTTATAGCCGAGGAGAGATAGTTAGGCCGAGTCGAATACCAGCTCACAGAGCCGCCGCTCGCCCTCTCGGAGGTGGTGGGAGAACGTCGACTGTGTGATGTCGAGCGCTTCCGAGAGGTCTCTGCCGGTTTGGACGCGCGGGGACTCGAAGTATCCACTTCGGTACGCTGTTTCGAGGATTTCGCGTTGCCGGGCCGTAAGTCGCTTCGAGAGGGCCGCACGCATATCTTCGCGTGTCCTGATTGGGCGGTCGCGCGAGTGCCGAGTCACGAGGTCAGTACTCGGATACTCAATCCGTATCGTCTCGACGAACTCACGAACGGTTGTGTCAACCGGCTGGTCGATGACGGCGGTAGTCGTCTCGGCGGTGACAGTGAGCGAGCGGACGAGGCCGCCGTTCTCGATGACGTGTGACGCGAATGTTGATCCAGTGACCGTCGCCTCGAAGACACTCTCGGTTTCCGCCTCACGGAGTAGCGTTACCTCGGCAATGCTCGGCAAACGCCGAGCTTCATCCAGTACCTCCTTGGCGCTCACGTCCTCCGTCGCGAAGAACAGGCGGGCCGCGCCGTCCTGCAGGGGCACGAGGCCGTCGAACGTGATCTCGCAGTCGGACGCCCGGGCGAGCGCGGTGAGTACGTCGTCCCCATCGTGAACTTCGAGTGTGAGTTCGGTGACGCTGTCAGACAGTAGCGTCCGCTTAGTCTCGACGGCGTCGATAGCGTGAGCGATCGTCTCTCCCAGCTCTTCGAGTACGGCGTAATCGCGCTCGTCGGATTGAGGACTAGAGGTGTACACCGCCAGCACGCCGTATCTCGATCTGTTGTACCGGAGCGGGATCACAATACACGACCGCGCCCCGCGATCGAGCGTGGCCTCGCGCCACGGGGCGGCGCGTGGATCGATGGCGACGTCCGCGACAACCTGTAGGTCAGTCGTCCGTATGGCGGCGGCGATAGGATCCTCATCGAGGCCGGTTCTCTCTGTTGAAATCGAAAGCATGTCGAGGTAGCCGTCGTCGACGCCGGCCCACTCTCGGGGTGTGACGGTGTCCGTGCGCGGGTCACGCGCACCAATCCACGCGAACTCGTAGAGGGCAGAGTCGGCGAGTTGTTCCACGACAGCCTGTTCGATGGTCTCGCGACTGTCGGCGTCCACCAGGTGCTGGTGGACACCCCGGATGAGCGTGTTCAGCCTGTCGAGACGTTCAAGTTCCTCGTTGCGCTCGCTCAACAGCTGTTCGCCTTGGGCCCGGTCCCACGCTGTTTCGACGGTTGCGGCAGTCGTCTCTGCGAGCTCGACCGTGCGCTCGTCGAAGGCGTCGGCCTGCGTCGAGCCGAACGCCACGACGCCGTGTCGGCCCAGCGGAACGAACGCGCAGCTTCGCAACGGCAACGACTCGTCTATCTGGCTGTCGATGTCGTTTTCCACATGGCCGCCGGTGTCGATGAACGTTTGCCAGACCCAGTCGGAGATCTCGGACGGGAGACCGAACGCGTCGACGTCTTCGTCCCCGGCCGCGTCGGCAGCGTGTTTTTCGAGGTCCCCGCTCCGATCATCATACTGCCAGAGTGCGGCATACTCGACGTCGAGTATCGCGAGCGCAAGCGACGCAACGCGGTCAGCGATGGTCTCTGTATTGGTGTCGATTAGCTCCCGCGACGCGTCGTTGAGCCGTTCGAGCGCTACCTCGCTCTCCCGAAGTGCCTGTTCGGCGGAGGCCCGTTCGACGGCCGCCCACGTACTCTCGGCCGTCTCCTTGACCATCGCAACGTCCGTCTCGATCCACTCGCGAGGTTCCGCGTTGTCGACGGAGAAAAACGCCACGAGGCAGCCGTCCTTGACCAGCGGTACGGCGACGTTGGCGTGATTATCGACCGCCGCGTACGCCGCCCGGTCCTTGTCGCTCAGTTCTGGGGCTGATTGCGTGTCAGTTAGGACTAAGTTCTTGCCGGCGCGGAGCGTATCCACAATGTACTCGCCGTAGTTCGATAGGTGGTGCTCGCCGGTGACCGACGGAATATCGCCCCGGTAGTAATCGGAGTGAATCCAGAAAGTGTCCCCATCGTCACCGACCTTGGTGTAGTGGGCGCGGTCGACGTCCAGCCACTCCGCGAGGACGCGTGCGGCCTCCTGCTGGACCTCGACAGGGTCGGTCAGCGGCCGAATTGCATCGATGAGTTCGACACGGAAGGCGGCGAGTTCGGCCTCTCTCTTGAGTCCCTTCTTCGCCTCCTTTCGGTCGGTGATATCGATGACAAACTCCACTTTCTCGCTGTCGTTCAGCGTCTGCGATTCGAACAGCCCCCACCAGCGCGAGCCGTCGCTGTGGTAGTACTGCTTCTCGTAGGGAACGCCGCTACCGGTCTCCTCAACTTGCTCGATATGACGCTCCGAGTCTAGGTAGAACTCCTCGGGGGTGAGGTTGCGCCACGACGTGCCCAACGCCTCTTCGTACTCCATGCCGGCCATTTCCAGGAAGGCGTCGTTCGCGTCCCTGATGGTGAAGTCACTCCCCCAGACGATGACGCCGACCATCCCGGAATCGAACACGGGGTGAGAGCGAACCCGTTCTCGCGGCCCGTTCGAGTTCCCGGTCTCCTCCGTTTCATTGCTAACGGGTCGCCACCACACACGTCCGCGCGCGCCGACCTTCTTCGTCTTGAGTGGCCCCTCCGCGACGAGCTCCTCTAGTTTGTTGTAGACCGTCCGGTCGGTACAGTCGAACTCAGCGGCGACTTCCGGAGTCGTCAATGGTGTACCGGGAGGCTCGAGCATGTCGACCACCTCCAGTACCCTTGCTGGTGAGAGGATGGAAGAACCCATACACCTAGGAGGTTTCATGGAGGCAAAAGAATTCTGTTGATAGAAATCATGTTTGAACGTCACGATGCACGTGCTGAGAGACCAGTGTCTACCGAGATCGTACAGCGAGGGCGTTCAGCCCCTAGCTCTTGATGGGGAACACGGTGTTGAACGGTCAACACGTCTACTCAATTGCCTGTATCCGCCACTCTGCTGGTGCGAACACGACGTCGTGCAAGATACGCGCCCTGGATTCAGCACGACCACGGAAACGCATCACTGATTGAAGGTATCAACAAGATCGTGATTTTTGGTTCTATAGAGGTACAAGTATGCACCAAATCCCTCCTCTAAACGTGCCATTGCTAGAAAAACGAAGTCAGGCTTCTCTCATCATGGCTCGAAAGAAATTGCTCAATGCGTTGCTCACGCCACCCAAGCGGTGACAACACACTAGCCGCCGCACGAACCAACAACTTTCGATAAAACCCGACATCATACTCGTCTAACTCCTCACTCGCCAACAGCACCCGCTCTCGCGACTGCTTTGCATCGTCCACCACAACATACGACACACTCTGGCCAGGCGCACGTCCCAACCCCAGATCAGCCGCCCGCTCCAGCGCTGCCACACTCCGCGTCGATTGCGTGTAGTCCTCCCGCTTTTTCGAAATCCGATTCGTAATCACCAATTCACTCGGATCGACCGCCCCACGCTCAAGTCGATCAACCCACAACCGCAATTCCTCACAAACCGCCTCTGGATCACGATACGCATCCACCGCCCGAATCAGCGCTTTCTGCGCCTCATCGATATACGAGGGTGTACTCCGCTGGCGACATTCGATACCACGATACTTGTACTCATCTTCGCCAGCGACCTTTCCGAAGTACTTCGTCAACGCACCAGCATCTGAATCACGCAACGGCACAAACGAAATCCAGTCGTAGTGGGCTTCATGCTCCAGCCGAATCTCCACTTGCTCGGAAATTTCCGAGACAAGCTTAGACAGAGACGTCTGTTCCTCGTCTTCGATCGGCGTCACCCACACGCTATCAACGATGCCATGCACAATGCGCCAGCCATACTCCTCGAGCACTGCCTTCGTCTCTAACAGAATCTCCCGAGCATACGCGTTGATCGCCTCGTGGCATTCGATACGGCCGAACTTCGCATTCGAAAAGCCCTGATAGCCGAAACAGGACACCAAAATCCACTTAATCGCACTCGATTGGCCTTCCAATTCATCGAGTCGATCCTCGTCCTCAGTCTCGCGAATTTCAGCTTTGATCGCATCCCGCTCCTCGATCAACGGCTCAAGCACGTCCGGCAGATAGCCCCGCTCGTCGCAGATCGAGTAGCCAATGCCCGGCACGTCTTCCCTCTCGGAGTGACACTCACAGCGAATCTTCTCGGGACTCACGTTCCGCGTGACGATGATATTCGGATACAATGAGGAGAAGTCGAGTTCGTGAACGTCCTCGTGCAATCCGACGTCCGGCGCAAAGGTGAACCCACCTCGATCGGCGTCGTGCAGCTGGCGCATCGTTTTGAACTTCTCGTGTCGCCACGACCGCCATGGGACCAAAACATCTCGCTCCCGTGCCTCCTGTATCTGAATCCCAGTCAGAATGTTTCCGATCGACGACCACGCTAACTCTTGCAGTGGTTTGCCCGACTGCTCAACGAGGTACAGACAGCCACCGAGGTTCGTCTGATTCCACATGAACGTATTCGAACCGTCGATGATCACCCGACCGGGAAGGTTGTAGCGTGCTGGAGAGTGTCCGACTTGTCCGTAGCTTTCGTAGGTTGATTCACCCGCCAACTGCTGCCACCCTGTCTGTCGTCCAAGCTGAAACTCTATGTCGAGTCGATCGGCCTGCTGGAAAAGAACGGGAATGAGATCACTCGTATTCAAGAAGGGAACGTCGGGGTCAACCGACTCAACACGTGCCGACAGTGTAGCCAACACGTCCGCACTACTCCCAGTCACCGACTCATCGTCGATCGTGAGTTCGGTAACTCTCTCACTCGCAAGCTCCGTCTCCGAGACGGCTATCTGCATTTGTGAGAGTTCGTGGGTCGGCAGTGGGTCGATTCCTTCTTCGAGACAGTAGCGAAATTCCCGCGAGAAATCGACATTGTAGCAGCGATACTCCCCCGGCGAGCCCCACTTACTCACCATCCGTGCCACTGAGTTGACCGCGTTGAGATCGACCACGTCCACCTGGAGTACTTGCTCGGAGTCGTGTCGGAAGCTCACGCGTTCCTCTACGACTTCAACTTGCACAACGGCAGGATGATCACGAAGTGCAGCACGTGCCATCGAAAAGTCGCCATCGCCATGTACAGAAACGTAAATTGTCGGCGTGTACGACTCATCGACTTCACACTCCACCCCCGACTCAGTTACCGACCATCTGAGCACGTCGCCGTCGACGTAGTCGATTTTGTACACCATTGCCTCATTCCCGATCGTTCAAATCGTCCTCGACGTGATCGAGTCGGTCTTCCAAATCGTCGATCTGGATCTGCTGTTCAAGCAACATCGAGATGAGAATGGGAGTCTCGACGAACAATGGCTTGTGGACCGTGCTGGGATCGGTATGCAAGTACGCATATTCGAAGAGTCGATCGAATACTTCCTGATCAGTCGGTCGAAGCGCTCGGCGATACGCATCCCATCCGGCATCACTATGGCTGCTTTGCATCATTACAGGTAACCACGACCACCGAGAGTCCCTTAGGCAAGCCCGAGTCACTTCCAAATATTCCAATACCGGAAAGACCGCCGTCAACACGCATAGATAGAGCCACCTGCCGACTGTGATAATGAGGGGAAAACAAGACGGATATTGACGGTCGTTCTGACCGGACGACACCACCGTGAGAACGGTGCACCGCATTCGACTCAGCCCAAGCATGATCGACGAGATAGGAGTTCACTCCATACGCGAAATCCGGACGACATGGAGCCACTTGTGGAGAAATCGACTCAGTGAATCGATCGAAGATACCACTATGAGTGATCAGATTAGTTCCTCGGAGATCGATGGGTGCTGTCGAAGCGATGTGCACTGGAATATCGTACCGAAACGTGCATCAATCCCACCCCAAACAACCCGATCACACCAAGCAAATCCCCCTCGGTTTGTCTGTTTCCGATTCACGTTTCCGAAAGCCAGGGGTTCTCCACGAACTCGGAGTGTATGTTTCCGTAAGAGATGTTCACAGGCTCACCGAAACAACTTAGTCTATAGTTCGCGTACTATGGACTACAATGTCTGGGACAATCAAGAACGGCAGCCCCAACGGAAATCAGGGGGCAGCAACCTTCTTTATTGCACAGAAGCTGCTGTCGGATTCCAATCTCGCATACTTCTACACAGACCTCCTCGTCAATTCACCAACGACGATCAAAGAAGCAATGGCACGCCAGAATATCGTGAAAAGTACGGCATACAAATACGCAA
The DNA here is from genome assembly GCF_056892285.1 of Haladaptatus sp. HS23. Classification (NCBI taxonomy): domain Archaea; kingdom Methanobacteriati; phylum Methanobacteriota; class Halobacteria; order Halobacteriales; family Haladaptataceae; genus Haladaptatus; species Haladaptatus sp. HS23. The sequence continues at coordinate 7,486 of NZ_JBXGLH010000016.1, read as the reverse complement.
ACGAGCTAGCCGAACTCGGCATTGCAGAAGAACTCGATCAACTCGAAGATGGGGCGGCACTCTGGCATGTCGATCCAATCGCAGGGACGTGGGAAACAGGCGACACTGAACTCATCGTCTCACCGACGGTCATCGCCGTATACGGCGCTGCGAAAGTCGACGACGATATCAAGTACTTCAGTGAACGTTACGGGAACGAGCGCCTGCTCCGTGCTATCGATGAAACACTCGAATACCTCAACGGAAATCATACCCGCCGCGGCGTTGCCAGCTCTCTGCAGGTCTCATCGGCGGCCGGAATCGCAATTTCCCAAGCCATTGAAGCCGTTATTGGGGTCGTGAGTCGCTACGATCCGGAATTACCCGATCTCTCTGAAGAAATCCACCAGCGTGTGATTGCCGACGCCCCATACACGATCAACCGTGACTAGGATATCTTTTCCCCCAGTCCCGACAGCACTACTCCTCGACACGAGTTTCCTCCGGACGCTCGGTGGACCGGGGCACCATCGCCACCAACTCTTCACTGAGTATGTGAAAGCCAATGGTGTTGAATTGTATCTGAGTGAGCGCGTCCGTCAGGAGATCGAAGAACAGGAGGGCTGGATCAGCCCAGATTGGCTCCACAATTGACATCCTCCCCGCGCCAAAAGGCGCGGGAATCCTCACGTCCGGGGTCTGGCATTAGCGCCACCCCGACGTGAGCGACTTTCTCCTAGCCGTGGATACTTCGGTTTGTGCGCAGTTCTTTGGGACTTTCGTGAGGGTGTGGTTTCCCCGACCACTCGTGGTCGTCCCACTCGAATCGCACGGGCCGTGCCATCGGCCGTGGTACGTCTGCTTCGTGCCGTCTCAGGAACGTCTCGCTTGCCGCGAGGTCGGCATGCCCCTCGAACCCGCACGGACACGTGAGCGTGTCCTGATGCCGTGTCGTTCGGTCTGTGCCGCCACACTGCGGGCACTCTTGGCTGGTCCACGCTTCGGGGCGGACTTCGACGGTGATGCCGTACTCCTCGGCAGTACACGCCAGCCGGTCGATGAACGCGCGGAACGCCCAGAAATTGTGCGTCTTCGCGTTCGCCCGCACCGACCAGTGCGTGTCCAGCACGTCGGTGAGGTCGCCGACGTAGACGGTGGCGACGCCCTCGTCGTATAGCCGTTCGATGAGGTCGCGGGCGAGCGCGTCCATGGCGTGGTCGCGTCGTCGCGTCCGGCGTCGGTACAGGCGACGAATCCTGTTCGAGGAGTATCTGCCCTCGCGAAGTTTCGACTGTAGCCGGGCGATTTCTCGCGTCGTCTCGCGGAATCGTTCGAACAAGTCGCGTCCGTGGTAGAGGTACTGCTGGCCGGTTGTCGTGGTGCAGGCGACGATGTTGTTCGCACCGATATCCAAGGCGGCGGTTTCGTCCGCCAGTGGTGAATCCTGTCGAGAATTGTCTACCGTGACAGGTTGAAAGGCCCTGAATTGGTCTGAAGACTCGTCGTAACACAGTTCTAACCGACCCTGCTTGCCGTCCCACTTCGGGTCGCCAGCGATTTCGAGGCGAAGACGACCGGTATGGTCGTACTCGTCTTTCAGGTCTGAGCCGACGGGGATTTCGAGGCGTGAGCGGTCGCTCATCTCCAGCGTGTACTGGTCGTTGCGGATGTACGTGCGGAGTGTTCGACCGTCTTCCTCGTTGCCCCAGTAGCCGGGCGGAGAACAGCGTTCGCCCTTCTCCTTGAGCGAGAAGAACGACCGCCACGCGCTCTTGCTCTTGCGGATGAGTTGTTGAGCGGTGGCGCTTCCGAGAACGCCGACATACTGTTTGCGGTAGTCGTCGGTGTCCCAGACGCTTTCGCCGTCGAAGTAGTTCTGGCGGCGTTCGAACGTGAGTTCGTTCCAGAGACTGGCAGAAGCGTCCAACAGCTCGTGCAGTAGCTCCCGGTCCTGTTCGGAGCAGGGGCGAACGACGAACTGGTTGGTCCGCTTCATCATTATTGTCTACACACCGAACATACATAAGTGTACGTGTTTTGTAGGTGAGTATGGGACGGACCCTACACATCAAAGTCGATGATGAACAGTACGAGTGGCTCTCTGACGTGAAAGAGAAGCGTGGCCTCACGTGGCGCGGGATGCTTATCCACGCTGCTGAGGACTTGGAGACCCCGGACGGGTCGTAGTCGGTGATTGGTCGGTCGGGCCTACCGCTCGACCCCCGCCTGAAGGCAGGGGCATGCGCTTTATTTTCTGTCACAAACAGAGTCGTGGGTTACTGCTGCTCAACCAGTTCAGGAGGGAGTAAGCGTCTGTGACATCCTCGCCCGCCTTCAAGGGCGGAGCTTCCTACAAGAGAAGCTTCATGTTGGAGGTTTCAGGACTGATACGCCGCAAGCGTCGTCTGTCGGGATTGCCGACTCGGCGTGCGGTGTCCTGTGGTGCTGTCACAAGCACTCCCGTCCCGTGGCGAGTCACTGGTGTGCGGTTTCAGCGCGCACCTCTCTCCCCACGGGTTGAGGCGACCGGCGATGTTGGCCGCCGCGTTGATGTCTGCTTGGTACTCCGAAACCCAACACTCGCTATTTGTGCATCGGAACGCCGCCTGCGAACGTCGAGAGCCGAGGTGTCCGCAGGCGTGGCACGTCTGGCTGGTGTACGCCGGGTTCACCTTCCGAACCGGGATACCCGCTTCGAGGGCTTTGTCCTCGATGCGCCCGGTGAGACGCGCGAACGCCCAATTGTGGAGGCGGCGGTTCATCCACTTGCCGTAGTCGAGATGTTCACGGATGTACGACAGGTCTTCGAGAGCGATAATCGGATTCTCGAAGCGTTGTGCGTACTCGACGGCTTGTCGAGACGCTTTCTCCACGATGTCGGTGAGCGCGTTCTGGTAGTGGTCGAATCGCTCGTCAATGCGCCAGTCAGCGTCACGTTCTTGGAGACGGCGAAGCGTAGTGAACATCTCCTTGCGGAGGTGTCGCGTTCGCCCGCCGTCGAACAGCATCGGTTGGGTGGGAGTATCGTCCTGACAGGCACAGCCCGTCAGAAGCCTGGATTCACCGATATCGAATCCAATCGGTGTTGGGTCGTCCGGCTGTTCTGGTTCCGCGACCGCGTACTCGACGGTGACGTGCAAGACCCAGTTCTTCCGGTGTTCTTGGAGTCGGAACTCCCCGACCGTCACATCGTCGGTGAGCAAGTCCGCCCACAGCTCCCGCTGAGCGGGGTTGATGCGGAGCGGAATCCAGAAGGCGTTGCCACGTCCTGCTTGCGGAACGCGCCAGCAGAACTCGTGCGTTCTGTCGTTGGAGTGGTCGATTCGGAAGCCACGGTTCGTGAATCGAACCGGATGGTCGTCTTCGAGTTCCGAAGCGTTGTACGTCCGGCGCAACTGGGGGACGTAGTTCTTGAGCGCGTCTTTCGCGTAGGACGTGAGATTGTAGCCGGTGACGACATCGTTGACCGCCGTTTGGGTATCCGCACCACTCTCAAAAGCATCGTTTAGGGCATGGCGGTACGTCGCCACGGTTCGCTGAAGCCGACGCTGTTTGTGCGCCGTTGGTGGCGTGAGCGTGGCTTCGAGCGTTTTCGTGGCGGTGGTTTTGGCGGTCATCCGACACACTATCGTACAACCCCAAGTTACATAAGAGTATGGAATATATGCCCAATATATGCCCAAAAGCATTCACATCAGAATAGACGAAGACCAGTACAACGAACTGAGCGACTTCAAAGACCGAAGGGGATACACATGGAAAGGACTCTTGCTCGAAGGCTACCGCTCCCTCGACACCGACGATACAACCGAGTAGGACAAACAGCCGGGTGAAACACATGCAAATGCCCTGCTAACCGAACGCGATTCCTCTCCGCCGCAAGCGACGGGGGTTCCTCGCTACCGCAAAGATGATGGACCATCTGCAGCAGTGATTATGGATCGAATTCAGCAGCGGCTCTCAAAGATTGAGCAAATACCACCGGATAAACTCCGGAAGACAGACGCTGGGTTAGCTGGCACAGCGATCATGATTCTAGCCTCAACAGATCACGACGACATCGGCATCGTGATGGATGACAAAAACGCCGAACAAACGATTCAAACCGTTCTGTCGGATACGTACTACGAAGACTATATTCGGGTAGTCAATATTTGGGATATTATCGAATATATTGAAAAGTAAATCCTGCTGATCGGAGATTCACTACCTTTGATAGCGAAAGCGTCCCGGCCGTTCCCTGAGGGCCGAAGATGAAACAGGGTAGGCGTGAATCAGTACTCAATAATCAGTGAGCCGGAGCTTCCCCTCAACCTCGTAGAGATGGCCATTCATGTAGAGTCGTTCGATGATATCTTCGGCAGCAGGCTGCTCGAGGTCCTCTTCTTCCTTCAAAATCGTATAGGCGTGCTCGTAGGTGAGTTCTTTCTCATTTGGGAGTCTCCTCGCGAGCGCGTCAAGGGCGTCTTGCGCAAGTGGGGAGAGTGGTGATTTCCCATTTGGAACCATTCGTACTCTCCAATTCATCTACCTCACAGGTAAACCCTCGGTCTGAGCCTATTCGTGCCACTAGTTAGTGTGGTGTAGTAAGGGGAATGAGCAGCCGATGTAGATGCTGGGTTGGGATGAGTACGAGCCCACATCGCCTGCTAGGGAACGCTGACTGCAGTCCATACTTTGGACCCATTGGATAAAGTCTTCAGCCAACCAGAGCGGAAGTGAAACTGAACGCACTGTAAACTTGCATCCTCACCCTTCTCATCACTACGACTGAACCGAGAATAGAACTGACGAAGCAAACACTCATAGGTTAGCATACGATACTAACCGGTAATGCCCAACACGATCAAACGCTCCGGCGATGGTCTCGCTCTCCAGGTCACAAAGCCTGCCCGAGCCGCTGGACTCGTTGAAGAGACTGACGACGAGCCTACTCGTCTTGCAGACATCCGCGTGTTCGCATTCGACGGTCTCCTCCTCGTCATCGACCTCGACCGAATCACTGATGAAAATATTGTTCAACTCACAACGTCAGCCGCACTCGACACTGTCTCGATCCACCGTGTTACAAATGCCTCACTCCAAATAGCGGGGAATGGCTATCAAGTCCAACTGCCGGGTGCTGCAGATGCAGGATTTCATGTTAGTGATCGAGCACCCTGCACACCAGCGCCGAATCTGCTCGTGATTGCAACAGAAGGATCAGGACGGGTGGCGGCAGATATTGTGACGATTCGACGTGAGCAGGTCTGAGAGCGAATGGATAGAGGTCAGTATACTATGTTAACCACGCCCTTTCGAGTACGACAGACAACAATCCTCGAGAGCACACCAGAGAAAAAGTTCACAAGAGTGACTCGGAGAGAGTTCCTGCTCGGAAGACATTCTAAAGGACTGAGAGCTATTTCGACGAATCCGCACACCCCTCGTTTTCAGTGAAAATAGGAGTCGATTTCTACTCTCGTGAAAACCGAACGTATCCCACTATGGAGACCCCTCGTTTTCAGTGAAAACAGAACCGCTAGCTGATTCTCAACTACTCTACTAGTTTAAATAGAAAGTATAGTAAGTAGTTATGGGTAGAAGCAATATATGTGACACGCTTATGAGAGTGAAAATCAGTCGCAGTCGTCGTGTTTTTCACTGAAAACGTGGTGTCTGACGATGGAGTATCCTCCCTGCTTTTAAGTCCTCGTATTCAGGTCGAATGAGTAGCTACTCATTCGACTGGCTTCACTGAAAATTAGGGGTGTCTCTCATCCCTTTTGACCACCAATCGTCCATATTCACACGCTCTCGATACTCGTTCTACGCCTTTCACTGAAAACCGGGGGAGCGGTAGAACTAAGATGCTCTTTCTTGAAAAGTTGTAATAACGTGCCAAACGATCCTATCCCCACGCCGGATCCAGAAGATCTCGCTGACGATCCACTTACCAAGCGTAATGACTCTATTTTCGCGCGTCGTGAGCTACTTCGAATTGGTCATGTTCCTGATAGCGACCGCATCGTCGGTCGTGACGCGGAAATCAAAGATATAGAAGAGTTACTCCAACCAGGTGTTTTCGGCGATCCACCCGGAAATGCGATTGTATACGGGAAAACAGGATCGGGAAAATCGCTAGTCTCCCGACACGTCACAGGACGTGTCCGAGCAATCGCCCAAACTAACGACGTCTCTCTCATTTCTGCCTATATCGATTGCGATCAAGCAAACACTATTACTCGCGTCGCTCGGTCTCTCTCCCAACAAGCTGAATTCCAGTCTACCCGCTCACTCAATATTCCAGATAAGGGGATCGGATCTAGTGAGTATATGGATTATCTCTATACGCTCCTCGACGATGCTGATGTCCTCATTGCTATTATCGACGAGATTGACAAGCTGGGTGACGATGAGATATTATTTAAACTCTCGAGAGCCGAAGAGAGTGGTAAAACGGATTGCTATATCGGTGTCGTTGCAATTAGCAACAAAATCGAGTATTATGAGAATCTCGACGAGCGTGTGAAGTCCAGCTTCCAAGATGATGAACTCGTCTTCCATCCGTATGATGCCGGGCAAATCCGTGAAATTCTGAGTAAACGGCGAGATGCATTCCAACCCGATGTTCTCGAAGATGGTGTTATCCCACGCGTAGCAGCGCTTGCCGCGCGTGAGCATGGTGACGCACGGAAAGCAATTGAAATTCTTTCGAGCGCTGGAAAGCTGGCTGCTCGGAATGGCGATTCTAGTGTTACAGAGGAGCATGTCGATGCAGCACAGGATTATGCGGAAATGTCGCGGTTCCAAGAGCTAATTCGGGGATCAACTCCCCATTCGAAATATGTCCTATTCGCGCTCGCCTATCTCCAGAAATCTTCCCTGAAACAAGCATTCAGCACAGGCGAGATCTACCGTGTGTACGAAGACGTCTGTAAGAGTGAGGGAACTGATCCCCTCAGTCACCAGCGAGTGCTGGAACTGTTGAAGGAATGGGCCTTTAGTGACGTCACTGAAAATCGGCATACTGGTGGTGGCAAGAGTGAAGGGAGCTATCGGGAACACTCCCTCTTGCGCAACTCGGATATGGTTCTCGATACTGTATTTGAACAGCCAAAAACGAAGCAGAATATCGTGTCTGATCTTCAAAACAGCTGATCCTACGTTGAACATCAAAGGAGGCTGTTGGTGACTTCAATGGCCTATACCAGCCGAGGTTAGTATTCAATACTAACTTTGAATGGTTCTTTTCTCAAGTTTGCTCTCCGTTAAATCGGGAGGGAACTGGTATTTGACTTCTCCCACGACTCAAATCGTGGGCTTTCTGCTTGAACTTCCGTAACCGCAAATTGGAATTACTCTGTACGGTGTGTGAGCAACGAATCCACCTAACAGTGGAACGTGGTACAGCCTGGTACCGTTCAATCTCATCGGATTTTTCTACGCGAGCGGCTCTGGTGATTCACTAGACGGCGTCGGATTCGTCCGTTAATTCGAAGGAGTTGAAGCGGGAAATCGCCGATGC
>NZ_JBXGLH010000015.1:0-84772 GCF_056892285.1 Haladaptatus sp. HS23 | reverse complement strand
TACTATAATCATCAGCGACCGCATCAATCGCTCGACAATCGAACACCTGTTGAGGAGGAGCTAAACTAGACAGTGCCTCGTAGCCTGAAACCTAGTTTTATAGAAATTACGATAGGGGAGAGATATATTTACTAGTGAGAGAATAGACAATACATTTGTGTCTATAGCAGTCACGTCAAAATTACTGGGATAGGTACATTTAATAACCAGATTATGACTTTTCTTACTAGAGATGAACGACGAGAGGCTCATCGAACTAGTCAATCGTTCTACAGTACTCCAAGCCTTATATGAGCAAAAAGTGATGAGTCGTCACGAGTTACAAAACTGTCTTGGTGTATCTCGGTCAACAATCCATCGAATTATTCATTCGCTATTAGAGAATGCAGTAATTGAGCGTATCGACGGTGAATTCACATTAACTGCATTCGGGAAGATAAGTGCTAAGAAAGTAGAGGAGTTCGAGACAAATATTGAAACAGCAATGGAACTCGCGCCCGTCTTGGAAGCAATAGACAAACATGATATAAATTTTGATATTTCTGCATTTACTACCGCGACGGTGACAACGGCTGAACCTGGTAATCCGTATCGTGGTGTCAACCGCTTCATGGCTTTGGTCGAAGAGACCGATACGCTACGTGGTCTGGATCCCGCATCCATCAACCCCTTACACATTGATTCTTTAAACAATCGTATTATCAATGGAATGGTGACTGAGGCTGTGTATCCTCCTGAAGTCGTTGAAAACCTTCTGTCAATATATCCTGAGAAGGCAAAAGAAGTGTTTGATAGTGGTAATCTCACACTTTGGATGCATGACAATATTCCGTTCGGTATCACTCTCTGTGATGATCGAATTGGAATTGGGATTTACGACGATAACACAGGAATGCTCCAATTATTTGCCGATACTGACGATCCAGAAGCACGTGAATGGGCAGAATCTGTTTACCACTCATATCGCTCGGAAGCGACACGGGTTGAACAATAATCGTAACTCGATACACTACCGGTGATTAGAGCTAGATTATCGTCGCTGATACCGATAGACGTCTATTCTCGTATGGTCAGTAAATTTGAACAAGCATCTTTTGATCACTCGCATTTCGGAGGCCGGATTCATAATGACTGCAAGGCGGAAACCCACGCCTGGAGGCGCGGGAGGAAGCCGACAACCCATTTCACAAACCACACTCGGTAGCAGTCCGACTCCTCCACTCCAATCTGAACTAGTATAAATACAGGCATCTACATATGAAGTATAGATGGTGAAAGACTCAGCTACTCGAACCGTCCCCATCAAGCTCGATGTGGACGAGAGTGCCGCTGACCTCCTCCACCAGACAATTGACCACTTTCTCGACGCCGCTAACTACGTCGTAGACGTAGCGTGGGAACCAGACTGAAAAATCACCAGTAAAACCAAACTCCACAATCTCACCTACTACGACGTTCGGGACGACTCACCACTCCCGGCCAACCTCGTGCAAGCCGCACGAAACCGAGCCGCAGACGCCGTCAAAGGAGTTGTTGAACGCTGGAAGGAAGGCAAGAAAGCATCCAAACCCAAGTTCACGTCGCGGTTCGCCAGCTACGACGCGAGAACCGTCACTGTCAACGACGATCACTGTACACTCGCCACAATCGACGGGCGAGTTACCACCGAGTTCGTCCTCCCCGACGAACATCGAGCCACGCCACACTCGGCGTATCTGTTCAACGACGACTACGACGTGAAAGGAGCCACGCTCCACTACGACAAGGTTGAGGATTGTTTCTACCTTCACGTGCGGACAAAGCCCGCCGTGGAGAACAATGAGGCCGACACAGGCGATGCCAAGCACGTCTCCGTCCTTGGTGTTGACCTCGGCATCATAAACATCGCAACCACCTCAACCGGACGCTTCTGGAGCGGTGGCGAACTCAATCACTGGCACCGCGAATACGAGAAGCGCCGAGGCGACCTGCAACAGACTGGTACTCGATGGGCACACGAAAACGTCCAGCGAGTCGGTCGAAAACAGACTGGGCACTTCGAGCAGACGCTTCACACCATCTCGAACGAACTCGTTAAGGAAGCCCTCGAAAACGACTGTACTCACATCGTGTTCGAGCAACTCAAAGGCATCCGCGAGCGCCTACCGCACGCGAAATCAGTTCACAAGTGGACGTTCCACCGTTTGTTCGAGTACGTCACGTACAAGGCCGAGTCAGAAGGACTTGTGGTGAAGCAGATTAATCCGGCGTACACGAGCCAGCGGTGCTCAAAATGTGGGTTCACCCACGAGGCCAATCGTCCACACAACAACGGGCAGGACGAGTTTGAGTGTCTGAAGTGTGGGTACGATGTCCACGCGGATTACAACGCCGCGAAGAACATCGGCCTGAAGTATCTCCGCGACCAGCAAAAGTCTGGGCGTGGAGGCGCACCCGTAGGCGTGCGCTTGAACAGCGGGATGTTGAACGTGAACGGCGAGTATTCGCCTACTGTGCTACACAGTTAGAACGGGAGTCCATGCTGAATGCCACGCCCTTCAGGGCGTGGTAGCTTACTGTCGTCTACGGTGCTAACGACAGAGGCGATGAGAATTACGGTTCAAGTTGCGGCGTCGATAGCGTTCTCAAGGTCAGCGATGATCTGTCCAGGGTCTTCAATACCCACCGAGAGCCGAACAAGATCATCAGTGACGCCGGAAGCAGCTTGTTCAGAATCTGTGAGCTGTTGATGAGTCGTACTAGCTGGATGAATGATGAGTGTCTTTGCATCACCGACATTAGCAAGCAAACTTGCCAACTCTGTCGATTCAACGGTTTTTCGCGCAGCTTCATATCCGTCTGCGAGTCCGAAAGTGATCATGCCACCATAGCCCCCCTCGAGGTATTCGGTGGCCGTATCGTTGGTTTCGTGAGAGGATAGGCCGGGATAGTTCACCCACGCAACATCCTCATGGTCCTGGAGATATTCGGCTACTGCCATTGCGTTCTCGCAGTGACGCTCCATCCGAAGGGGGAGTGTTTCGAGCCCCTGTAGGGTTTGCCAAGCGTCGAAGGGCGCCTGCTGGTTTCCAAGATCACGAAGTCCACGGGCGATCGCAGCGTATGTGAACGCCTCGTCACCGAATGTTTCTGCGAAGTTGACACCGTGATAGGCGGGATTATCTTGCGCAATCTCACTATATTTCTCTGGATAATCGCTCCAAGGGAACGTGCCACCATCAACAATGACACCACCGATAGTGGTGCCAGAGCCATGGAGCCATTTTGTGGTCGAATTCCAGACGAGGTCTGCACCATGTTCGAGTGGACGACACAAATAGGGTGTCGCAAAGGTATTATCAACGAGCAAAGGAACGCCGTGGTTGTGAGCAATGTCGGCGATCTGCTGGATATCTGGTGTGTCGAGGGCTGGATTCCCGATTGTCTCGAGATGGACATAGGCCGTATCGTCGTTGATGGCATCGTCGTATGCCTGATAGTCGAGTGTGTCGACGAATTTGGCCGTGACGCCGCGCCGTTCGATTGAATGGGTGAAGTACGTGTAGGTGCCCCCGTACAGTGAGGAGGCTGTGACGATATTGTCGCCAGCTTCTGCCAGTAGGAACGTTGCGAGATTCAGCGCAGCCATCCCAGATGCAGTGGCAACAGCACCTACTCCACCTTCGAGAGCGGCAAGTCGGTCTTGGAGTGTTTCAAGAGTCGGGTTCATCAACCGAGAATAAATATAGCCAGGCTTCTCAAGTGCAAATTGGGTTGCTGCATCTTCAGCATCGCCAAAAACGTATGAGGTTGTTTGATAGAGCGGTGGCGCTCTGGCACCGGTCACAGGATCAGGATCTTGACCAGCGTGTAGTGAGTCTGTAGCGAATGAACTATCATTGATATCGTCATCCATACATCTTCGGATGGAACCCGTGTTCTTATGTGAATGTATTGAGGGAAAGTTTGCCAAAATCAGTGACAACATTAGCTTGGCTTTATAGAGGCGTGGAGAAGATAATGTATCGAGTCACAATCCAGAACGAGATGCGCTCTACGCCACAACAGTAGTGAAGTACCAACAGGTCAGGTGACCTGTGGCAATCTGCCGGCGCTTCTGTAGATGAGTACTTGTTCTCTTTAATGCAGGCTCTAAAACCCGTCCGTTAGGGCGGGGAGGATGTCACCGCTGGTGACTCACGTGGTATCCCGCTGTAATCAGTGCGAAGAGGAGAACAATAACGCTCAACACCAGTTGTTCAGAGAGATATACTCCAACAGAAAGGTCAAAATTATTGATTGTTAGAAGACCACAACTGAACATCGCTGCACTCCAATACCATTGTATCCACTGTCGGCTTGGAGGTTTTTCTGACTCAGACTCATTTCCGTCAGATCCAGTTTTCTGTGTTTGACAGGCTTTGAGATAGGGATCGAATTGAATAGCACTGTCAGTTCGGGTTACGAGCCCCTGAGCTTGGTCATACTCAATCACTCCTTCCTTATCGAGCTTGGGAAGATGCGATTGATAGAGACTAATATAGGTTCGTTGACGCTCCTTTGACTGAAGATTCTCAATTGTTGTTCCATATTCCCAGACAGCAACTTGCTCGGCAAGATCACCCATTACGACTGGCTCTGTTGTCCCCTGAAGATACTGGAGTGCATAGCGTCGGCGTTGGACTTGTAGGAGATGGTAAATCGTATCTTTCGAAAGCTGGTGGGTCGCACTCGCTTCGTCAGAAAATAGATCGTCATCGCCTGTTTTGTTTGTCTCGGGACTTGTGCTCATGTACTGATTCTATCTCTAATCTTATTCGCTTTCGTGAAAATTGAGGATTACTTACTGGATCGCACTGCCGGAAATCCTGCAACAGAACCCTGTTCGGTGTCTTATTCCGAGACGATGAATTGGCCAGCGATCTTCTTGACTTCGTCCATCGATTTGGCCTCGTCGAATGCCATCGGGAACGGCGATTCCATGTTCACACCGTTGAAGACGGCTGCGTGGCGTGCCTCGACACTGTGAATCGAGAGCGCTGCCGAGAGCAAGTCACTGTTCTGGATCGAGGGCGCTGCACCCGCGTAGGCGGCCACACCCGTGTTTTCAAGCGCCATCGCCACGCCCAAGAATTCGGCGGGCGTCTCGTAGCCGAAGTCGTATTCGGCCGCTTCGACCGGTTCGCCACCGAGGTCATTGATTACCTTCGTAAGCTGATCGACGTGGGCTGCTTCGTGTTCACCAACGACTTTGACCTGTTTTGGGATCTGTTCTTTGACTTCATCACAGACACCACAGCCCAGATCAGCGTTCATGAAGTCGTCAGCGGAGAATTCCTCAAGCCCTTCCTGGTAGAAGGTTGCTTCAAGGTGTTCGAGAGTCAGTGCGTAATTCAGAATGTCGACGTCGTTCATGCTATTGTCTCCGGAGCTGCTGTCACTATCGCTATTGTTATCATCACCGCTCGAGTCGTCACCTTCTGCACCGGCCGTTCCCATGCCGAGGCTCGTTACACCCGCTGCTCCGACGGCTGCAGCGCCGGCGAGAAACGTGCGGCGGGAACTGAGTTGCTCGCGCATGCTGGTATTCGCTTGTTCGATGCGTTCTGTGTCGGGCTTGTTATCTGGACCTTGAGTCATGATCGATCACTGTACCCGTCTGGTACAGGCTTAGATACAGGCATGTCCTACAAGAACGATTTCCGGATTCTCACCCAAATTCAACCCAATATCACTGCCAGAAGCCAGATGGATTATAATTCGACACGCAACCCGAGCAGAAACAGCGACCTCAATCCCACGTAATCCAGATCAGAAAGACGAGTCCAATCGTCTCAAAGATCCGGATGAGCATAATCGCGCGCTGGGCAATCATCGGCATCTCTGCTGAAAACCACACGTGCAGTACGGGTGCAAACTGGAAGAAATACAGCGCTAAGAGGTTCTCAGCGAGCAGCATGAGGCCGAAGACGAAGAGACCAAGTGTGTGCTTTGATCGAAATTGGAGGAAGTTTCGGCCCCAAATCGATAGCAATCCCAGTATCAACAAAAGATTGATACCGATGGTGAGCCGCAGTGCATCGATCCAGATTGCCATCTATCCATCCCTCCCTCGGTCTCGGATACGGTTACGTGCTTTCCCAATTTCAACCATAGTTTAACCCATCTGCTCACTAATTTGCTCGATAGTCTCCCAATGCTGCGTTGCTTGGTCACTGATGAGATAGATCGCACCATACCCATCCCCACCACGGTCAAGGATATTGTTCTCCAGGAGAACATCCAAGTGGTGGCGGACAGTTTTATAATCGAGATCTAAGTCCTCAGCGAGTTGATTTGCGTTACGAGGTTGTTTTCGGAGGGCACGAACGATACGAACGCGATTGGGACCACCACGGGTTCCAGTAAACACGTACCAGAGGACACCCTCCATTATAGGGAACAAGGAAACTAATTATCTAAAGATATCGGAAAAAATAGTATTAAATAAACTCATTCTCTGAAACTGATAGTTCCTGACAATCTTATTATCGTAGAGAAAATCTTCCCTAACGTGCTGTCTCAGTGAGAACTACTCAAACGAGAATTGGTTAGTGACCGGCCTTCTCGACCCGTGTGACCCACCGTACTCGCTACAGCTATACTGTTTTAGGTTACCCACAATTTTCAGGCGTCGATACCGAGTACTCCGATTACCGTAATCTTCGCACATAAACCACCACTTTGGTGCAGTGAAGCGTTCGCAGTGCCGCGAGATATCAAGATGACTGGTTCAGCGGATGAACGTTGCTTTGAGATCCGCGTCACCGAACTCATGGTACTATTATACATGAATTCACGATCCGAGAGTAACACTCCACCTCCATGTTAATTGCTCCCATATTTTGTCTATGGATGAAAGTTTTCATTAGGTTAGAATTTGAATTTCTACAGGTATGGTCGCACGAAAATCCCTGCTGACGCTTGGCCTCCTCATACTCGTCGTGGCTGTATCGGTTACAGGCTACGCGAGCGTCGGGAATCAAGTACACGCACAGGACAGTTCAGCACCGTCAGAAGCAACGATTGAACAGCACACCCTCGGAAACAACACCTCCGTCGAGAGCGTCACTGGAACAGTGACAATCAAGATGGAACAGCCGAACGGCACCCAGACAGTGAAAGCCGATGTCTGGCAACGATTGCCGAATCACGTTCGGTATGAATACACAGATGGGCCGACAGAAGGCAACGTGATGGTCTCGAACGGCTCGGGCTTCTGGATGTACAACGAGTCGACGAATACGGCCCGTCATCTCAGTCTCACTGGCAAGAATGCGGGTATGATCCAGAATCTTACTGCCGCATTCCAGCAGATGTCGAACGGATTTAGCGCGGAGTATCAAGGTGAGGCGACTGTCTCCGGACAGGAGACCTACAAGGTGACGCTGCAGCCGAAAAATGAATCGCTCCAGCAAGTCATGTCAAATCAGACCGTCTGGCTTGATCAGGACAACTGGTTCCCGGTCAAAACGCAAGTGAGCACCTCTGTTGGAAATGAGACGACCACGACGACGATGACCTACTCGAATCTGAGCTACAACAAATCGATTCCAGATGAGCGATTCGAGTACACGCCGCCAGAGGACGCGAAAGTCGTCGACGTCGAATTGCCCCAGACATCGAATTACGAATCGGTTGCACACGCACAGAAGGAAGTGAACTTCACGATTCGAGAGCCAACCTCACTTCCGGATGGCTATTCGCTCGAGAATGTGACGGTCAGTACTGCAAACGGAAACGCATCAGTGTCGCTGCTGTACTCGAATGGATCTGATTCGATGGCGGTGACTCAGACGTCGATGAGTCGTCCTGTGAGCGGTGAGCAGTCTGTGTCAATTGCTGGGCATGCTGGATCGTATACATCGGTCGGTGAGCAGCATATACTCCAATGGTCGGATGATGAGTCACAGTACTCGGTGAGTGGTACTCTTTCAAAGGAATCGCTCATCGAAGTTGCCGAATCGATCTACTGCTAAGGGGAATCTCTTAGAATAGGCCTGCAGACGGCATTTTTTATAGGTGGGTACCCACGAATGAGATTGATTCGATAGCACCTTTTGGAAGTCTTAGGTGTGATGAATTACTCCTCGATTTAGGAGTTCCAGGCATGCCACGGCAGCGATATTGTGATCGCATTCGTTCTCTACTCGGTAGTATAATCCTCAGAGATATTCTCATTTTCTAATCTCATCGAAAAGTATTTATTAATAGACCAACATCAAACAATTGTGGCGAGGCTGCTCTGTTAGTACACCCCCCCACTTCGGATCTGGCGCCATCACTCCTGATCCGCTCCCCGCCACATTTTGCTACCCATCAATAAGCCCAGAAAGGGGTAGTTTACACTATAGAGTGCTTTCTTCCGAAGGCTATTGAAACGAGCATTGACTTTGAGTCCAGCACTGTATGCTTTCTCAGCAGATTCAGCGTATCGCTTTGCTTCGATGTTGAGCTGGTACAATGCGTCTAATTGTCTAAAGGAACATTGTGGGCAATGCGAACCCCTTCGTTTGTCCTCAATCTCGCCCATATACACTACTAAATGTTATTAAAAATCTTAAACAAACCTGCATTCTGTAACTAGTGTGTTACTCTAACTCCGAACCAAGGTACATCCGTATGACGGCCAGGAGTGTGCTTGCACCTAGGGCTTCCATGCGCTGTTGCATAACTAAGTATAAAGTACTAGCGCAGAACGTCTCACATGGGAGCGCAATGCCTTGCAGAAAGGCCGGTGCTAGAGACACCGACCGCGCTCCTTGTGGTGCAAGAAGCAATGCTGAGTTTACAATCCACGCTTGATAGCAGTATCGAATCAATAGCAACGCGAAGGCCGAGCGGAGAGACTACCAAACCGAAGGGTGTCTCCGAAACTGAAATCGACACACCTTCTACACGACTGGCCGACGAATCTACCCTACTCCCATTCCTCGCCCACAAGAGGCGATACTGATGGCGGATCGCTCTCGTCGGTCTGTGCTCAAAACGGCGGGCGCACTGACTGGCGGCCTCCTTGGAACGACAGCCCTCACGAAGAGTTCGGGTCGCGCACGTGCCCGTCGCTGGTTGAGTCGCCAACGGCATCCCTCGATTCCGTTTTTCCGGTACCGTGGTAGTATCCAGATGGATGCCGTCTGTTACTGGGCAAAGAGTGGATGTACCTATTGGAGTCTGGCTTCGCTAGCAGACCCTGTCCCTGGTGATTTTATTCCCGTCGCAGGTGGGTGTGCTGGCATCCATGCGGGCTGTCAGCTCCAAGATAATCTCCAAAAGATTGCGGGCTGTGATACTGGGTGGGTCCACGTCTACAGACTTCGGTGGTGGGCACGTGGGTTGTTTTGGATGTTTCCGAGCGCTATCGATACCTTGCTCCTTCCACAGGGGGTGTATGGGCCGTGCCAATGACTGGCTTCATCCCTACGACGGTGTACACTGATGTGGTTCTGCCAGGGTTCCTTGCCTTCGCATTCGTCTATGTCCGAATCACGCGTGTGTCGCAGTATGACTACTGGCAAAAGCGGGCCGTCGAACTCGGTGCTATCGCGATGACACTATTCGCTATTGCGGGATTGCTGTCGAGTATTTTCATCTCGATGGTCGCGATCGGTGTGACTGTACTCGTGATCATCGCTCTGATTATTGGATATTTACGCCTAGAATCGGATAGCTCGGTGCGCGACTGACTTCCTGTGTTTTAATTTCAATATCGAGATCAGACGTACACCCCTATTTCACCCCCCGACACTGGTGAACTCATGGAAGTCTCACCGTCAAACTGGGATGTACAGATCGGCCATCTCCCGGGAATTCTATGGACAAAGGGGGGTGTAGACTGCCGTTTTCGATTTCCAAATTGGGCCGCGTTCGCGGGTAAAAGACAGCGGGCTCTCGGAACCCCATATCACACGTGAACGGAGGAATAACCAACTCTCCACCGGATTCAGCACCCATGAATCGGGACTTACAAGAACACATACGAGGCTCGGTCACCCGTTCAAAATCGAATTTACCGGTACATATTGGGTTTCGACCGTCAAATCGGGTGTTTCAGCGTTTGCAAACTGGCTATCGTGGATCTCGGAATTGAAGCAGAATACTCGGTCTACAGCCCTCCTCTCTCGTGAAATATGGAGAATCGACATCTCAAACTCTCTCTTACTTCATGAGAGAACAGACGATTTCAACCGGAGTTAATAGGCGTACAAATTCATCCAGTCTGCCGATTTTCTTACTTGAAGCGACCTCGATTTTCAGATTTTTATTAACTCTACTTTGGCCTTCTCAGGCCTTCTATCTTTAGAATTCGAATTCAGTATCTCACTTACTCTCCTCTGACTGCCAGCATCACCCGGTCATTTTCTACACCCTCCTACGACAGCCCTTCTCCCGGTCGATTTACGGGGTGTACGTTTTCTGGGACCGGTCGAGCGATGCGTTCGAGGCCGCTGACGCGCTGAATCGGGTGTACTGACGGGTGTATTAACAATCAATATGAGAAACATGCGAACACCACTAATCCGGACAGTTCACCCGGGATGAGGCTCCGCTTCGCCGAAAATACAGTCAAATAGGAAGCGTTCATCTGCGCAATTAAGTCCATTCCATAGTGGACATCATGACACGCATGACATCTCTTCCAACTGCAGCCGACGTTCCTTCCCCACTCATTGACCTCGAACAATGGGTGTGCTGGCGTGAACAATCGCGTGGCGACAAACTGACGAAAGTGCCAGTCAATCCAGCAACTGGCCGATTTGCATCGACGGACAATCCCGAGACATGGGCGAACTTCGACGACGTTTGGTCGTATGCACTCGATGGATCAGCCACCGGCATCGGATTTGTGTTTACAGACGACGATCCCTTCGTTGGCATTGACCTCGATGACGCTCGAGACCCGGACGAGGAATCACCAAGAGAGTGGGCCGCCACCATCATTGACCAACTCGATTCATATACCGAGCGAAGTCCATCGGGAACGGGGTATCATGTCTTGATCAAGGGAAACCTTCCACCCGGTCGAAATCGTCGTGGTGACGTCGAACTGTACGAGACGGGTCGCTTTTTCACAGTTACTGGCGATCACGTCGACGGAACTCCAATGACTATCCACGAGCGGACGGACGACCTTACCACTGTGTACAAAGCGCAAGTCGCGGAAGACGCCGAAGTAGACATCTCAGATGATACTACGGCTACCGAGGACCAATCGCTTGAGGATGATGACTCCTCTGTAGGTAGTGACGATGTCAACCCTGCCCTAGACGAGACGACAGCATCATCGACGCTCTCCGATGAGGAAGTCGTTGAACGCGCCCGTACTGCGGCGAACGGTGCAAAGTTCGAACGCCTGTGGCGCGGTGACATTGCGGGCTACGACAGCCATTCGGAAGCGGATATGGCTTTCTGTTGCTTACTTGCCTTCTGGACGGGTCGTGAGACAACACAGATAGAACGTCTGTTTCGACGGTCCGGTCTCAATCGCGAGAAGTGGGACACTGTTCATTATGGCGATGGACGAACGTACGGCGAAGTAACCATCGAACGAGCGGTGCATGTGACTTCGGATGTGTATGAACCACGCACAGAACGTGCCACTGGCGGTGTAGAATCGACCGAGAGCACTACAAACACTGTTGCATCAGCGGCGACTCCCTCGACAGAAATGACTGCCGAGAATCACACAAATCCACTCCAGGAACGAGAACGCGAACGTATCGCGACAATTCTCGAACTCGAGAAGAAACTCCGTGAACTCGAAACTGAGAACCAAACGCTCCGTAAGGAACTCAATTCAAAACAAAAACCAGACCAACCGAACGATGATATCGAAGAGCCCGTCCGTTCACTTCAAAGCATGTTCCGTCGTCTCTCGCAGTTTTTCATCCCCTCTCGCCGGTCGCGTGAACAATGAAATCTCAGGTCAGCTTCCTGAACTACTACGCTCGACAACGACCTTTTTTATCTTCCTTTAGTCAAATCAAATTTCTAGATAGGTCGACTGCTCGAGGATCCATTTCCAGTAAGACGCCAAGAGGTAATTCGTGCAGGATATCACATCCATACCTCACCATCGACATTTGCAATAATTTTGTGAGTGTGTAATGTTGCGCTGTCGATCAATGAATAGAGCAGTATCTTCTATTATTATTTGAACCCATTGTCTAAGATGTCCATTTGAAAATAACTATTTAAAATTTAAACTTAGTATTTTAAATCTTGAGATAAATATTCAAGCATGGTCACACCGACACGACGGCAAATCCTGAGCGCTACTGCTGGTTGTATAGGAGATCTCACAATCAATCTCGCTGACCAGAAGCCACAAGCTTCCCAGTTACCACAACAACATATTGTTGGTACTGCTACACCCACAGCAGTTGAAGCAACAAATCGACGTGCCACTACGGTCTCACACGTTCTGGATTTTGGGTGGATAGGCAAAGCTATTGTCGGTAAGTTTCCCCCACAAGCAATCCAAAAAGGGGATATCATCACGTTTCGGGCGGGGGCAGTTCAAGGGGTGCAAGGAGATGCCCCTGTAGTTACCCATCGGGTTGCAAAAGTGAACCAAACAAAGAATGGAGTGCAGCTTAGAACGAAGGGAGATGGCAATGAGAAACGGGATCCAAAGCCGGTAGCTGCAAAGGATGTAATCGGCTGAGTGAAATACACCATTCCCTATCTCGGGTTTGCCGTTGCGTTTGCCAGCACAACAGAAGGGTTTCTGCTCTTTGTTGCACTCCCGGTCGCGCTGCTCGTGGTGAATGAAGTGTGGGTGCTCACCAAAGCCTGGCGGAATACTCGATAAATGTGATTGTTTGAAATTTTGTATAGGTGGGAGTGGGTGATCTCTGGTACCCTTTGAATCAATCTCTGTGGAGGTCGTGATGCGTATTGAGCGTGCCAATTGGCGTTAAAAGTGACGACTTTGTGTTGGATGATCTGAACGATCGTGCGAAAAGCAGCCTGATTCGCGAGAGCGCCCTCGTTTCAAGATGCGTGATTGGATCTATAACCCACGTAGAACGTGCGACGGCAGCGAAGTCGAGGTCTCAAATTCGCCAGATTTGGATGGTTGACTTCCTGTGGCAGTATAAGCGGCAGTGAAATCGGCCAGGCCACCGCCCTCGGGGAAGCGTAAAACTTTGCTTGACATAGCAAAATGGCTTCTGGAGCCGATTTCACCTGCTCGAAGTGTTGGGCTTACCTGTGTGAATCCGCCCGTGATTAGTATTCCATACTAATATCGAATCCAATTCGATTTGAGGTTGCTAGGTCAATTTATCGTGTATAGATACGTCCGAAATTTTATTTTGTGAAGTAGGGTTCCCTCCGGTTGTGCATGAAAAACCCATCTTCCTGACTTCAGATGAAATCCGACTATCGTACTTTGGCTGTAATTAGCTGGTTTAAGTATATCACATAAACGTTGAATCCATTGATTTAGTTTTTGTATTCAAATATCTGGCGTACGAGCTCTCATTCTGTTGCATTTGTTCACTTACCGCCGTTCCAGGGAGAATTGAAATCTTCATAATAGCACTCTGATTGCCTTCAGCGAAGTCATGAGCGCATCTTCCAACACCGCTGATTCTGCCGGTGACACTGCTCCCCTCTCATGCGATGATGCGGAATCCGAACCTCTTTCGAAGGATACGATCTTTCACCTCTTACAAGTCCAACGACGGCGCTTGACGTTGCAGTATCTTCAGGGACGAACAGACACCGTCAACATGCGTGAGCTTGCCGAACAGGTGGCTGCGTGGGAGAATGAAACACCCGTTGAGCAAATCTCTTCTCCAGAACGCCAACGTACCTATATTGCGTTGTATCAAACACATCTCCCGAAACTCGACACAGAAGGCATCATTGACTATAACAAATCTCGAGGAACCATCTAACAGACATCCCGTGCTGACCACCTAGATCCATACCTTCCGACTAAAAGTCAGCACCACACAACTGATTCACCCGAGACGCGGACAGCTGAGACATTTGCGGTCCATCGACGATGGGAATGGTATTACCTCGGTGGAACGCTGTTTAGCACGGGTTTGCTGGGCGCCAAATTGTTTCACCTTTCGCTTGTCGCACACCTAGCAAATCGACTGATTCTCCCCCTGATTCTGCTGGTATTCACCGTCATTACGGCATGTCATCACTATGCTCGTGCAGCGGTTCCATCGTTCATTTCGACCCTTGAGTAGCAGACTGTTCACAACTGCTTAGTGCAACATGGAGTAGTAAGCCAAATTGGTTCCAACTAACCCACTCTTTCTGTAGGTAGAACATATTTACTGTCGCTTGATTTTTATTAGTGGCAGTGAATGTTCCACGGTATCCTCGAATAGATCTATGTGCAACCGCTATTCACCAACTCAAAAAAGAAACCTGATCGATCAGCAGTCCTCTTCACCGAGTTAGAATCATTACTCTGATTAGACGAGGACATACCAAAGGAGAAAATCCACAGAGAGTAATTTGTTATCACAAATATGATTTTATTGTCAATAGTTTAGAACACCGATTCAGCAACAGATAAAGACGAATCTTGTGTCGAAGAGCGTTGTGGAATTGTGAGGGTCTAGTCATGGGCCGAGAGCTGGATCTGCGAGCCGAGTGTCGTGACTAATCGTGGTTAGATAATCCATTTAATCGAACAAATATCCCGCCTGTTGCACGTAAGCATTTGTCACCCAACTTTTCACTTGACTAATCTGCTCGAGGAGTTCTTTCGCTTCCGTGTTTGTGATAGTACCGTGCACGGCCAGCGCCTGGAGCATGCGCGGGCTTGTCACAAGTTGCGGCTCGGTGAGAGAGGCATGAATCAGTGCGAGTTGGTTGTATTCATCACAATAGAAAAACATCGTGCCGACTTCCTCGGAGAGTTGGATGGCTGTATTTTCGCCATCGTCAAGCGGAAACTCTGGGTCTAGATTGATCTCATGGATCGCAATCTGATCTTGTTCATCGAGAACGGCCTTTGCAGCCTGTGCGTATTCATCTGTATACTGAGCGATTTCTTCCAGTTCGTCGATGACCTGATATGGTACTGCGATGTCATAGCCGTCAAGGAAATGCGGAAGTGCGAGTCGACGTGCATCTTCCGTAGCAGCAAGACTAACGAGGGCGGATGTATCCGCGACAAGCTTCATTCATTGAGGGCAGCAGCGAGTTCGTCACTAATACTGTAATCAGTCAACTGATGCTTAAGCACCCGGAAATTCTGAGCTGCTTCAGTGCCAACGATTGCCTTTACTTGCTCAAAGGTAAGCCGGTCTTCATAGTAGGCATTTGCGATAGCTTGTCGGACACGTTCTTGGTCACTTGCATCCGCGAGATAGTCGCGCAAGGCATCGACAAGGACATCAGTTCGATTTTTGTCCTCTGCGACTGTGAGGACGTCGGCTTGTTCGATGAGTCGCTCAGGTGCGCGAAAGTGTAACGCGTTTGAGCTCATACGTGTACATTGTGTGTACAGAAGCAAAAATTGATCTCGTCCAGCAAACCATGCCTTCCCTCTTATTTAAGAAAGTGTACCACGGGTCACTCGAACCATGGGTACTTCATCGGTGTCAACCGTAGTTCACTCCGTTCCAGGTGGCGTTAGTTCGAGTGCCGTATCACGAATGTAGCGCAGTGTGTGTATCTGTGTACAGCCCGGTGCATCAAGCCGGAATGCACTCGGTGGTGAACTCCGACTGTATTCTCTCTTGACGCGTGGTTCTCCGATTGGTGGGTTGTTCAATGCGTGCAGTACATCGTGTGCACTTTCGCGGTTCCTGACGATCCAAATCGCGTCCTCCGGGTCGAATGAGGCCATCTTATCGTAATCTTCCGGAACTGCCCGTCGCACGTCGTGATTCACTCGTTCGGCTTCGAGGACGACCCGAATCTCACCATCTTCGTCGAGTCCAGCGACGTCCAAGCGATGGCCATCGTCGAGATCATAATAGGGTACCACCAACACGACAGCGGAGTCGGGGTCTTCGACATACATTGATTCGACGTATTTGATTCCTGTTTGTACCATCACCCGGTGGAGCGAAGACTCACCTAAATCGCCAACCCCATGTCCATATCCGATTCCCTCCCGGTAGGCGACCTGTATTTCGCTTCGCCCCTCTGCTGTCACTGTATACAGGCGGTACGGGTGGTCACAATCGTGGGAAAGAAGTCCATCGTCGAGCAGTTGCTGAATCGCATCGGATTCGATATCAACGTATTCCTGCAGTCGGAGCATGCTATCCCAACAGATATCGTAGGTCAGTGGGTCAAACTCGCCTTGATGAGCGCTGTATACCGCCTGAAGGAAGCACAATTGGCGGTTTGAATACGCACTTTCCTCGCGTTCTTGTGGCGTGAGCGTCAAGTCGATCTCGCAAATGGGAATGTCATCGCGGTCAACCATCGAAATACTCGAACAGCACTCAATGCTATGTCGAACTCCCGCTGTCGTCGCCGGATAGCGGCTCTCACAGCCCGTACAAACGAGCCCGTGAATGTCCGGGTCATATCGAATACACATCGGCAATCGAGTCGTGTACGGGAGTGCTGAGGTCACAAAGGCACTTGTCTCGCTTGTGTCGTCACCGCCTGAGGAATTATCGATCATCTGTGCCTCCTGTGTCCTATTGTAACCGATATCCGATTTCTTCATGTCGATACCACTCTCTATGCGCGTTCTGTCTGCGGTCGCCGCTACAAGTGAATCGAATCCAAGTACTTCCGTCTCCGTGAGTGGATTCGCACCTTCGGGATGGCCGGGTGGAAGCGGTGCCGATTCGAGGACGAACGGCCGTGGTTCCGGTTTCCCGAACGGTGCAGGAAGGCTGGTGAGCCATTGCCCACGATGCAGTGCACGCAATCGATTGCCGACCTCGCTCGGCGGCATGTCGTCTGTGGCCAATCGTCGTTCGAGGTCCCTATCGACCGAGACATTCCCCGTGACAATAGTTGAAACGTTGTTCAGAATCTCCGCATATGCCTCGGTATCCGCGGCCCTGACCTGTGCCGGAAATTGCATCGAGAGTGTGACCGAGAGTCCGAACCCACGTGAGAGGGCTAGCAGTTCGGACATCAATCCAGATGATGCGACTTGTGCTGCCTCCTCGATATAGAGGTTGACGAGCGGGAGATTACTTGTCATCTCCGTCCGACGTCCACGCGTCGTCTGTAGGCGTTTTCGTCGTTGGAGTCCCGTCCACAAGTTCGAGAGAAGGACCAGCGTAAGCGCCGTCTTGCTCGCCGGTCGCAGCCCACTCGTATCGAGGATGACGATCGCATTCTCATCTAGTACGTCGAAGAAATCGAAGGCGGGCTCGAGAGGCTCTGTATCCAACTCATTCGTCGATACAGTTGCCGACGTGGGAACGTAATCGAACAACTCCCCGAGTCGAGTATCGATCGGAATCTTTTCGATGCGATTCAACACGCCTTGCATGATCTCGTCGAACGACCGCTGTTTGTTCGCGACGACTCCGCCGAGCAGGTCGGCGAGTGTCTCATCTGTCACCTGCGGTATTTCTTGTGTTTCCGCCATCCGCTTTGCCGCCCGATGGAGGTCGCTGTGTGAATAGGCATCCGACCCATGCACCGGGTCAAACAACGCCTTGACGAGATACCTGATGATGTCGGGCGACCGGACCGCACGCTCGAATCGCTCGCGGCCCATAATCCCGACCAGAATCTCGATGTAGTGATCCGCGACATTTTGGGCCGCCGATGAGCGGTCGAATCCCGCTGCAAGCTGCGGACGAATGTTGAAAAACGAGAGTGCAGGCAAGACGGCCGAACAATCGAAAGAAGAGATGTTTTCGAGTGAACCATATCGCTTGTAGTGTGCACGCAGATACTCGACTGGCATACCGTCGCCTTTCCCATCAATGATGATCGACGGTCCCGCGGTGGCCGCGTGATTATCGAGGATGCCTGTTGTGTTGAGGACGGTTTTACCAGATCCTGTCTTGCCGAAAATCGCTACGTGTAAGGACTGAAGCGCAGGTGGTAGCGCGATGAATTGATCGGTCGAACTGTTGTCCTGTGTCAGCAGCGTCCCCAGCGTGAACCCCGATGTGTCGTACGGTGCGAGGATCGAATCCGATGGTGGGACGAGTGCCGTCCGCTCACCCGGTGTGATATCGAACGCTCGTTTCGCGTTTCCCGTGAGATGGTTTCCTCCTAAAAGGCAGAAATTCGGGAGTTCGCTGGAGTCGGCAACGATGACAGGACTCGTCGTCCCACTGCCCGGTAATCGAGTGCGAAGGCCGGTCGGTTCATCATGGAATTCGGCGGTGAGGAGTGCATCGAGTAGGTCGGTGGCAGCCGTCGAGCGCGTTTCGGAGGCAGAATACGTCTTTGCGGTGAGCCGATAATCTGGTCCATCGATGGGTGTCAAGGCTGTCCCGAGAGCTTCGACTGTTTGGGTCGCAGCATATGAATCGTCCGGAGCGACGGCGACCGCACGGACGTTCACGTTGAACGAGTGGCGGGTGTCACGTCCATCAATTCCATCGAGGCGTCGACGTGTGTATTCCGGTAAGTCGGCTTCACTGAGAGTGTCTTTCGACTCGTGTCGCGTTTCGGCGGGGACGAACACCTCTTCGACGAGCCTGCCGACGAACGAATCCCGTCCCGTCATGAGCTTTCGACGCCAGATGCCCGCGTCAGTCGTCCAATCCGGTTTCGGACAAAGCAGGACTTGGAAGACGACCGGAACTGACGCCGTCGCCAGTATCTCAGTGATGGCGGCGAGTGGCGGCCGTGTTTTGTCGTCCTCGGTGAACTCCTCGAATGAAGTGAGACCGGTTTGCCAATCGTTGCGAGTATCACCTGTGGCCTCGAATTCAACGGCCGCAATGGATAGCTCAGTATCTCGTTCCGTGTCCTCACCAGACGCACTCTCCACGCCCAGTTTCGATGCCAGCGAGACGGTATCCTGTTCGAACTCGTAGGTATCTGGGAACGCAGTTCTGAGTGTACTCTCGAGGGCGTTTACTGCAGTGTTCTCACCTGCGGTGGTTGCGTTCGGTGGCAGGCCGACGCTGTATTCGAGTCCTCCGTCAGGTGTCCCAATGAGCAGGCATTCGAGTGTGCGTGGGGTCAGTGCTCTATTGGAGCGCAGTTTTCGTCCGAACGAATATTCCTCGCTCTTAGTGAGACCGTAGAGTCGGCGGAACTGTGCCGGGAGTCGGTCAGCCGAGAGTGAATCCGGTGTCGGCCGTATTCGAAGGACGGTTCGGGTAGACGGAGTGGAAGTGGAGGGAGTAGGCATGTGTGCTGATGAATACCACACGTGGGAACCGTCCCTACAAAGCTTTCAGTGTAACACCCGTGGAAAGTATGATGTAGATGAGTATGAACTCTGACGAACGAACACCGTCCCACACCCATTGTGCACGCCGTTTCATAGCCACAACAGTTTGGTGTGACCCTCGCTAGTGAGAGTAAACGAGAATGCGCTCACAATGGACACGGAGGTGCGTGAGTAGAGTGACTCCTTCTTTGAGAACACGTGGTGACCAACTAGGGCAGGGATGAGTTCTCCACGGACCCGACGGCAAGTTCTTCGCTCGATCGGCGCCGCTTCCATCCCAATGCTGGTCGGCCGACGTGGCGACGACCACCGCACCACCACCGCCGCGGTTGAATCCGAAACGGCGGTCTCCAGTGGTATCGAGCCATTTTCCAAGACCACTCGAGAACGAGCACGAATTATTGGGATACAAGTACAGGAATCGGTCGTGCGAATCACCACCGACGATGGTGGTGGTACTGGCTGGATTATCGATGCAGGTTACATTCTCACGAATTCGCACATCGTGCAGGACACGACCTCTGTGGCAATCGAAACGTTCGATGAACGCACTGGGACTGCTACTCGAGCCGGATATCATCGCGATCTCTTCCCGGATATTGCACTCCTCAAAACCGATCTCGATACGCCACCGCCACTTCCGATGACGACGGGAATGCCCTCACACAACGATGTTGTGTTCGCAGTCGGTCATCCGATAACCGTCGGTGAGTGGGTCATCTCCTTGGGTCGCTACGACCGCTATAATGCCCATTCAAACTGGTTACTGGCGACGATTCCAACGGGGGATGGAAACAGTGGTTCACCCCTACTGACG
The DNA here is from genome assembly GCF_056892285.1 of Haladaptatus sp. HS23. NCBI lineage: Archaea > Methanobacteriati > Methanobacteriota > Halobacteria > Halobacteriales > Haladaptataceae > Haladaptatus > Haladaptatus sp. HS23. Next base: position 64,616 of record NZ_JBXGLH010000015.1, on the reverse strand, counting down.
TTGGATGGAGACGTCGTCGGGTGCATCAACGGTACTACTCGCGAGGTTCACACCATCGCACCCATGAATCGGTCACAAACTGTGTTTACTGCCTATCCGAAGAAAGTGACCGTTGCGACGGCAACACCAGCACGGACGATTGCAAAATGGATGGCGAAGTGGCAATGAGGATACTTACTGCTCCAGTCAGTCTATTTCTGTCGAGTATCTCTGTGTTTTCGTTTTGTACAGGGAGTGGTTCGACACTGGCCTTCGACACATAGCGGGTTGGATTCGTGATTTCCGTACGGCCATCGCAAAAACGGGGGATTTCCTCACCAACCCATCCCCGGATCGTCGGCGGCTTGTCGGATCCAGGAAGCGACCTGCTCTTCGTCTAGCGTGTCCGTCTCCTTCAGGTCCATGGCCTGTCTCTGTGGCCCCGTCCCCTTGGGAGGTTCCGGTTCGAGGTACGATTCACACACGAATGATAGTTTCACGTGTTTCGTAAACGCACTGAATGACGCGAACCATCCTTGATCCTCGACGCCATAGAACGGTTGGTGATATCTCACGGCACGGTGCACATCGGGCACTTCGTGTTGAATGATCTCATCAAATCGTGTCGCAACCTCACGCTTCCACCCTGGCAGCGCTGCAATGTACGCTTTGACCGCTGTCGAGCCATCGGCAGTGTCGTTCCTCCGCGCCGACTGGTAGCGTTTTTGCCGTTCGTCCCATTCCTGTTTTGTCGGAACCTGGTCTGACAGTTCGATTTCTCCGAAGTCTTCGTCCACGATGGTTTTCGTCCCCTCCCGACCAGACATCGCGGTCACGACCACGACCGAGTCTGACTCACTGGTTCCAGAAATCAGGTCGAAGTCCAGCCGCAACGTTCCTCCTCGCCAGTGGCGAGCAAAGCCCACCCAGCTGTCGGGGTGATCCTCCCGGGTGTCTTGCTCAACCCGGAACAGATCCAGCAAGCCTGGAATGACGTCGGCACCCCACTGAAGTCCCCGTTCCAGATCCGTGAAACGAACACCCTCGTCATGGTCAGTATCGTAGTAGGGTGCTCTGATTACTTGGTTCGCCATTACGAGTTCGGAGACCTGTTGGGCCGTAAGTGGGTCGGATACGCTCATAATCACCCATTAATAGGGGGTATAGGAGTATCAATATTTTTGTGGAATATAGCCATTGACCAATCCTGACCGATCAGCTATGAACGATACCGTCCCGAACAGTACTCGATTCTAGGTGGACTTATCTTCCCAGAAAAGAAAGATGAGGGCATGGGCGGGATCGAACTTCGTGACGGTACTCTTGTCGTCGATCGAAATCCCAATGATAGAATTGATAGCGCATACCTCCGTCTTTAGGCGGAGGTCGAGCGATAGGTATTATTGGAGAACTGCCGACTATTGCCGACCCGGAGTCTCCAAGTTTTCGGCAGCGTGGATAAGCATTCCCCGCCACGTCAAACCGCGTGTTTCCTTCACGTCGGATAGCCATTCGAACTGTTCATCTTCGACTTTGATGTGTAGTGTCTTTCCCATAACTACATTCATAACACGTACACTCATGTATGTTCGGTTCGTAGAGAATAGTAATGAGGCGGACCAACCAATTCGTCGTACGCCCCCGCTCCGAACAGGACGCGGAGTTGCTACACGAACTGTTGGACGCCTCTGCCAGTCTCTGGAACGAAGTCACATTCGAACGCCGACAACACTTCTTCGACGGTGACAGCGTTTGGGACGACGACGACTGCTACGGTCGCTATAACAACGTTCTCGGAGCCGCGACTACCCGTACTGTCATTCGCAAGAACGACCAAGCGTGGCGCTCGTTCTTCGATAAAGAAAACCCCGATGCGAACCTGCCAGGGTATCGCGGCAACGAAGAGGACGAGCGGATGCTGATGACCCACATCCGAAACGATTCCTACACGCTGGAATTTGGCGATCGGTCACGACTCGAAATCCCTGTCGGCGAAGACCTGAAAGACAAATACGGTCTTGGATATCGAGAGCGCCTTCGCCTCGAAGTTGCGGGCGAACTACGGTGGGACGGCAAGCAATGTCAGTTAGAGATCAAGTGAGACGAACACTCGGACCAATACAGGGCATTTCAGCCGGTCGAGGTGGCGGATTCTCATCCTCGACTCGGAACACCATTGGCGGACGAAACCGCCGCTCTGGATATTGGTGCGAACAATCTCGTTGCTTGCAGTACAACGACAGGCACGCAACTTCTGTACCACGGACGCGACCAATTCGAGCGATTCAGGGAGACAACTCTCGAAATCGCCCGACTACAATCGAAGCTCCCTGAGAGCCGCTACTCGTCGAACCGGATTCGGTCGCTCTATTGCAGTCGGACAAACCGGCGCGACCACATGCAAAACGCACTCGTCCGCGACCTTGTCGAGCGACTCCATGAGGAGGGTGTCTCGACGATCTGGGTAGGCAAGCTCAAAGGTGTGCTTTCGACACACTGGTCGGTACGAGCAAACGAGAAGACGCACGACTTCTGGGCGTTCAAGAAGTTCATCGACCGACTCGAATGCACCGCCAACGAGTTTGGCATCTCGGTGAAAGAAGCGTCGGAAGCGTGGACATCGGCAATCTGTCCGAAGTGCGAGTCAACCGACCGGACGGTGCGGGAGGGCGACTCGCTCACGTGCCCGTGTGGCTTCGAAGACCACGCCGACCTCACCGCGTCCGAGACGTTCCTAAGACAGCGAAACGAACAACCAAGGCCGATGGCACGGCCCGTGCGATTCGAGTGGGACGACCACGGATGGTCGGAGAAACCACACTCTCACGAAAGTTCCAAAGAAGTGCGCACACACCAGAGTACGCTCCCAGTATAGCGGAAAGTCGCTCACATGGTGAATCGGCATGAGCCGAGACCCCCAACGTGAGGTTTCCCGCGCCTTTAGGCGCGCGGAGGATGTCAACTAGTGGACATCCATGCGCTCTCACCGAGCGTTGCAACGAGTGTTTTTGAGCACGGAGTGTTGCTTGTCGGCGACGAGACGCATGCCAATGCGCTTCGTCATCGAGTTGCGAATGCGAACTCCGAGAGTCAATCGCCGCGTGACCGGTTCGATACCGCACTGGCAAAGATCGACGAGCATCTCGGCGGATCCGCTGTGACAGCGACCGAGAGGTCAAGTAGGGAGCGATGACGACCGACGGATTTCCAGCGGATCGACTCGACCGAATTCTGACCGCGGTTGAAACAATCGAGGAAAGTCTTGGTGTACTCGCTCGCAAACAACAACTGAGTCGAGAAGCGTACAAGGCAGATTCGGATAGCCGTGACATCGTTGAACGCCGCTTTGTGAAGATGACCAAAGCATCGATAGATATCGGTGAGGAACTCGTCAAGCACGAGCGTTGCATCCCACCAGCGAGCAATCCGGTGTCCATCCGTGCACTGGGTTAGATTGGTGTCCTTTCTTCTTCAACGGCCGGCCAGATGGCACAAGGTGCCCGATTTCGAAATGTGATCTCCCATACCTATGGCCAAATCATCGACCATGATGTAGTATACAATGCGTTGCAGGATCTCGAACGCTATCGTACATTTGTAATCGAGATTCGCGATCATCTCGACTCCATCGGCGCACTCGGTGATTGAGCAAACGGTACACTCGACTAGCTCTACCCACTTGTTCGTGTGAAGTCCGTGGTTGGTGTGGAGGTTAGACTTCTTCTCAGCCAAACGATTCTGATTGTGGAAACTTCCGGGACCCCTGTTTGCCTGGTGTTCAAAGACGGTCCGTCCGCTCGCCGTCCAGTTCGGTCGGGCCATCGTTCGTACCCTCCCGGTACGCCAGCGGGTTAGCCAGTCGGTTCCTGCGCTCGCGTCGCGTGCTCGGAACACATCGGACTAACTCCGCTGGCCACTCGGCCCGCCCGGAACGGCGCGCGTGCTGGTTTCTATCCTGTCGATAGTGCGCTCGCTTCGCGCCCAGGGGCGCTCACGAAGGCGCAAGCGAGCGCGCGTAGGAGATGGACAGTCGGTACAGAGATGGAACTCGTGTAGTGACGAGTGTCGGAAAAGACGCGGTAGTGGACGCGCCTTTGGAGTTGAACTACCAATGAGTACTAAGCGCACAATCGGAGAAGTAGTTTCGGTCGGAGAACAGACAATCGAAGAGGTAACCGAGGAATTCGGGGTCGATACGGAGACACCCGAGTTGCGGCCAACGGTGGAGATGGAGATTCAGAGGAAGGTAGATTATGCGAACGAGCAGACAACTGACAATGGTCGGTTGTTCGGTCAGACTCTGGAAACGTATGAGCGAATGCAAGCCCGTGAGTGGGAAATCGAACGGACACGAGTGCGGTACGACAGAGACGGGAAGTCCGGTCGAGAGGCTGGAAATCGGGCGATAGTTTCCCAGGGGAGTGGTGAGCGGCGTCGTGAATTCCTGAAGCGAGCGGCGAGTGTGAACCCGTGGTGTGACCCGGATAGAACAGATCCTCGTGAGGAGTTGACCCAAGAGCAGTTGGCGGCGGTGAACACACAATCGATGCGGATGGCGGCGAAATTGGAAGGCTGGTCGCGGGCGGCGATCAGTCGGCGGTTGGCAGAACGAGTTGTGGACGGGGCTGGATTGATGAGTGCAGTCGTTGGAGTGTACGAAGAACTGCGAACGGCACCGGGGCAGGTGATTCCGATTGCAGACGTACAAGACGTGAATCGGAACGAGGTGAGCATTCGTGGGCGTGTCGAAACGCTGTGGAAACCGTTACATCCGAAGATTCAGCAAGTTGGTCTCATCGAAGATGCAACAGGGGCGGTCAAGTTTACGATTTGGCGGGCGTCCGGAAAAACGATGGTTCGGGAAGGTGAGACGGTGGAGTTGCGGTCAGTCGCACGGAGCTGGTACGAGGGACGTGTGTCAGTGGCCGTAACCGGGTGGAGTACCGTGTTCTTCCCCGAGCGTGGACAGTGGGAACAGTAGCCGCTCTGGCGTTTTTTTGTGTTCGACCGAGCCGTTGTAATCTCCCATCCGAGTAGCGTGCATCAGAACCTGTTTCAGTGTATTCATGATCGATAATTCAACAGAAGGAACTGCATAACAATACCGGATGTGGTCATTGGATAGATCGCGGGCGTCGGAGAACGCTTCATGAGCCATAATGTCTCTTCGACGCCCGAACACGATCAACCAACGCTGTGTCGCACGTCGTACACGCCACACATGGTCGTGCCCACAGTTCAGGCACGACCATGCTCTCCCGAGCAAGCTCCAGATGAGAACGGGTTGCTTGTTGGTAGAAGCACCATCGACACTACGTCGATGGCGGCCCCTTCGTGGCCCCGGTGGTTCGATTCCACCCCCGTTCGTCTCTCCTCTACACATTCCATTTCTCACGTCCTGCTCTGTGTTCTCACGTGCCCCTCAGAGACAGACTTCGTGATCTCCATCTCACTCGGAGAAACTGTTCTTCGCTCAAATCGGTCACGTCACGCCGACCGCCGGTTGTTGTTCACGTAGACATAACAGCTGTGTTCGATTCGTCTCGTCGTAGCATCACTCAAGAGTGATTTCTGTTGGACCGCTCAATCAAAGCGACTGATCTGCTGTGAGGTGTCCGCTTCGTCTTCGATTGTCTACTATTAGCCCTGCACAGTTGAGGTGGTCAAATACAGCGTTGGTCGTTCCTACACCAACTCGGCAACAGCCTCCATTGTCGTCTTTTTATCTTTATCAGTCATGCCGTCGACAAACCCAATACGGACTGAATCGACGCCTTCGAGCGCTGCATAGTCGTCAACCCAGGTACGAACTTCTTCGGGGGTTCCCGCAGGCGCCAATTCATCGAGTAGTTCATCAGGGAGACGTGAGCTCATTGCATCGGTATCCCTGTCTTCCCATGCAGCCCGAATATCGGCAACGACATTGGGATAACCTTGCTCGGCGACAGAATTCCCATAATAGGGTCCGTACGCGCCGAGCAGAAATGCGATCGATCGCCGTGCGAGGTCTCGAGCGTGTTCGCGATCTTCCGATGCAATCCCACGAACGATCGGACTCACACGCACCTCTGATAGACTTCTCCCACCAAGCTCGGCACCCCGCTTGAGATCTTCACACCGCTCTATTAGCCCATCTTTGGTGAACAGCTGCGGTGCCCACCCGTCGCCGAATCGGCCAGCCATCTCGGTCGCCTTCGGACCGAGCGTTGCCAGGTCGATCGGCGGCGGGTTCTCGGGTATGTCACGCTCGTATCCGAGGCCTGCGATCTCGAAAATCTCACCCTCGTATGCAGGGCTTCCATTTTCGTAGACCGCCCTGATGACCTCGATTACCTCTCGTGTCCGCCGCAGTGGCCGATCAAACGATTTGCCATGCCATCGTTCGGTTAGCGCGGGCGAACTCGGCCCAAGACCGAGTCGAAATCGGCCATCCGAGACATCGTGAAGTGTCAGTGCCGTCTGGGCAATGAGTGCAGGCGACCGACCGTATGGCGAAATAACATCGTTTGAAATCCCAAGGGTGTCCGTTCGATCAGCGATGAGCGTGAGCGCCGGCACGATATTCCATCCTGTCGTCTCACCCATTGAGAGACGATCGAAGCCCAATTCTTCTGCGTGAACAGCGCGGGACGCGATCTCTTGTGGTCGCTTATAATCACCAAGTCGCACCAGTAGATCCAATTCCGTGTTCACGAGTCTGTCCTCCACGTCGGTTCCCGAGAAAGCGACGTCATTATTATTACTGTGATACGAAGTCACATAATACTCCTTAGCCGAGGTCGACTCAAACTCATAAAATGCGTGAACTCTGATTGCTCACTTTGAGAGCATCCCCTTCCGTACAAGAACCTATCTGACGATTGGTGTGATCCCACCGCCGGGAATTTTTTTTGCCCCCGAGAGGTGCGGAGCGTTCCAGAGTGAACGTCTCGGCAACGAGTGATTTCAATGGCGATTAGAGACATCTACGAACACGACTTCGACGAAGATGTACCGAACGATACAACTTCCTTGTGCCCCGAATGTGATGGCGACGTCAGAACAAACTCCAACGAAACGATCTGTGATGACTGTGGCTTGGTCCTCGATGAACATCGTATCGATTATGGGGCGGAGTGGTACGACGATGAGGATCGACGCGTCAGAACGGGAAGTCCACGAACACCGACGCTTCACGACTACGGTCTGACGACCGCGATTTATGGCAGTACAGATAGCAAGGGAAACGTTATCTCGGCGTCGAAACGACGGCAGATTCGCAGGCTTCGAACCCAGCACTGGCGTGCGAGTTGGGAATCGAAAGCAAATCGAAACCTCGGCCACGGCTTCTCTGAGATTCGACGGCTCGTGAGTGCACTCGCGCTCTCACCAACCGTTCGTGACCACGCCTGCACTCTTTTCAGCATGATTCGAGGTGGAGCCTCCGGCCTCAAGGAGCGAACGAAGTGAGCGAGTAGGCCGGAGAGGAAACCGTCACAGGATTACACAACTGCAGCACGGTGGCTACCCGACTCCCGAATTCTTAAGTACCGATAGGTTGCAATCTGAAATATGGGGGTGCGTCGAACTGCAGCGGTTAAACTCACCATTCCTGACGAGCGGCGCGACGACCTCCACGAATCCGCCCGCCAGTTCCTTCATTGCGCAAACCGTGCGAGCGAGTTTTGCTGGGACGATACCAGCTACAAAAACTGCATCACTGCCAACAACACAGCACGAAACGCACTTTACAAGAAACTACGGGCAGAAACAGACCTGACCGCGAATCTTGTTCAAGAAGCTATTCGACGCGCCGTGCAAGCAACAAAAGGCGTCGTCAAACGATGGAAACAAGGCAAACGAGTGAGTCGACCGGAGTTCAGGTCATGGAGCATGGTCTACGACAAGCGGAGCGCGACGTTCTACCGCGACCGTGTTTCCCTCTCAACCGTCAACGGACGCGTCGAGTGCGACTTTGAACTTCCGGCGGACAGTCCGACGCCCTACGAACGATACGTTCTCTCGGAAGACTACGAGTTCCGAGCGAGCACACTTCAATACGACAAGGCGACCGACGAGTTCTACTTCCACATCACGACGCGGAAATACGACTCCGATGAGGAGTCCGAGGTTTCGGCAGATACCGAGCACCAAACAGTCCTCGGTATCGACCTTGGCGTCAACAGCCTTGCGGTCGCTTCGACCGGCACGTTCTGGCAGGGCGATGAGTATGACCACTGGTGCCATGAGTTCGAAAAACGGCGTGGTGAAATGCAACAGCGCGGCACCCAAGCCGCGCACAACGCGCTCCTTCGCCTCGGCAAGCGCGAAGAGGCGTGGCGAAAGCAGTACATCCACACTGTCGCCAGCAAAATCGTCACGGAAGCCGTCGAACACGACTGTGACGTGATCGTGTTTGAAAAGTTGACCGATATTCGAGAGCGGCTTCCATACGCGAAGTGGCACCACATCTGGGCGTTTCGGCGTCTATTCGAGTACGTCGAGTACAAGGCTCCGGAACGCGGCGTCACGGCGAAACAGGTCGCACCGAATCATACGTCCCAACGCTGTTCTCGGACGGACTGCGGGTTCACACACCGCGACAACCGCGACGGCGAACATTTCCACTGCCAGAAGTGCGGCTACGAAGTGAACGCGGACTATAACGCGGCGAAAAACATCGGGTTACGGTATGCTCGAAAGCGACAGCATAGACTGCGGTCCTCGCCCACGTCGGGGAGCGTAGACGCACCAGTAGACGTGCATGTGAATGGTGGGATGGTGAACGGCAAGAGTCACCGGCCAATTGCTGGTGATTGATTGCTGGGAGTCCACATCAAAGCCCCACCCTCAAGGACCAAGGCGCGTATGCGCCGAGGGAGTAGGGTGGGGTAGTTTACAACGGCGCAGACCAACGACCTCCTGCGTGGGAGATCGATCGAATCAGTTGCAACGGCGTGTGTCTATGCTACACTTCGCTGTCTCGGACAGCCACGCACTCTTACAGAGATCGTCGAGTATTCGATTCACGACGAACAGACGATACGGCGAGCCTATCGTGTTCTGAACGCTGAACTCGAACTCCCTGCACACCCACCACAACCTGGAGCGTTCATCTCCCAGTTTGCATCGAAGCTCGATATTCCACATGCCGTTACGTATCGTGCCACACAACTCGCAAACCAGGCAGTTGATGCAAATCTCGTCGTCGGTTGTAATCCCGCGGGTGTGGCAGCTGGGTGTCTCGCCATCACCGCGAACGAGTTCGATGTCGCCATCACGCAAACTGACCTCGCGGATACCGCTGGTGTTTCCACCTATACAGTACGCGTCCAGCGAGACACGATTCGAGAGGGGATCGACAAGGAGACGGTCGTATGAACTCCCTGTTTGAGCGTCTTCTTGGACGGACTCGGAGTACGTATATTGCCGAATGTCGCCACTGTGGTATGGAGGTCGCGGTCGACGAACCTGCGTGTCCTCAGTGTGGCCACGACGGGATTGCGATCTATCGGTTCGACTGACAGCTGATTCCGTTTTTCCTGTGAGCATGGGAACTATCTCTCCGAGCTGTTGGCATCGAACGATTTCGGAGAGCTACGGTACCACGACTGTGGTGATCGCTCACGGGCAGGAAGTGTAGAGCGTTCGTTATCGAGATAGTCGCGAAACTCACGTGAGAAATCAACGTCGTAACAGCGATACTTACCGGAATGCCCCATCTCCATATCATCCAAAAAACATCGGAGACAGCATCGAAATCGACGACACCCACTGTGAGCACTGGTTCGGAGGTGTGCCGAAAGGAGATTCGTTTCTCATCGACTGCAACGTGAGCGACAGAAGGATAATGTTCTCACCGCACCGCCGCTTGTAGTTCCGTGATGCAACCGCCGTGTGAAATGCCATACGGTGTTTCAGCACCACCGATTTTTTGTGCCCCCTGACGGGTGCGGGGCACCTCCCGAGTGCCTCGTGGAGATAGAATGTCCAGTCACGACCACGTTCTCTCGCACTTGACGTATAGCAAGCGAATCGCAAAGCGTGCCCAGTACGAAGCCTTCGAATTCACTCTTGATCCGGAGGGTGTGCTCGTTAGAAATGCGAGCCACGCGAACCCAGCAGACCACGAATACCGTGTTACTATCCGCGATGGCATTCCCATCACCTGTGAGTGTCCTGCGGACGAACACTACGAAGGTGCGTGCAAACACCGGATTGGTGTGGCTATCAGAACCTCCGTTCTGCAGGCGGCAGTCGATCAACAACTCGCGGCTGATGGTGGCCCAGAAGTAAGAACAGATCAGGACAGTCGGACAGCGGGCACCTGTGACGGTAACCATAGAAAGTGTTCATGCGAAGGACTCGGCGGGTTTCCATGTTGGAACTGTGTCCGGACTGGTTACAAAGACCTGCCCGACTAATCATACCAACCGATGTCAGAGAGCTGTTTCGTGGAGATTTGAGACGAGCCAGTGTTCAGCTCGCTGCAGCCGATAGAGTGTTGACCGCGAGTGATCGACACGCCTGAGGTTGTCGAGCGTCCGCTACTGGACGATTCTCGCTATCTCGATCAATCAGTACCGTCGTTCGCTGATATTCCCGTTACTCTCTTTGGGTAGTCAGTGTAGATTTCAGGTTTCTGGATTCTCTTTGAACCACCATCACCCTCTCTCCTCCCTAGCCACCGCTCCCGGACCGCTCTGCGGTCGGCAGCCACAACCTCACGATGATTGGTGTACAATTGTGTCACAACTTGCGTGATTTCTCCTACGACGGAATATTTGAATCCCAAATCAATTTCAAATTATCCTAATTATTTTTGTCTTCACTCCTGATTTTCCAAATTTTCAATTTCTTATTAAATATCATTGTGGATCCTAAATATGGATATAAATACTCTGGCTCGGTGCTCGTAGTATCGCTATCGTGGGAACATATGGCATGGGTGTACAGAGGTAAAACAACCGCTCGAATGCCATGATCTCCCCACTAGCGTGGAGAACAAATGCAAAACAAGACTTCAATCGAAACTGAAACAAACTACCTTAAATCATCACACCAGATTCCAAAATCGCGGCATAAGGGAATACGAACACTTGGTCGTCTCCTTATAGGTACGGTCGTCCTGTTCGTCTTCACCAATCCCGTTTCAGCCCAACAGACCATCGGTTCCGGTCTCTGTGGCACGCCGCTTGCAAGGACGATCAACTTCGCCGCACCCCTCGCTGTCGGTATTACGATGATCGCGTCGTCGATTCTCGCATACGTACTTCATAACGCCGCTGCCTTCCCAAAAGATCCACAATCGGTCCAATCTATCAAGGCCTGGCGTAATCGCGCGATGTATGCGGCTGTTACGACTCCCCTCTTTGCCTTCGTTCTTGATCTGCTCATTCGATCGACGGGTGTTGGCCTCGCTGGGTGTGTGGACATCGTCCCATTCTTCTGACGACGAATGGTGGCAAATTTCATTCGGTCAGTCACGGTGGCTGTACTCATCGTCCTTTTAGTCATCACCTCGAGTTTTCCGAGCCAAGCCCAAGTTCCGCCAAATGGCTCTTCAACGACCACGACAGTGACGAATTCGACGACCACACCGGAGAATTCAACGAGAACAACATCTGGAGCATGGCCCACTGGTTCCGAACCTCTCTCGAACTCGACCGCCGCGTTCGATGGAACATGTACTGGACTAGGTGTCATCAGCGGTCGAATGTGTAATGGCATTCTCGGTGCAATCAAGGAAGTCGCAAAACAGTTCCTCGATTTCGCACGCGGAGCCGCAGAGTGGGCGATCAGCGTTCTCGTCAGTCGCCCCGTTCCAACCCGTCATGGGGAGATGGAACTCATCGACCGACCGACGAACGCACCGATGGACACCGTCTACGACCTCTGGTTTTCACTCGGGTTGCCAGCAGGAATTGCGGTATGGGCATTGATAATATTGCTCTTGCGTGCGAGTGTCTTTCTCCCTTCTGGAACGGTCTCCGCACAGCGGGCGCGGAGTCTCGCGTTAAAGGGCTGGTTCCTGCTCTTTTTCATTCTTGGATCATGGATTTGGTGTGCGTTTGTTCTCCACTTGGCAACTGGGCTCACCCTCATGTTCGCGCCGTCTGGAGAGCAAATCTTCGCCAGCTTCGACCGTATCGTCGATAGTGCAACTGCAGCAGGCCTTGCTGGCCTCCTGCTATGGATCTCTTCGGGTGTCTTATTCCTCTTCGTCGCTTGTGTGTTTGGCCTCTCGTGGCTTGCAGTGTACGTGCTGATTCCGGCGATGCCGGTATTCATCGCGTTGTCACTCCCCGCGATGTGGGTTTTCCGCCCCCTTGCATCGGTCGGTGAACGCCTACAAGGGCTGTTCGTTCCTTGTGCGTTCATCCCGTTTCCAGCGGCGGTTATCCTTGGTGTAGGCTATCCCGTCGTCAACGCCATCGCCAGTTCGCTTGACGGTGGGCTGTCGAGCTTTGCAGGCGTCGATTCGTTCACGTACATCATCCTCGTGTTTCTGTTGTGGTTCTGTGCGGCATTGTCGCCGCTCTTCTTGTTCGTCGGTAATCGACGAATGCGATCGCTTTCAGCCCTCACAGCAGGCGCACTCGGTGCAGCCTCTGGCATGGCTGTTGCCTCCCGCTCAGGCGCGTTCACGGATCGGCTCCGCCGCTCGCGCACAAGTCGGACGACTTCGAGTCCGAATGCCGGTGCCAGTCGTGTCGATCCGATCGCTGGCTCTCCGTTCAAACCGAGCAGCGGTGACGGTGGGTTCGGCGGAACACCCATCGCGGGTGAACTTGAAGCAGCGACAAGTTCGACGTCTGGATCACTTTCTACAACTGAGTCGGGATGGGCAACTGATGCTGGTCACAGCCAACAAAGTACGGGTTCAACACACAGCGGAGACAGTAGTGCACAGAGAACCAATCCAACTACATACGATACTGTCCCTTCAGATATAACCGTCACACAGGTATCGGATCGGTCTGCGCTATCGAAGGAGCGGTACGATGCTGGCTATTTCGATAGCCGTGGAAAATATCAGTCACTTAGTCAAGGTCCATCGAACACTGGGTGGCTTATCGATGAAGGTGGCTTCGACTGGTTAGCTAGTGCCCGGTCAGACGCAGATGTTGTTCTATACGATAAAGAGAACTCGGTAGCATATGACGCACGTAATGTTGCCACTGATGGGAAATATCGAGAGGCACGTTACAGTCAAGAGCACAGCAACAGCATCGACACGGTCCAAGGAACGTGGGCTAAATGAGCCCGAAGAGTGACAGTGTCGATGCCCAATTAAGCAATTCAGACCAGCATGAGCAGCTGATTCTACAAGTCGCTCATCGGGACAATCACAATTGCCAAGTCTGTGGACTAACTCTGACTCCTAAAGGACAAGTTGGATACATCCTATACTCGGACAAGCCAGATGATAAATGTAAAAATACAATTTCTAACAACTTCGTAGTCTGCTGGGATTGTATAGAATGGAAAGATGACCACTTTATAAAGAGTAAGGTTCGAAAGGCAAATCGACTGAAGAACGCCAAACCAGGATTCACGCTTCTCTACGCTCACCGCTTGCTTAGAGAGTGTATCGAGAAAAATCGTCTATTCGTCCATACCGGTCGATTTCTGTTCATCCGGCGAATGCTCGCGGTGGTTGTTGGATTCGTTGTCTTCTTCGGAATCGCGATAACTCTCATCGCAATTGTCGGTACACTCTTCCTCGGACTGGATTCCGGGCAACACTGGGTACTGATGGTACTGCGGAGAACAGATGGACTACTTCGCATCCTTAGCAGGAACTCGGTGGCGCTCGCTGTACTCGGTGGCGTGGGCTACTTCGCTCACATTCGGGAACGCGAACAAGCACACAAACGCCACATAAAACGCCGTCACCGACGAGGAACGACAATGGAATCCGTTACTCATGAGCGACCTCGCTGGCAGTTCGTCGCCGGGTTTTCTCTGCTCGGATGGGTTGGTGCACTTGACTGGACGCTGATTCAGACCGGTCGATTTCCCGCTGGGTCGCTAGTCGGTGCGTTCGTTCTCTGGAGTGTCGGCGCTCTCGGCACCGCGATTTTCCTCCGAAGTGCGCTTCGAGAAGACCGTGACATTGCTGGCTTTGCTGTTTGGGCAACAGGATGGGTATTCACCAGCCGATATTCGTTCTGTTTGGGGTTCATCGATGCCCTTCTGACGCTCTTCGATTTCGGAGCGGATCTCTCAATGCTCCTGTGGATTCCGCCAACGATAGGTGGAATTTACGTGCTCCGACGCATCGTCGAACGCCGAACGGGGTGGGAACCACGTACAGCAACGATGTGGCTTCGAACGACTGTCAGTACTCGCTTTACGCAAAATAGAATCGACTCAGAACCAGACCCCGATTACGACAAAAAACATCCATGACTCGAAACACACCACGACGAAAAATCCTTGACACGTTCGGTGCAAACGACGAAATCACAGGTATCGACATCGATTACAGTCTGGCAGATTTGAAACTATTCTTGCCATCAACTGCCGTTGCACTCTGCTGGTTTCTCCTCTTCGCTCTCCAAGACGGGCTTCTCACAACCGTCGTTGGACTTACGGGCGGTCTCGCCATCCTCGGTGGAACTGCACTCATCGTGTTTATCTCACCATCACACATGACCCCACAAACATGGCTCTCACTGATTGTTTCCTTCGTCCGTCATCCGAAACTCCTGACCCTGTTCAGTACACGGCCGACAGAGCGAACCGAGCCACTCACGCACATCAAGCGGTTCCATCCTGAGACGGAAACTCTCGAACGCCTCGATGGTGCCCTCGTTACAGGCATCCGAATCGATCCAGCGAATTTGACATTGGCGACGGAGGCAGAATGGAACGCCGCAGCCGACACGCTCGGTAATGCGCTAAACACGTTGGATTTTGATCTCCAAATCCGATCCTCTGCCCGTCGCGTTGATCCCGACCAGCTCGTCGCTGGCTACACAGACCGTATCGATGACCCCGATGTCCGTTCAAACGCAACCCTGCGGAATCTCATCGAGAGCTACCGATTACGGCTTCCACATGAGTTTCAAGCGCGCGGGACGAGCATCCGTGAATATCAGATTCTCATTCCAGTGACCATTCAAGAAGTTCAACTCGCAGAACACGGCGTATTCAGTAAACTTGTCGATCTTCCGTACTTCGGCGGTCTGTTCGCCATGGTCGGTGCAGGAAGCACGCGACTGACTCCCGCTGAAATCAGAACGGCTCAACGGATAGTCCTCGCCGGACGAGTGCACGCCGTTCAAGATACTATTCGTGGAATTGAAACGTGCCAAGCAGAATCGGTTTCGACTGATACACTTGCGGAGTGGATCGAAGCATTCTGGACTGGCACTCACACAGAGTACGGAACCGCAGAAAGCCGTGTCCGTACAATGCCACTCGTAACGGTTCAAACAACACTAAATGCGGATACTTTCACTAAGCAAGACACCGAGTCGGACGAATCGACTCGAGAAACGCCGAACCCCACACAGTACTAATTCATGTCCTTGTTTACCACCCTGAAAGAGACGTTCACAGGGAAATCCGACGAACTAGAAACGACGTATCCGCTTGGCAACGGTAGCGAACACCATGCTCGTCTTGTCGCCCCGTCGAGTGCGCGACTCACCGCCAAAGCGACACAAACGGGCGATCGGTGGTTGAAAACCCTTGTCGTCATCGACTGGCCGGATACAGCCGATCCAGGACTATTAGAGACGATAACGACCCACCCGAGTGCGGATGTAGATCTCTCGATTCATGCAAGTCCTCGCCCGACTGAACGCGGCATCAAGGAGTTTGAAGACGCGATTCGCGATCTCCAGACGGTTCGTCTCGGGAAGGAGAAAAACGGCGACCCCTCAATTGGTATCACTGACCGCCGAATCCGTGATCACGAGGACGTTCTCTTCCAACTGACCGATGGCTCACAGTCAGTGTTCGATGTTGCGACTTACATCACGGTGCGTGGTGAGACAAATCAAGCAGTCGAGCGAACGTGCCAGCGTATCGCCACTGACCTCGCAAAACGCCAACTGACGGTGAAATCCATCGATTACATTCAAACAGATGGACTCATCAGTGGCAGTCCGATCGCTGAAGACGCCGTCAGTTATGCCCTTCCAAGCGCACGAACGCCGATGCTCGGTGGTGCATTGGGTGCTGCATTTCCCTTTTCAACGACAACTGTGCTCGAACCAACTGGCATTCGCTATGGCTACCATGCGACGACGAGCGCACCGGTTGTCGTCGATCGGTGGAAACGACCAAACGGGTACAACGTTCTTGCAGCCGCGAAAATAGGCTCTGGGAAATCCGTGACCGCCAAACTCCTGAGCCTTCGTGAAATCGCAAACGATCCGGACACCATCCTCATCATGATCGACCCGCTTGAAGGGTTTCGCTCACTCGCAGACGCCCTCGATGCTGACCGAATCGTGGTCGATGGCACGCGACGGCTGAATCCGATGCAGATTAAAGAAACGCCCGCCCACATCTTGGAATCAACGGATGACCTCGACCCATACGCACAACGATTATCGAGCGTATTGGGGTTTTTCGAGACATATTTTGCGCACGTCGATACGAGTGGTGATGGACTCGATACGAATGCTCGTGCTGTCCTGAGCCATGCCGTCCAGGAAGCCTATGAGTGGCGCGGTATCACGCGTGATCCGTCTACGCATGGCAAGAAGAGTCCAACCATCCAAGACGTCTTTCACATTCTCGGGCAGATGGCCGAAGACGCAAGCTCGTTTCTCGAACATGAAGACGAAGAAACTGCGCCGACCACTGTTGAAGTGGCGAAATGGGAAGACAAAGCGGCTGATCTTCGCATCGGAATGCGGCCGTTCATGGGTGACGGTGAGTATGAGAACCTCGCCGGTCGGTCGGATATCGACTTCCATGATGCCAAAGTTACATACCTCGACCTTCAGCAGAGCGAGGCAGACCGAGAAATCGCTTTGATGATGCAACTGTTGTTCGACGCCGTCTACGAGCGTACGAAACAGACCGAAAAGCGCGTCATTCTCGTCATCGATGAAGCACACTATCTGATGCAAAATGCGGGCTCACTCGACTGGTTGGAGCGCGCATATCGCCACTCCCGCCATCACGATTTGAGCATCCATCTTGTCACCCAGGAGTTGAGCGATTTCTTCGTCCACGAAAAAGCTGAAGTGCTCGCCAAGGAATCGTCGATCAAACTCCTCCAGCGGTTGCCCGGCCTCTCCGATGCGAACCGAAAGCGACTGGGACTGAACGAACGTGAAGCCGAGTTTTGCCGACAGGCGAAACCCGGAACTCGCGAACGAGGGTATAGCCACGCGCTCGTCTGTCTTGAAGACGAGGGGAACTATCCAGTGAAAGTGACTGGACTACCTGAAGAGATGGCGATTGTGGATCCCACTGATTGACATCCTCACCACTCCAAAGGACGAGACTTTGTATCTATTTTTATATTACTGTTCTGAAAATGTCTGATGATTGTATTCTCAAGAGTTCAGCGTGCGGTAGGATGGGGTCCTTCCTCAACGA
Organism: Haladaptatus sp. HS23; assembly: GCF_056892285.1. Classification (NCBI taxonomy): domain Archaea; kingdom Methanobacteriati; phylum Methanobacteriota; class Halobacteria; order Halobacteriales; family Haladaptataceae; genus Haladaptatus; species Haladaptatus sp. HS23. The sequence continues at coordinate 47,087 of NZ_JBXGLH010000015.1, read as the reverse complement.
ACGAAGTGAAGAGAGGAGGAAAAAACCCGTTCGAGAAGTCTTATCACCGTCGAAATTATATAATGATCTACCACTTTCTTATTATAAGTCCAAGACAGCAGGTGCCACCAGTAAACTGGCACCTGTGGCGAGAAAGTATCGTGTCCTATACTCGGAACGACGCCGGGGAAGTGCCGCCATGTGCCTCTCCTACTCTTGGGTTTGAGCGTGAGAACATCACTAGAACGCTTTGTGTTCTGGTTAGCAGCCAAAAATCTCGGATTTCTGGCCATACCGGGAATTAAATCGGCGGGACAACCCTCGTCGCCGGTCGGAGTGAGACGTGTCAAAAACACATCTATGCCGGTGGCAGGAAGGTACGGGGAAGCCGGGCCACGTCCATGCATGGGGTCGAGGGGCACACTGTCCGTTGCAGTAAAGCCCCGTCATCAACGCACGGAGCGCGTAGGGCGGGGTAGTTCCTGGCCTATTTTCGCGAGAGAATCGGTCCGGACTCGTATGCAATGAGGTTAAAGTACTGATCGCCACGAACCCAGTCGACTCCGATAAACAGAAGTGACGCTACACCGCCGATAGCCGCGACAGCAAAAAGCAGTTGATTGCTATTCTCGTACGGCAACGTGCTGTTCCAGATCGGAAATACGGTCCCTAGTACAAATATTAGACCGAGGAGGAAGTCAGCTGCTCCGATGAATTGATTCCATCTGATGGGCCTGAATTGTCTTCCGGTACCGCCGATTGCGTACAGAACGCCTGCACAGCCTGTGATCAAGAACGTTACTATCGCACTGGATTTAGAAGATATCGGAATGCCGAATGCTGCAAGGATTGTGAGTTGACCAACGATGAGGAAGATTCCGAGTACCAGAAACCAGCGACGTTTCATGTGCTTTCTATTTCTCGGTGTCTTATATCAGTTTACATTATTACCAATCATATAAATTGCGAATAAAATCTACAGTCCACAGAAGAAGCCTTGAGCAATCGCGATGCCCTGACGTTCGTCCTTGATGAGATTAAACATCAGATTGCGATATCCTGGGGCAAATCGGCGTTCTGTTTATGCGATCGGTCATTCGACGAACTAGCGGTACAAACGATTCCGACGAGCGGTGCAAACAGCTGGTATCGTGCTTAAACTGCCTCACCGGAATAACGACAACAACCCGCTTGTTCCGGATTATGGACCGAAAGGGGAATTAGGGTTTCCCCTGCCAAATAGAATCGCCGTTGATCCATCGGACGGTCTCCATCCGTCCGATTAACTATATAAATTCATTGATCGTAAACCTATCGGTATTCTCGTCAATTTTAGTGGGGTTCAGATCAAATTGACGAAAATCCAATCATATCCTCAAGAACAAGAGTGAATTTGTATCAGCATAACCTGAGGTAGAGCCTTTGGATTAAAGGAAAGTGGTGTATCCCGTGAGCGAGCAGGGTAGGGTAGTTGATTGGTCCATCTCGCACTAATTAGAGCCGAATTTCCGTATTGGTGATCATCATGCCCAATGATGAGACTCTGTACGATATACCTCTTCGGCTGTGGTGGTTGTGATCGGAGATCGACTGCAACGTTTCTGGTTTTAATCGTAACATTCAATAATATCAGAATATCTAAGAAGTTTGAACAAGTTCAACTCCTGTCAGAGTTACGAGTGTGGGTGGTGCAGGAATTGTCGGCTGTATCCTGCTCTAAAAGGTGAGATTTTAGCCTTGCATTTTCCAAAGTTTTTGCAAGCAGTGCCTTTATACATATCCTTCTAGTATTGAAACATGTCGAATCGAGCGGCCACATGTCCGCTTCCTTCGACAGCAGTTCCCCTGCATACCAACCATGTAGTTGCGAGGCAGGGGACTGTCTTGCTTCCCATTGTAGTGATGTGGACACTCATTGACGACATTGATTGTGCGTCGAGATCTAAGATCGTCTAATAATAGACATGAGTCGGTGATGACGATAAGAGTGGTTATAGAGTGAACAGGTGCAATACCACGGTTTTTAGGCCGTGGATACGCGCCGTACGCTTGCTTACACACCCACGGTCGATTGCCGGGCGGGATATTCCACGCTGAATCAATAATATTCCCTTTTTACGGTTAATAACTGGTTATGAAGGCAAAATCCAATGTGAACCGTCCGAACATTTGAGGGCACACTCACTAACCAATAACAGGTGAGTGACGACCTCGACCACTTCGGATGGGCCGCCTCCAAACTCTGGAACGTCGGTCGCTACTACGCCCAAGAACGATGGGACACGACGGGCGAGATTCCCGATGACGGGGAGCTCAAAGCCGAACTCAAAGGCCACGAACGCTACACGGACCTTCATTCCCAATCCAGTCAGCGCGTTCACCTCTCGAAAGGTCGCAATCTCAAAGAACACCACTCGGACTTCTTCCTGTGTGAGTACCAGACTCGCCCGGATGTCGACTTGAGCAAGTGGAACATTCGGGAAGTCCCACCCCTCACGGGTGTGCGTAAGCGAGCAAGTAGGGAGGGTAGTTGACGTCCATCGAACTCTCCTCGGAGACTGTTCCGGATACAATGTTACTGCCCGAACAGTATTACTGGTGAATCTGACTATTCAGTACTACTAATCAGACAACGGCCGAGTAACGTAATACCATCACGGATCGAACTGGGACGAGATGATTCCAACTACCCAGCCCAGTTTTTACCCGTCAGCACATGTGAAAAACTATGCCAACCGATCTACTGTTGCCACAGGTGACGACCCTCGACCAGACCGAACTCAGCGTCCGCGCCGAAGCACTCGGTTACGATGGACTCTGGCTCGGCGAACTCTGGGGGACGAGCTCGGTCGTCCAGCTCACTGACATCGCCGCTCACACTGAGACGGTTGATCTCGGGACAGCAATCGTCAACGTTTTCTCGCGAACCCCCGCCGTCTTGGCGATGACGGCAGCCACACTTGATCGGGTCTCCGACGGCAGGTTTCGGCTCGGCGTCGGGACGTCCACAAAGAAGGCCATCGAAGACCTCCATGGCATGAACTGGGATGACCCTAACCCGGTTCGACGGGCGCACGAGACTATTGAACTGACTAAGGAATTTCTCAGTGACGACGGCCGCGTGGATTATGAGGGCGACGTCTTTTCGGTGCAGGACTTTCCATCACTGGACGCCGACGTGCCCATCTACCACGCCGCGCTCGGACAGGCAAATCGGCGCGTTGTCGCACGGCTTTGTGATGGCTGGATTCCTCACAACGTGCCATTTCCAGACCTCGAGGATGCCTTCGCGTACATCGCTGACCACGCGGCGGCGGTTGGACGCGATGATGCCATTGACGTCGCACCGTACATCCCTGCCGCCGTCAGCGACGATATCGAGGCGGCCAAGGATGCCATCCGCGGCCATGTCGCCTACTACGTCGGTAACGGTCGGGGTTACGAGCAATCGGTTGCACAGCGATTTCCGGACGACGCGGCCGCCGTCGCCGAGGCGTGGCGTGAGGGCGACCGTGAAACGGCCGTAGGGAACGTCACTAACGATATGGTCAAGGCGCTTGGTGTCGCGGGGACGCCGGAACAGGCCCGTGAGCAGTTTCGGACAATCACCGATATTGACTGCATCACTCGGCCGATGGTGACAATCCCGAGCAACGCCGACGAGGAAATGACTGAGCGAACAATCGAAGCGTTGGCACCGTCAAGCTAGTAAACTACCCCGCTCTACTCGCTCCCTTCCGTCTTGCGGCGGTCGGTCACTCCTTGAGGACGGGGCTTTACCGCAACGACATTGTGCCCCGCGACCTCATGCATGGACGCGGCCCGGCTTCCTCTTACCGTCCTTGCCTTCGGCGTGGGTGCATTGTTTGATGCTTTTCACTCCGACCGAAGGCCGGGATTGTCCCGCCGATTTAATTCCCGGTGTTCTCACGCTCAAACCCAATTGGGTAGGGAATTGAACCCGTTCGCGGTCGTCGTTCCCGAGTGTAGGATGCGATACGCTCGCACCACAGGTGCCAGTTTACTGGTGGCACCTACTGTCCTGGACTTGTGCCACGGCAGTAGTGGATTATTGTACGAGTTCGGCGGTAATAAGCCTTCTCGAACGGGTTTCCTCACCTCCCTACTCACTCCGTTCGTTGAGGAAGGAGACTCCACCCTACCGCGTGCTGAGGACCGTACCGGATGACGAAGAGGGCGGGGAATCGGTTTAACCAGAGCTAATTGATTCGCCCCTCGATATGACGTGAGTGATGGTGCAAGCTGTTTGTACCCTTCAATTCGTTGTTTGGTTATGGCCAATAAAGTATAGTACCCCCCTCACCATCGTGCTAATAAGTAACAATGGAACAGGATAGAAAACCGTTAATCGACCACACATCACTGCCACGCGCAGAGCAACTCACCAGCAAGGAAGAAGTCCAGATCCAAGCTGAAAGCGACGCCTTCGAGGACTTTCTCGACCGACTTGACGAAATCCCACCTCATCCCTATCGAGCAGATGGCGGTTCATTGCATGGACCAGTCACATCGCGATCGCGCACCACACACACGTTCCCGAATGCGGTTCAGGAAGCCTACTGTGAAACCGTCCTTTCAGTTGATCACTGGGAAGACGAATACGGAGAGAAAACCGCCCTGGAGAGCATCAAAAATGAATTCGGACCCGAGGTGGCAACAGGCTTAGCAGGTGGGTCAGCAACGTGGTCACAACCATTGTGGAATCGAATCAAGAGTGCCGCTGAGGAAGCTATCGACATTCGCCAGCAATCATACTCGCTGATGACAGCAGAAGGTCAGCAACTCGAAGAACTCCACAGTTCGCTTGTTGACGTTGGTGATGAGCTCGCTGCAATCGAACGAGGAAAATTTGCGTTTGACGAGTGCAATGATCGATTAACGTCGATTCAGCAGCAACTCGATGAGTTGACATACGATCAGCAATCGTATTTGCGTCAGCGAAATAGATCGAATGAAGAACTGTTTACAGCGTATGTCTATGCTGACCTCGACACCGATCATCCAGGGCTCACTGCCCTCGCGACAGCTCGCCAGCTGCTGGAACGCATCGAACTTCGCCATTGGGCAGGTCTGAGCTGAGGGAAAGCCGGGATTGATATCCTCCTTGCGCTGAAACCCGAAGATTCCCTGAAGTTGGATAGTACGCTTCGTGGAATCCTCGCCCTTTGGGGTGGGGAAGATGTCACCAACCTGTTCTCGTGGGGCGAACCGACCCTCACGACGGTCGAACAAGTGAACCACTGGCTGTCCAACCAGCCGGTATTCCAATTTCCTCACTCGAGGATTCGAAGGACAGATAAAATTCGAAAATGGATTCGGTTGATCGAAGAGATTTCCTGAATAATCGACAACGGAGAACGCAATCCAATGGTAGTGGGCTTCGTGTTCGAGCCGAATCTCCACTTGTTTAATGGACTCTGATACAAACTTGGACAGCGACGTTTAATGAGCTATTGTTCACAATCTATTCGGTTACGCAGTAAATACAACCCTGTTCCCACGAATCCTACGAGTGCAGTCCTAATGCCGAACCCCGGTTGGCCATCATCAACCGTTGTTTCTGATGTGGCAGTGCTTCTATTCGGTGGGGTTCCCGCTGTAGTTGCGGATTTGGTCGGTGATAGCTCGGTTGTCGATTGCGTAGTGGTCGTTATCTGCGTCGATGTAGAAGTCTCGGTAGTAGTTGTTTTCGTCGCCTCTCGTTCCGTGCGAGTCGAAGTTGTCGCTGGCTCTGTAGTCGTCGTTGACTTTTCCATGTCGGGCGTCGGAACGGTTCGAGTTTTCTCCCTCCCGGCAAACTTCCGAGTACAGTCAGGTGGATGTTCACTGCCGGTGTACGCCAGAAGATATGCATCTTCGCCCTGGCCAACGTCGTCGGTGGCTTGATACACCGCCCCGTCCCCAATTGCGGGAGGATACACACTTAGCAGACCTGATGGTGCGATATTCCACTGCTCCTCTCCAGTTGTCTTGTCAAGTGCGTAGAGACCACCGTTTATATCCTCGGACGGTGACTCGGGGCACGTTCGATAGCGAGCTGCGGCATACACTGTGTTTGCGTCCACTACCGGCACACCGGCTAACTCTGCTGGCGTTTCGAATCGCCACTGTTCTTCACCAGTGGTTCGATCAAGGGCGAAGACGGTTCCGACAGCGTCAAGGGTCTCATCTCTGTGGCGATACCAGTTGAAGTGTTCATCCCCGCGTGTGAATACGTATAGGCGTGAGTCGTCTACGGCCGGGGAACTCACCTCGACGGTCCCTTCTCGGACGGACAGCCTTCTTGTCCATTGGACGAATCCGTCAGTCGTTGAGAGCGCGCTGATTTCCGGTGGCCCGCCTTCCTCCCTTTCTTTCGGACCAACAACATAGATCAACTCCTCATCGACAGCTCTTGGTGATCCACTGATCGCATCTGGGATACTTGCTTGCCACTGGATTGTCCCATATTCTGTATCATAGGCTATGATTTTATCAGCGCGAGCGTGAGTACCACCTTCAACGGTGTATGTATAGAGTGTCTCCTCAACAGCGCCGATGACATGCACGTTATCCAATGTTTTCCATCGTGTCTCCCCTGCTGAAGCGCCGAGTGCGATGAGGTACCCTTTGTGAGTGATAAAGACTGTATCGTCTGCGACGGTGAAGGTGCTTGCACGAAGATCGTCGCGTCTCCACGCTTCGTTGCCCGTTTTCGCATCGAGTGCGAATACCCCTCCAACGACACTGTCTCCTGTATACTCTTCTACATCCCCTGCAATTAAGTATACAAGACCGTTTTCAACGGCTGGAGCGTCGGATACATTTCCATACTCTACAGGATTCCCATGTCGATCAGTCTTATTCGCCGGGCCGTTTTTTGTCCATACTCGGTCGCCAGTCTCTGTATCGTATGCCTTAACGGCACCCGACAATCGCCTGTCATCAGTTCGCACGCCGGTGTAAATCAACCCGTCTTTCACGGTGGGTGTACTACCCATAAACCCCACATAGTCAGAAGTCCAAGCAACGTCAACCTCGCTGGTAGCTATCCCCTTTGATTGGGTTGCATGCGTATGTCCGCTTGTACCCCACGGACGGGGCCATTCGTCGACTGTTGAGGACGAGGGCGATATCGCAGTGGCTGTGGAGTTTCCGAGGAGCACAGCTGTAGCCGCTCCAAGCGTTTTCACGAAGGCTCTTCGGTTCATTACCTCCTCCTGTCTCTTGAATAGGCGAATAAGATTTGTGTAAGCCTTTTCTTTGTACTGAACCATCGGACCCAACCGAGCTACTAACTCCCACAGGGAACGTTGAGTAGCGATTAGCGTCATCTCGTACTAAGGTAGAGAGGGATTCAGTGTGTTCGTATTAGATTATTCAACAGAAGGCACCCCATAACAATACCAGACGCGGTCATTGAATGGAGTGCAAGCGTCGTAGGAAGCCTTCCGAGTCGCCATGTCTCCTACACGCTTGAGCACAGATAACCAACGCCGTGTCGCACGTCTTACTCACGCCGACATGGTCGTGCCCACGATCCCGGCACGATCATTTTGCAATTCCCGAAGCAGATTCCAGGTGAGAACGGGTTGCTTGTTGGTAGAAGCACCATCGACACCATGTCGGTGGCGGCCCCTTCGTGGCCCCGGTGGTTCGATTCCACCCCCGTTCGTGGCGATGCTCTATTTTATGGTTCCTTTCTGTACTACGAGAAAGTAGATCCCATTCCCGTCGAACACCTGACGGATGCCGAACTTACAACGATGTGATCGTTTGGTGATCGTTATATTTCGCTCCCCTCAATTCTTTTTCTGGTAACGTATGAATCGAAGATTCCCCTCCTATTTCTCGATTTTTTCGAGTAGCGATTCGTTCCGCTTGGTCAGCCGATAACCCACGCAGAACGACTTCGATATTCTCTTGTTTTGTGGCCACCACCACTGCATATGGTTCTGACTCTCGGTGCGTATTCGTCTCTGTAGACCGTTGCTGGTGCACTGCTGTCACGGGTGTTGCTAGCTGTTACCGTGGTAGACTGCCACTACCAAATAGAGCTTTTATTGTGAGGGGTTAAAAAGGTTATATAGTAAATCAACACATATTGAAAAATTTCAACAATGCCCGTGGCGACTATGTGGATTTTCCCGGTAACGGAACCAATGAAGACCACGTCTGTGGTTAGCTTCCTGAGGCACCACGTTCGACAACGACGTTCTTCGTCTTTTTTGCATCGATGCCAAACAGGAATCCCGAGAGAAATAACAACTCATTCCCTACGTAGTACTGGTGGATGACGTGATTGACCAATGATTGAATGGGTGCAGGTGCGACACCGCCAATGAGGACTAAAACGAGTGCAATAATCGCTGCTAATCCTGCGAACCATTGCGTTACTGTCCCTGAGAGAAATCCCACGATGAATATCCCAATTGCAGTGATGAGGCTCATCGCCAAGTAGATTCGTTGTATGCGTGTATCAAGCTAGTGGTGTTTTATCTCCGACGTCGGATCCTCTGACTCTCGAATTTGAACTCCCACCGAAGTGGACGTGAAATCCCAGTGGATAGACGACGGCAGTTCACTCCATTCTAAGTGGCTTAGCTTGAGCGCGATCGGATGGCGTCGTTCACTCACCTTAAAAAGAAATCAGCAGACCTGAATCGTCACGACGTGATAATCCGATGTAGGTTTTTGTTGGCCTCCCACATTTGATTTTCTGACACTGCATGGACAGAGGATTCTCCATCCATCTCACGATTTTTGTGAGCTGCGATTTGCTCTGCTTGAGTAGCTGATACCCCATGCAAAACGATGTCTATCCCCTCCTGTTTCGTGGCAATCACCACCGCGTATGGTCGTGTGTCGTGGTGCGTACTCGTGCCGTCGCACCGCTTTTTATGTGATGGTGTCATATGTGTCGCTTAGTCTCTCCCACGGTAGTCTCTCTACTACCAACGAACCTCTACATCTCGAATAGCCAAAAAACCCCACATAGAATCCAATTTGTACATGAACGCTCCCGCTCGGCCGCATTCTCTTGGCATAGTCTTGCACACAAATGATGACTGAAATAGACTGGTCGACCTTATCGTTAGTCGAGATCAGCGTGTTTGAATGGGTCGGCCGTGCGCCAGTAGTGGTCAAAGGTGTCACGAGCCCACGAGCGAACAGCGTCGTCGTCGGTGTCGAGTGACGCCTGAAGGACGCCGTTATCATCACGGAGCATTACATGGACGACATCGTCCACCGTGGTGACCGCGATCGGGATGTCTTCCGTTCGGACACGGAGGGCCGCATCCTCTGCGTCGAGGAGGTCCACGAGGTAGCCAGTTAGCGTCGCGTCGTCGGCGAGTGCTTCGACTGCGTCCTCGGAGAAGACACCGCGGAAGGTTTGCTCGCCCGCAGTAACACGCTCGTGGACGGCCGCTAAGCTCTGGTGATTAAAGGCATGCGAGAAGACGGTGACATCCGAGCCGATCTCGATGAGGTCGACAACTCGGCTCACGGGTGCATCCGGTCGCGTCTGACTCGGCGTGACAATCGTTGCGTCTGCGAGGTGGCGAAGGTCGAAGTCCATCGCGTGTGTCGGCAAGTATTCGACGATTCCTCGAAGCTCCCGTTCCGTCTCTATGATCTGGAGGAGGTCCGATATGCCGCTCGCAACGAGGTGGCCAGTGCCTGTTGCGACGTACTCCGCACCGAGTTGGCGTACCCACGACCGCTCTTTGAAGTCGGTAAGGATGCGGCCGAGTGTCGCCTGCGATGCGTCCGTCTCGGCGGCAAGGTCGTTGCGCGTCTGGCGATCTTCGGCGAGGAGACGAAGGACGTCGACGCGGTTCGGCGAGCGTACGAGGAACTCGACTTCCTCCAGCGTGGATTCCATGTCCTCATGTCTGCCCCCTCCCAGTAATTGCTTTCCCACCGTGAAACAATTGCACCCCCTGTCCGGATACCACCGCCGCGCACCATTTCCCCCACATGAAATATTTTCTAAAAGAAACTATCCCCGTGGGCAATCTACCACCGAGTAGGATGAACTCAACACCTCACACAGACACTGTGCCACGGGATGAAGACGGTCCAAGCCGACAAGTCGCTACCCCGATCGCCTCAAAGGTGGTTCGCTAGTGGTCTCGAGACGTACCGCTGTGGCTTTCCTCGCCGCCAGCCTCTTCTTCGGCGGGACGTTCGTTAGCGCGAAGTACGGTCTCCAGTACTTCCCGCCACTTCTGTTTGTCTCTCTTCGCTTCGACATCGGTGCAGTCTCGCTCGCTGCGTACGTTCTCGCTACCCGCTCGATCGACGACCTTGTGCCACGCACACGTAGTGACGTCGCTGCCATTCTCGCCGCCGGCGTGTCATCAATCGCACTCACGAACGCCTTCCTCTTTGTCGGCCAGCAGTACGCCACGAGCGCCATCGGCGCCGTCATCTTCAGCCTCAACCCCATCCTCACGCCGGTCTTCGCTGCGTTCCTCCTCAACGAGGAGCGCCTCTCCCGGCGTACTGCTGTCGGCATGACCCTTGGCCTCCTTGGTGTCGGTCTCGTCGTCCACCCCACGCCTGCAACCCTCCTCCATGGTGGCGTCGGCAAACTCCTTCTTCTCGGCGGCGCCGCTAGCTGCGGGCTCGGCAGCGTTCTCATCCGGCGCGCCGACGCCAATCTCGACAGCACCGCCCGTACCGCCTGGGCACTCCCCCTGGGCGCGCTCCTCAGCCACAGTCTCGCCTATGGTGTGGGCGAACGCCTCGCCGCCGTCACGTGGACTCTCGCTGGCAACATCGCTCTCGTCTACGTTGGCGTTTTCGCTGGTGCTGGCGCCTTTATCGCCTACTTCGCACTCCTCGACGACACCGGCCCTATCCGCGCCAACCTCGTCTACTACGTCATCCCCCTCGTTGCTACCGTCGGCGGTTCCGTCCTCCTTGGCGAACATGTCTCTGTCTATACGGTCGCTGGCTTTCTCGTCGTCTTTGCTGGCTTCGCCGTTATCGGCAGCGAAGAACTTGACCTCCGCCAGCACCTCCCTCTTTTCAATATCGAATGGGGCATCACTGACGAAGGAACGACTCGCCCCGATTCTAACGCCGAGTGAACACTCACACGATTTGGTAGGATTGGGTCATTTGTATCCGTATATTCGAGCCGATACACTGCCTGTTTCTACAGAGAAAACAAGGCTAGTGCCTCGGGGCTTGACCCCGAGGCGGTTCACCGAAGACAGCGCGAATATTGGCTACTTTGTTTGTGCTCGGAACTACACGATCAACTCCGTCGGTGTCGACCCCACGTTTCTTGTGACCGGTCGAGCAACGTATTCGATAGTGAATGAGACTCACAACCGAACTACTATCACGCGATCCAAGTGATCGGATACAAGTATTGGACGCTGACGGCCACGTTGTCACACCAGAGTTCGTACCCGACCTCGATGATGAGACATTCGTCGCAATGTACCGCGATATGCTGTTCTGTCGTCGGTTCGACGAACGCATCATCAGTTTACAGCGCCAGGGTCGTCTTGGAACCTACTCATCATTAGCCGGCCAAGAAGGTGCACAAATCGGCTCGACGTATGCACTGGCCGACGATGATGTCATCTCTTACCAATACCGTGAACACGGCGCTGTTGTCGCACGAGGATTCCCATGGGAGTATCTACTGTACTGGGCAGGTGATGAACACGGGAACGCAGCACTCGCAGAGAAGAACATTCTGCCACTCAACATCACTATCGGCGATCATCTCCCGCACGTAGTCGGGATGGCATGGGCGGCAAAATTACAAAATGATAACCACGTGACGGTTGTTCACTTTGGCGACGGTGCTACATCGGAAGGAGATTTCCACGAGGCGCTCAATTTTGCAGGTGTGTTTGACGTTCCGGCGATATTCATTTGCAACAATAATCAATGGGCTATCTCAGTCCCCACTGAGCGCCAGACTGCTAGTGCGACCTTCGCACAGAAGGCTCATGCCTATGGTTTTGAAGGCATACAGGTCGACGGCATGGACCCGCTTGCGATGTATGTCGTAACGGATGCTGCTCGCGAGAAGGCAACCCAACCGACAGACGGTCGCCCACGGCCGACTTTGATCGAAGCAGTTCAATACCGATTCGGCGCACACACGACTGCCGATGACCCTTCGGTGTATCGTGACCAAGCAGACGTCGAACGCTGGCGCCAGCGTGATCCACTGAGTCGGTTCGAAACGTTCCTCTGCAACACAGATCGCCTCGATGACGACGAGATCAGCCGTATCGATTCTGAAATCGACGATACGCTTGCGAATCTGATCGAACCAGTGGAAGGACACGATGCCAATCCAGATGAGATGTTCGATTATACGTTCGCTGAACCAACCGATCGATTGCGGGATCAACGTGAGTATTTACGTTCACTTCGCCAGACGTATGGCGATGACGCGTTGCTACAAGACGAATGAGATCCACCTGAGTCTAAAGATATCATCGTCGCAGCGAGTACATCAAAAAGGGAAGCATCGAATCTGATCGGCAGTCGAGGACTCTCTCGTAACTGTTCGTACTAGCGATACCATCGCCGCCGAGGTACTGTCTAGTTTGGCTCCTCTTCGACAGGTGTTCGGTTGTCGAGCGATTAGTGGGGTCTCTGATGGTTATAGTAATGTACAAACTGTTCAAGCCACCGCTGGACGCTGGGGCGACTGCCCACCCACGACGTATGGAAGCGGTCGATGCGCTGTTTGAGCGTGTGAAACCATTTTTCGATGAGGTTTCGTTCGGTATAGTCAAGGTGACCGCTCAATCCGATTCGAAAGATGGCAGTCCGATAGCCGTAGCCATCAACGAGAAACACCGCGTCTGAAAGATCGTGTTTCTTGGTCAACTGGTCGAGAAACGCAGCCGCTTGATCGGTCCCATGCCGATCGAACACTTTGACATCGAGCAGCAGTTTTGTTTCAGTGTCTATTGCAGCGTACACCCAAGACCACTCGCCGTTGATTTTGACAGCGGTTTCGTCCACTGCGACCCGCGTCGGCGATGCCGACAGCGGGTCGGACACGGTGTCAGATACCCGATGAACCCTTTGAAAGATCGCTTGATGCGACCGTTTTACGCCGAGAAGCGCAAGAATTGCTTTTGTTTCCCTGAGTGAACAACCGGTCGCGTGGAGACGGGCGGCGAACGCCCTGACGGGCGTTGCCGTCCGCTCACGCTCCCAACATTCAAGCGTAGCCGTGTCTAAACTCTTTTTGAGCAGGTTTGAGAGTAGCATGAACAACTAGCTCTTCGACCTGCTCGTCCTTATCTAGACAGTGCCGCCGTCGACGAATTACTCAGTGTCTGATACCAGGATGTGGAGATCTCGATCTGAACCGCTATAATGGGGTTCCTGAGTGACACACAGATGGTAAGAAGGATTATTGTGCTGTGCCACATGAACCCAGATATGCTGACCGATGGGGTTCTAGAAGAAGTTGATATGCTCGGCCGCCATCTGGATGTCCTTCTGATAATTGATAGCAATGAACCGATTGGGATAGTGAAACTGTCAAATGAATTTGGGTATGCCCATCATGAAATACGCTATTCGCTTCGATTACTCGAAGAGGCGAATCTGATCGACCCTACACAACAGGGGGCAATCACGACTGATGAGACGACATCGTTCCTTGAGACCATCGATGAGCAGATCGATGATATCAAAACCAAACTCCCTGCAATGAATGCTGGTGAGTGACGAGAGCAGTTTTCCATCAGTAGTCCATCTTGCACTGAATAGAGCCGAGTTACTCTGCTAGAGACTAACATAGCCAATAAATATTATAGATGGCTCCTCGAACTCTCAATCCGAGGGAAAGAAAATGTCCATCTTCGACTCGATCATCAAGCGGTACCGTTCGCCGAAATCGGAGGAGCCACTCTATGAGTGTATAGTATGCGGTGAAACAGCCTCTGCGGCGACATCACATATTATCTGTCCTGAATGCGGGGGAAAACTCGAACGAATCGAGCTCGTACAGCAACGATAGTAACCGCGGTCGAATATGAATTGACGAGGTTGCAGTCTAGACGTAGTCTCCCCGACTCTCATACACAGATGGATCATTCTTGAACTTCCGTGCAATCTCCTCAAGGGTCTTGAATTCAGCCTTTTCGTGGCCTTTGATGTACTGGATGAACTCTTCGAGATGGGAGATCATGTGCGGAAGCCCATGAAGGTCAGGATGGATTGTCAATGTGTAAACGCCAGCACCACGTCGGTTATATAGGAAGTCAAACTGCTGTTTGTAATATTGTTCATACATCATCGCGGGGTTCTTATATCCCGCATGGTAGAGTGGCTGTTTAACGAACAACATTGGTGGGATATCGTCCCGATACCAGCTGATTGGGATTTCAACGACATCCGTCTCATCGCCGTACTGATAGGGTTCCATCCACGTTTCCGGAGCCTGGTCGTATTGAATCTTCTCCCAGGAATCGCCTTTTCGCATCCATGTCGGCTCAAACTGAGTCTCCATGAGACTGCTATCATAGAGGAAGCCGTGTTTTTCAACGAGGTCAGGGGTATTTTCGCTGTATTCCCACCAGCTAGCACGGTGGCCTACGGGTTCCTCACCGGTTACGTCCTCAACGAGGTCAATGGAGGTCTCGATGATCTCATCTTCCTGTTCGCGGGCGAGATCGGTGGGATTCTCGTGTGAATAGCCGTGAATACCGATCTCATGTCCGCCTGCCGCTATGGCTTCTACTTCATCACGGAATGTTTCAATCGTGTGTCCAGGGACATACCACGACGTCTCGATATTCTCGTCCTCGAATAATTGAACCAGTCGAGGAATGCCCTCTTTGCCTGCCGAGATCCCGCGAGAGAGATCGGCAGGAGAGTCCTCGCCACCATACGAGCCAAGCCAGCCTGCGACACAATCAGCATCAACGCCAATTGCCACATCGATATCACTCATGGTTGTAAATGCGAACTAGAACGCGAAGGTGCTTAGACGTATGCCAAACCGTGGGTGTTGCTTGTACCCATAATCTCGTATAATAGTACTCTATTAGTATACAATTTTAACAGTGTATGAGACAGCTATAATCGGCGCGTAGAAAACAGACTCTTACAAGAGTAAGTCGACAAACAAAGTATACGACCTCATATTACGATACTCGGAACTGGTGGTACTATCGCCAGTACAGACAGTGCGACCGGAGCTGGACCCAGTAAGCGGAGTGAAGAGCTCGTCGAGGCTGTCCCACAACTCGACGACTATGCTGATCTCGACGTCCGCGAAGTTTCCCAACGACCGAGTTTTGACATGGATTTCTCCACACTCGAGACGCTTCGACAAACGGTAGAGCACGTCGTTGCCAATGGCGCAGATGGGATCGTCGTTACACATGGAACCGACACAATGGAAGAATCGGCATATTATCTTGATCTCACCCTTGGCATCGATGTACCGGTTATCTTCACTGGCGCACAACGACGCCCTGATGAAGTAAGTTCGGACGGCCCGGCAAACTTGCTGACGGCAGTCAGAGTACTGAGCGAAAATCAGATTCGAAAGTCGAACGGCGTCTATATCGTGTTTGACGAGGAATTGCACGCGGCTCGCGACATACACGCAAGCTAAACACCTTCAAATCCCCTGGAAAAGGACCAATTGCAGTGATCACTCGTGACGAGGTTCGAATTTATCGAGAGCCCAGGAGCTACTCGGTTGATCTCGACGGCGACCCTTCGAACACTGACGTTCGAATGATCAAATCTGGTGTTGGAATCGATGCCAGTCAGATCGATAAAGCACTCGACAAAGGTGTAGATGGGTTGGTGCTCGAAGGCACTGGATTAGGGAATACGACTAAAGCACTTGGTAACGCGGTAAAGCAAGCCCTCTCTGCTGATATTCCCGTCGTTGTAACCTCTCGGTGTTATGCCGGGGCGACAGCTCCGGTGTATGGAACCGGAGGCGGTGGTCAAACCCTGGTTGATCACGGTGCACTACTTGGTGACGATCTTCCTGCTCACAAAGCGCGGATCAAGCTCTTGCTAGCGCTTAGTGTGGTTGATGATCCATCCGAGCTAGAATCCGTGTTCACCAGTGATCGTTCTCAGTGACACTGTCCTATCGTTTGTAATGAGAGTTTCCTTGCAAAGAAATTCGGTCGCTGTCGTCGGTTTCGCACCCACTCCCGCCGTTTTTGCTCTGGAATACTAGGAAGCCCGCCGTTTACGGCGGAGAGGATGTCACACAACACAGTATCGGTCACAGTCTTCGTTCAGATTTACTGATTTAAAACAATGGCCAATAATTATTTGCTATAGTTTTGTATCTACAGAACCGATGTCCTCCAAGAAAAGGGATCCAAGCGACCCGAAACCACGGAACGTACTCCTCGTTTGTCTCGATACGGTACGTGCGGATGTCTTTGGTGAGCATGCGAATCATCTCCACCAAATGGTTGATGTCTCCTTTACGCAATGCCGTGCAGTGAGTTCCTGGACAATTCCAAGTCACGCGAGCATGTTTACCGGCGAATTGCCGTCAGTACACGGCGTTCACACTCATAACAGACGGTTCGACACCATCGAGCGAGCGGACACGTTTCTCGCTGATCTCGATGGTTATACCACGTTTGGAGTGAGTTCAAACACGTGGGCGGCCCCTGCGTACGGCTTCGATACCTGGTTCGATTCATTTGACGTCATCAGTCCGCGACACCGATATCCGGAAGCGACGAGTCTAACGGAGGTCGGTCGAGGGAAAGAAGGGCCAGACAAGTATTTCGGATACCTGCGAGCAGCGTTAGAAGACGACTATCCGTTTTTGAGCTTCAAGAATACCACGTATGGATATCTCAACGATCTCATGCAGGACGGTCCACTACCGAAGCTGGTCGATGACGGTTCGGCAGGAGTACTCCGTACCGTGCAACAACACATAAACGAAGTTGACTCGCCCTACTTTGGCTTCTGCAATCTGATGGAGGCACACACCCCGCTTCAGCGGTGCGTGCAGTACGATGCCGATCTCGCAAACGTTCCTTCCTCGTGGACGTCGAAGCAGTTCGACTTCTGGGATTTGATTGACGAGACCGACGAACATACCGAGTACTGGCACAACCGAGAGAGGGTGTATGCTGCGAGCATCGACTACCTCGATCGCATTCTCGCGAAGTTCGTTCACGACGTTCTCGATTCGACAGACCGGGAAACAACCATCATCGTCACCGCAGACCACGGTGAAAACCACGGAAGTGAAGCCGACGAATATCTCTCGAATCACAAAAGTAGCCTTTCGGAGAGCTTGATTCACGTTCCACTATTGCTCATCAACCCACCGGCGGGCTACGACACAGAAGAAAATGAGTATGTGTCCCACCTCGACCTCGGGGATCTCATCGTTGGATTGGCTTGCGGGGAAACTCCCGACGTGTTTCGAGACCGATTACCAGCAGAATTAGTGGGCATGAGCGCGGGGCCTGAGCCGTCATCCGATTACGAGTACTGGGATCGCATGATTCGCTGTGTGTATGATGGAACGACGAAAACGGTGTGGGATTCGCTCGGTAACTGGTCGGAATACGAAGTCCAGCCCAATCGCCCATCGTGGCAATCGAAGGGTGAGTCAGGAGAGAGGACACCTGATATCGAAGCCGAATTCTTCGAGATTCCGATCGAGGAGGCAAAAGCGATGGCGAAACACGATGAGAGCGAGGAGATAGTGCTAGACCCCGCGAGCGAACGACGACTCCAAGAACTTGGGTATCTGTAAACGTCTTTACGGTGCCCAGTTACAGCACACATCTTTGAGGTGGTACTTACAACCAGAAATCGCGTTATAGTGCGACTGGTATGTATTATCACTCAAACAGACATCAAGTCAGTTCCATTTCCTCATCGTCTTATATCCGACTAGACATTTTGCTCGATTAGCTGATTGCAGGCGCTAAGCGCCTTTCCTCAGGGAGCGCCGAATGGCGCGAGTAGGGAGGGGATACAGCGTTCACAAGAGCAAAGCTCTTGTGTGCGAACGAGACCCTTCGCGTCTCGTCAACGCCGTCATCATCTGTTCGTACACTGTTCTATTGCAGGCCCACAGGCCCACGCAGCCGGTATGTTTAAGCTAGGACAAATGCATATCGTATATACGGTGAAGCGTACCACAATCACGATTCGAGAGGACCAACTCGAATGGGTGCAAGAGCACCATCTTAACCTCTCGTCGTTCATCCGCGAGAAATTGGATGAGCATATCGAGGAGAACAAGTAGCGGATGTACTACGCCTACAAATATCGTCTCAAACCGTCCGGCGCCCACCGAGAGGAGTTGGACCGACACCGAGATATCTGTAGGCAAGTCTACAACCACGCGCGTTACCGCTTCAACCAAATCCCCGAGGACGTAGGTACTCTCAACCAGCGCGTTCGGTCCATCCGTGATGAAATCCCCACCCTCAAAGACTGGTGGAATGGACTCTCGGACGTGTACTCGACAGTTCTGCAAACTGCTGTTATGCGGATTGAGGACAACATCAAGTCGCTCGAGGCACTCAAGGAGAACGGATACGACGTCGGTCAGCTCAAGTGGAAGCCGCCACGAGAGTTCCGCAGTTTCACGTACAGTCAATCTGGCTTCAAGCTCGACAACAAGGGCGGTCAGACAGTACTGTCACTTTCGAAACTCGCAGAGATCCCGATACGACTCCACCGCGCTATTCCTGACGACGCCCAAATCAAGCAGGTTACGCTCAAGAAGGTACCGACAGGCGAGTGGTTCGCCACCTTCGGTATCGAAGTAGACCGCAAACCTCCCGAGAAATCCGATGAACTCACCGACGTGGTGGGTATCGACGTAGGGATTCTCACGTACGCTCACGACACCGATGGGACGGCGGTCGAATCACTTGACCTTTCCGAGGAACGTAGCAGGTTGGAACGCGAGCAACGAAAGCTCTCGCGGAAGCAACACGGCTCGAACAACTACGAGAAGCAACGACGGAGAGTCGCGGAGTGTCACGCCGACCTGAAACAGAAGCGTCGTGACTTCTTACACAAGCTCTCGAACTACTACGCGAAAGAGTACGACCTTGTAGCAGTCGAAGACCTGAACGTCAAGGGCATGCTCGAATCACCGTCAAACAGTCGAAACACGGCGTCATCGGCATGGCGGACGTTCCTCTCGTTGCTTGAATACAAGTGCGAACACGAAGGCACGCACTACGTTCCAGTGAACCCACGAGGGACGACCAAAGAGTGTGCATCCTGTGGCGTTTCGACGGACAAACCGTTGTGGGTCCGTGAACACTCCTGTCCCGCCTGTGGGTTCGAGGCGGACAGGGACGCGAATGCGGCGTGGAATATCCTTGCTCGCGGTATCACCACAGTAGGAGTGGGATGCTCCGAAGGAACGCCTGTGGAGACTGCGCTCCCTACGGACACGGTTGTGTCTGCAAAGCGCGTCGTGGAAGCAGGAAGCCCCGTCCTCAACGCGCGAAGCGCGTAGGGCGGGGTAGTTCACGTGTGCTGAACCAATTTTCAGTACAGGTTCTGGAACGCTATCGAAGGCTAGATTCAGACCCTAACGATGGAATCAGAGTGCGTCAGATACCTTAGGTTCGTCAAATTCGAGGGCTTCCGTGACGGTCTCCGGAAGGGCTGGTCGCGGTGCGCTCTCATGACGCGTTACCCGCTCTGATTTTTGCGTCTCCTCGTACACAGCACGTGCAACCGGAACACCCCGAAGGAAATTGTGTTCATAGAGGATCTCAACGCCACGTTCAGTCGGCCCCCAGAACTTCGAGGGAAGATTCCGCGTCGGCACATTCGGTTCGTGAACGTAAACGTCAAGGATGCCTGCTTCTCGTAACGTCTCGAGTTGGTCGAGGATTGCAGCCTCGTTCTTTGGAATCATATAGTCGAGCTCAGCCAGTGACATGAGGTGAGCTGGATGGCCAAGGATCAGTTGAATGATGAGGTGACGAGTCTCCTGTGAGAGCAACTCACGCACTCTTCGTTGCTCTGCAAAAGGATCCTCGAATCCTTCGGGGGCCGTATCGCTCATACTTCACAGTAGTGTTCTCGGGCGCTTAATGGTTTGGGTCAAATAAGTCACTAGAATCGCGATACAATTGACTCAATTAGAAACGTCTTTTACTCAGTTAATCGCATGTAGATGTATGAGCGCTCCATCCGTTCCGCCGAATGCTGGGAAGATTATGGCAGCTGTGCAGCGAGCGTTACGAGGATTGGATGTTAGATCTACGGAAGCGGTCCAAATCCTCTCATGGGCAAATAATGAGACACCCGCGATCTACGATCGGGATCAGACCGCATATCTCGTACTCGGAAGTTATCGTGACCCGTACCTCCGACGAGTACGGGCGGTCAGTGACCGATTGAACCGCCGATATGGAACCTATGCATTTCTCATTGGCGATCTCACGGACATCGACATTCCACGACTCCCCGAATTTCGCGTGAAATTCCATATCACGGCAACGCTTAGTGACTACGTTGCAGCCGTGTTCGAACAGGACGCGGGCGGCGAAGTCAACGAGCTCGGTAAAGTCAGTGAAACCGAGTACTTTGAGAAAGCGTACGCGTTCCCTCGGGCCTACCACTGGGAAACTAAAGCGCATCTCATGGATGAACGCGCTGTACTCGCTGCGGCTGCACAACTCATGGCTGCCACGGACATCAACGAGGAGGCGAAAACTGCAGAACTCGAGGCGCTCGTCGAACGCGCCAAACAAGCTGATGTCGACACCACTGTTGATGCTCTTGTTAATAAACTCGAAGAGCAAGAGATCGAGGTTCCTTCGTACAGCTGGGTGCATCTGAATGATTTCCGTCTCTTCGAACTACACAGCCGCTGTTACCCCTGGACAACCGAGGATAAGTTACTCGACGCGACAGACGAACTTCCGGGGGTACCAAGACCAGGATGGGAGCAACAGTAGGCAATCGCAATCTTCCAAGGTGATAGCGCGAATCCAGTGCGAGTCTGCGCTTCTCGCAGAGTGATTTTATTGGCGCCGGCGATGGGTGCCGGCGCACAAATGAAGTGTTGTGTGATAGAGTTGTGTCGAACCAATGCGTCGGCGAGGTGACCAATATGCACCAGGTAATTTACGCACTTGTAGAAGCATCGACTGAAGACACCGCACTTGCATGCGGAAAAGCGGCGTTCGATCGGCTTGTCGGCGCCGACCCTGACAATGCCGCTGTTTTTGATTACTACGTGACGTTCGATGAGGAGAAGTCGACCGTCGGAGGGAAGGCTCGGTGGGGCGAACTTCCGGTCGCCGCACCAGTCGATTCCAACGAGGGAACAGAACTCTTAGAACGGGGCTGGGAGGCAACCAAACAGGAGTTCGAACGAAATCTCCAACGCGTAAGAATGGCGGTCGCGGAGTTCAGCGATGACGAACTCATGCACGACAAAGATCTTGCCCGCCACGCCTGCTATAATCTGGGCGCGTATCGTGGCCCATCGCTGTACCTGTACACCGAATTCGGCGATGCAATTCGCAATCGTGACCATCTTGAGCATGTACTTGATGCCGACAAGCAGGTTTGGATCATCCCAGCGGACGTCCACTACTAGGAAAACAGTCGCTAACGAATTCTCTCTCGTAATAATCAACTAACATGAACCGCTGTCACAAACAGAGTTGGGTGCTTCCAAGACAGTCTCATCCACAGAATGGGTGCTGAGTAGAGTTTCTTGTGCAAGCATATCTGCATATTCCAGTTCGTGACCGGGTGAATAGCGTATCTCGGCCATATTGTGGACTATCTTTCTTCGGCGAGAGAATCCCGCCGTTGATAGCGGGCGTGAATCGCCGCACAGTAGATTCACGTCGTCTGTGGGCGTACTGGATGCTAACCGACGTAAAACAAGATACCTTCGAGTCAGCAGGGCAGAACCACGCACCCACTGTCGGATAGGAGCGTAGGCCTGTGGGCCGAGCGTCGAACGTGTTTGAGAACTGTGCGGCGCTGTATCCCCCTCCCTACTCACTCGCGTCCCTCGTTCGTTGAGGAAGGGGCCTTAGCGCCTCAATTCAGGTAAAATACTTTTTGAGCTACTATCCGAACGGCGATCGGGAATTCTCGCCTTTCACGGTGGGGGAGACAATCAAGAAATGTCGAATGACACTACCTCAGTTGATCCACAGAGAGGACATAGATGTTCCGTAGATTCAAGCGTCGTTCCACAGTGGCGACACTCATGAATGACGCTTTTACCTTCAGAGAACCACCGCCGTACAATGACAGGGAACGGCATATTAACTACTCCTTCTGACGTACTATATTAAAAAGCCTGGCCACTTTTCAATTAATTATTAAATTGATGCGATACTTGATCAGCACTGAAACCCATGCCTCTGGTACTTTTCAGTTGACTTAGAGCATTGGCGTTTCAATTCCACACTCACAGTCAAAATTGATCCCAAAAGCCAGAAGAGATCTCTCCCGCAAAGGACTGGTAGGACCTAATCAAGGACACCACCAGTGTTTTTTCAGCCCCCAAGGGGTGCGGGGCGCTCGATTAAAGCGTCCGTATTCGATAAGCAATGACTCAGAGTACCACCTCTGTGGTGTCGTTTGAGGATTATGACACCCGGCGTGACGAGATGCACAGCACGATTGAACAATGGATCGATGAGCTCACTACCTTGACTAACAAGGCAAAAGCGAGTAAGCAATTCCAAAACTGGTTGACTGTCCAGTCGATATTCCACGAATACTCCCATCGGAACACGCTCTTGATCACGCTCCAGTGTTCGAACGCGACAAAGGTGGCAGGCTACAACACCTGGCGGACTGAGTTCGATCGCCACGTTCGGGAAGGCGAACAGGGGATTTGGATTTGGGCGCCGATCATCACGAAACAATGTCCCGACTGCGAGAACTCGCCCAGTTACCACGAGCAATACGAGTGTGAATATGACGAGACACCACCTGAGGCGTGGTCGAAAGGACTGGTCGGATTCAGATCCACTGCTGTCTTCGATATTTCTCAGACAGAGGGTGAACCACTTCCCGAATTGGAGACCGAAGCAACTGGAGATACCGAAAATCTCGTTTCTACCCTTCAAGATGTAGCCGATGATCTCGGTGTGAAGGTTCGTATCGTTGACGCTCACAACTGGGACCATGGAGCCGCGAAGGGCGTTTGCAAACAGCGGGGCCTGTATGACCTCAAGCCAATCGTAGAGGCGAAAGCTCGGGTAAATCAGGCGGATCTCGCTGTGACGCTGATCCACGAATTCGCGCATGCAATGTTGCACTTCGATGTTAACGAAGAGTGTGAACGATCGAAACGTGAGGTCGAGGCGGAAGCCGTGGCGTACATTGTCGGTCGATATATGGGATTGGACACGAGCGCGTCAACGTTTTATCTCGCAGCGTGGCAAGACGATGATACGGATGCAATTCACGATCGGCTCGGACGAATTCGCATGACGGCAGCGAACATTATCGAAGCAGTCGAATTCAGAAACGAGTAGGGTTGGAGTCGTCGGATTCAAGAGCTGAATGGGGTTTGCCGCTGAGGCCATCCTCGCTATTTAGGTCGGTAGTCTGTCAGCCGAAGCTTTCCTTCAACTTCGTAGATGTGGCCTTGCATGTAGAGACGTTCGATGATAGCTTCGGCAGCACGCTGTTCAAGCTCCTGGCGGTCCTTGAGAATCGTGTACGCTTGCTCGTTCGTGAGCTTTCTTGCATTCGGCAGTGCGTTCGCTCGTCATTCGGGGCGGGTGGATGCAAAGCACGTCGTAGAAGCAGGAAGCCCTGCGGCTTGAGCACGAGGTGCGTTCACGAGGATCTTTCCCAGATTGAACGCCATGCTCAAGATAGTGGGTGTCGATTCGTCTGAGGGGGTGATGAATGTCACTCGCCATCGGGCACTTTGCCCTTGGGGTTGCAGGGATGATCACGTTCCTTCTTGTTAGCGGCCTTTACCGGAGGCTTCGCCATCCCGGCGTCGTCGCGATATTTGGTGGTCTTTGGTCGCTCGTGCCGGATGCACACCAATTTCTACCAGTCAGAGAATGGCTTCACGAAAGTGTGTATACTAACCTGTTCTGGTTCCATCGATTACTGGATCGTCTCGACCCGACGGATAGTGTTACAGTAAGTGTGGGCTTTCTACTTTTGATGATAGCGTCGCTTCTCGTTTTCCTCACTATTGACCGTTGATAAGCAACAGCACCTCGTCTTTATTTTAACCTACAATATTGTTATATATTTGTTGGGTAAATACCTGCGTCCCTCCCATCTCATCTGACACGAAACGTCTTGGAGAGGCTCGCTATTGTGGGTTAACTGATGCGAGATATTCTGACTTAATGCGGTCGTCCTTTCTCCATTGGGAGTAGCGAGACTGATCATCAAGAGTCTTCATCACGATCGATATTTTCGAAATTTCCCAATTTTGTAATAATTGTGCTCCAATCCACGACATCCTCCGGAACCCTCCTTGTGCATGCTTTATCGGTGGCTCATCGGTCGTCGCTTGTGCAATGTAACCGGTGTTGCCAGCGGCTGTTCGGTCAGCTTTCGCTTGCGCGGCTCGTTTGACACGTAGTTCTTTTGCCTAGTTCACAACGGCTTCTACCGTCTGCCTGATTTGTTTTTGCAATTCTTCGACGATGTATTTCGGCAGTAGATCTGCGGACCGAGGCTTTATTGGTATGCTCGTCAATAGGTTTACCTTAACCAACAATGTCGGCGTGATATTCATCCACCTGTTGGTTATATATTAAATAGCCGCTTCTGCTACCATCGAGATTTTGATCCCCTGTCTCTAAACTCACTCTGTAGAAGCGACTGCTTCGATACCGACTCACCTCGTAATGAGCCTAGGAGACGTCAAACGTCACTGTTTCTGTCGACCCACAGGTCGGACACCGTTGGGTTGCGGTCATGAGCGTCGTTCCGCACTGTCGACACTCATAAATGATATTCTCATCTTCAGACAACCACCGCCGAACCCTGGCGGAGAGTGGCATAGTATCTGCCCTTTCAAATTCAACGTATTAAGAATTGGCAGCTTTATTGGACCCCCATATAACTGAACGTCTCTGTCGCCTACCACGACAGTAGACATATACTTAAATTATCTAACATAGATTTAGCCAATCGAGTATCGAATCAAAGACTGTTTTGGTGTATTCATGATCGATAATTTAACAGAAGGTACCGCATAACAATACCGGATGCGGTCATTGGATGGATTGCGGGCGTTGTAGGTAGCCTCCCGAGTCGCCTAATTCCTACGCGCTCGAACACGATCAATCAACGCTGTGTCCAACGTCATACTCACGCCGACATGGTCGTGCCTGAACTGTGGGCACGACCATGCTCTCCCGAGCAAGCTCCAGATGAGAACGGGTTGCTTGTTGGTAGAAGCACCATCGACACTACGTCGATGGCGGCCATTCTGTGGCCCCGGTGGTTCGATTCCACCCCCGTTCGTCTCTTCTCTACACAACTCACGATGTAAGTATACGATGCAGGTTCATGTGAGCCTCCAGTATCTGTCTCTCAGGCAGTGCATGGACTTCGATGTCCCCGTCCGTCTCTCGATTTTCCGAGTCGCGGTTTGTTCCGTCTGGTCAGCCGATAACCCATACAGAACGATAGCTATGCCCTCTTGTTTCGTGGCGACCACCACCGTGTATGGTTCTTTCGTGTGATGCGTGCTCGTGTCGTCACTCGGCTTTTTTATGAGCTGCTGTCATCAGTGTCGATTAGTGCCTCCCACGGTAGTCTCCCCACTACTACCTGGCACATACGTCGCGAACGGTGAAAAATCTCAACGTGGCATCTCGAACACGTACATTATATGATGGTCTATGAACCGTAACTAACGAGCGGATGTTGCGGATAGACCACCAAATGTCCGTTCAGGAGGACAGATATACACAAGGCTCCAATCGCTGTCGATCAGCTCATTGAATCGGTGGGTTTTCTACTATCATCTGAGTAGGGTATAGAAATGGTTTTTGAGGAGAGACAGAATGACGACTATGTTCAACGATATTGATGTGGAATCATGATCTCTGTAGTTGAGCTATTCGTCCAAGTCGTCGGCGATAATCCAGTACTTCAGGGACTCGTCGGAGGAATCGTTATCGCGCTAATGAACCTGTTCGGCGCATCGCTCGTACTCGTCTGGCGGGATCCCTCAGAGCGCGCCCTGGATGGCGCGCTCGGATTCGCAGCAGGTGTGATGCTTGCTGCGGCCTTCACGAGTCTCATCATTCCCGGCATCGAGCAGTATTCCGGTGGGAATCCGGTTCCTACACTCGTCGGCGTCGTACTCGGTGTCACCTTCCTTGACCGGGCGGACGGACTCGTTCCACATGCACATTATTTGCTGACCGGACGTACGCGAGCGGATGAGGCTCACCCGAGTACGTCCCTCCCGCTCGATAACGAGCGGTTGACTCCTGTCATTTTGTTCATATTGGCGATCACGCTCCACAATATGCCAGAGGGATTGGCCGTGGGTGTCGGCTTTGGTTCTGGTAACGTCGAGAACGCGATACCCCTCATGCTCGCAATTGGTATTCAAAATATTCCGGAAGGGCTCGCAGTCTCGGTGGCTGCGATCAATGCGGGCCTAGATGAACGTTTCTACGCGGCCTTCGCCGGGATTCGCTCGGGAATCGTAGAAATCCCACTTGCGGTACTGGGTGCATTGGCAGTGAGTATGGTTGAAACATTACTCCCGTATGCGATGGGTTTCGCCGCGGGGGCGATGCTCTTTGTCATCTCTGACGAGATTATCCCCGAGACCCACACCCGCGGGTACGAGCGAATTGCTACGCTCGGGGTCATGGCTGGCGTGGTCGTAATGTTATACCTCGATGTCAGTTTGGGGTGATGCCCTCTCCGATCATTCTGTTAGTGCAATCGATGTCGATAACTATCGACTTTCCTGTGCTGTCGATCTCCCAATACTCCACCGGGACATTGTAGCTGTTGGTTTGAACGGAAGCCTTGATTTCGAGTATTGCCTTGATGTCTCTTCCTGGAATGCTATCCGTTCGAACGACGAGTCAAAGGAGAACGTTTAGTTACCGCTCCTGGGAAACGTACCGGCATGCTTCGTGTCGAGTTCCGAACGATACCCCACGGAATCATAGAGCAAGTCTCGTCCCGAATTGAGGGCGTTCGGAGTATCGAACTCGACAACGCGTTCTACATCGAGGATGGCAACTGGATCGAGTCGTTCACTGTTTCGACGACCGAGCGTGTGGACTTCGAGGACGTTTGTTCGGACATCTCGGGTGCTGACTTCATCCACGCCCGAGAAATCCCGACTGGACCGAGTAACGTGCACGTGGACCGGGTGATGCTCGTTGCAAACGAACCGTATCCCTTTATTCTCGGCATCGTCCTCCGTCAAGAGGCGATTCCGAACCGCATCGTCCTCACCGGCGAGACGTTAGACGTTATCGCGACGGCACGGGATTGGGAACTGTTCCGCAAAATCGCCGACGAAGTTCAGGAGAAACTCGACGGGTTTGAGCTGAAAAGCGTCTCGGAAATCGAGAATCCGGGGGAGCCGCTGGACAGCGGGCGACTCTCGGAACTCCTCGTGAACAAACTGACGGAAGACCAGTTGTCCGTGCTTGGAACCGCCTACGAGATGGGATATTTCGACGTTCCACGGCAAAAATCTTCCGCCGAGGTCGCCGAAGCGCTTGATATTAGCCAATCGACATTCAGTGAGCGCTTGCGTCGCGCGGAACGGAACCTCTTCGAATTGATATATGGTCAACAATAATGCTGAACCGGTGATCAGTATTTAAAGTGCGATATATATCGAATAGATACGTGAGTAATACCATTGAAATGGCCTTCTACTACCCGGGTGGACCATGGCAGAGAAACCCACGCGTACCACCCGTCGGACCTACCTACGACTCTCCACGCTCGTAGGGACCGCGGGTCTGACGACGTTGGCAGGTTGCAACGGAAGTAACGGTAACAAGAACGACAACGCGGACGGCAAGGGCAACGACGCGAAAGCGAACGTACCAGACGGGACACCGAAGAGCGTCGAGACGAAATACTGGCACGATTGGACGACGGTCGATGCGAAGAACCCTCCGCTTGAGTACACCGCAACGGCCGGTGCGGCCCTCGACCCGATTCCGGTCGAGTTTTCGAGCGAAGACGACCCGTGGATGCGCGAACACGCGCTCATGATCAAACGCGCGTTTGGCGACCTCGGGGCTTCGGTGTCGCTCAACGACCGGCCGCTCAACCAACTCTACGCACAGAGCTGGAATACGCCCGGTCTCCAGGCGATGGTGTCGATGAGTACGCACGGGCCAGACCCGCAACGCGGTCTCGACCCCAATCCGCTCCTGATGCGACGCTCCAAGGACAGTCCCTCCAACTACGATAACTACTTCAATCCCGAGTTGAACGAGGTCTTGGACAAACAGCGGACGGTGACCGGAAACGAGAAGAAACGGAAGAAACTCGTCGACAAAGCCGAGAAGATATTCGCCGATGACGTCGGCGGTCTCATCAGCATTTTCCCGAACGTCATCACGGCCGTGAACACGAAAAAGTGGAAGGGATACGTGAAAACGCCCGGAAACGGGCCGACCGGGGACTCCTTCCAGTGGACGGAGGTAAACCTCCAGCCGAAGACGGACCAGAAGACGTACGTGAAGGGGTCGACGACCTCGATGAACTCGTTGAACCTACCGTGGTCCTCCGGCGGGCCGGAGGAAAAGCGGCTCAAGTTCATCTACGACGGTCTCTACGACGCGACTCCCGCCCTCGAAGTCGTCCCGGCCCTCGCGACTGGCGGCGGCTTCGTCGACGACACGACCGTCGAACTCGACCTTCGAAAGGGCGTCAAGTGGCACGACGGCAAGCCGTTCACCGCCGAGGACGTGAAGTTCACGGCCGACCTCTTCATCGAACACTCCTCGACGAGTCAAACGGCCTTCTACGAACCGATAAAAAGCACCGATGTTCTCGGCAAACACAAGGTTCGATTCAACCTGAAGCGTCCGGATGCCGCCTTCATGACCCAGCGCGTCGTTCGGAGCGTCATCATTCCGAAGCACAAGTGGAAGGACGTCGATAACCCCTCGCAGTACAACCCACAGCAACCAGTCGGGACGGGTCCATTCGAGTTCGGGAACTGGGACCAGGGGTCGAAATTCCAAGTCACTCGAAACGACGACCACTGGATGTTCGACGACGACTGGCGCGCGAAACACCTCGGCGACCAAGCCGCGTCCGGCCCGGGAATCGACGGCTTCGTCTGGGTGAACGTCGGGAACATCGACTCGATGATCGGTGCACTCCAGCAGGGCAAAATCGACGCCATCGCGACGACGCTCTCCAACCAGCAGGCTCAACGAGCGTCGTCCACGGGCAGTATCGAGAAAGTCGTCTCGAAGAACTTCGCTCCTCTTGACGTGAAACTCATGTGGTCGTGCCCGCTCATCCGAGACAAGGAATTCCGCGTCGCGCTCGCCAAGGCGACCGATAAGAAGGGCTTCGTGAAGAATGTCCTGCAGGGCCGCGCGACGATACCGAACGGCGAGAACCCCATCTCTCCGCTGACGCCGTGGTACAACGAAAACACCACCGATTACGGATACGACGCGGACACGGCAAAGAGCATCCTGAAAAAGGCGGGATACACGTGGGACGGTAACGGCAACCTCCGGTTCCCGAACGGTAAAGCGTGGGGTGCATTCGTCGAACGAATCCAAAACGGAAACGCCCACAAGCGGCGAAAAGACCTCGGTCAGAAGGACTTCTCGTAAACCCCTCACCACATTTCATCATACAATGTCACAGATACAACCATTGGACGGCGTCACGGTCGTCGATTGTGCATCCCTGTATGCGGGCCCCCTCACGGCGATGTATCTCGGCGACTTCGGCGCTGATGTGCTGAAGATAGAACACCCCGTGAACGGCGACGCGCTCCGCGAGTTCGGCGACTACGAGGAACCACTGTCGTTCCAGTGGGTCAATCGAAACAAAAAGAGCGTGCCGCTCGATCTCCACGACGAGCGCGCCCAAGACTTGCTGTGTGAACTCGTCTCCGATGCCGACGTGTTCGTCGAGAACTTCCGCCCCGGAACGCTCGAACGCTGGAATCTCGGGTGGGACGACCTCTCCGAGGTGAACCCCGGACTCGTGATGGTTCGGACGACCGGTTTCGGTCAGACCGGACCGTACCGGAACCGCCCCGGATTCGGCACCCTGACCGAGGCGATGAGCGGCTACGCCTACGCGACCGGAGAGGCCAACGGACCGCCGACCCTCCCTCCGGTCGCGATGGCGGACACCGTCTGTGCCCTCCACTCCGCATTCGCCGTGATGCTCGCACTCTACTGGCGCGACGTCGGTGACGGGACGGGACAGTACATCGATGCGGCTATCTTAGAGGCCATGTTCGGGGTTCTGGGCGACCACGTCACGGAGCACGGAACCAAGGACATCGACCATCGGCGCTCCGGGAATCGTAGCGGACGAACGGCCCCTCGGAACACCTACCGCACGGCCGATGACCGCTGGGTCGCCATTTCGGGGAGCGCCCAGAGCATCGCCGAACGCATCCTCCGAATCGTCGGCGGTGAGGAACTCGTCGCCGACCCCCGTTTCCGGACGATGGAGGACCGATTTACGAACGTCGACGAACTCGACGCTATCATCGCCGAATGGATGGCCGAACACACGCGCGAGGAAGTCGTCACGATTTTCGAAGAACACGAGGCCGCCATCGGGCCGGTGTACAACATGAAAGATATCTACGAAGACGAACACTTTCAGGCACGGGACGCCATCATCACCGTCGGCGACGACAATCCGAACACGCCGGAGGGCGGACTTCCGATGCGCGGCGTGTTTCCGAAACTGTCGGAAACACCTGGAACCATCGACCACGTCGGCCCCGAACTCGGTGCCGACGCGTTGGACGTGCTCACCGAACAGACGTCGGCCACCGCGTCCGACGTTCGGGAACTCGCCGACGCCGGTGTCACTGCGACGGAACGGGAGGGTGACGATGCCTGACCGGCTTCGGCGGTCGCTTCTGTACACGCCGGCCGACGACCGTGGAATGATGGAGAAAGCGGCGACGACCGACGCGGACGCCGTCATCTTCGACCTCGAAGACGCGATTCCCGAGGGGGCGGTTCCCGAATCACGCGAGCGAATCGCTACCGTCACTGAGGACACCGACTTTGGGACGACGGAGGTGTGTGTCCGTATCAACGGCTCGCACACGAACCACTGGTTGACCGACCTGCGTTCTGCGACGACCGCCGACGGCGTCCACACGGTCATCGTTCCGATGGTCGAATCGCCGGACGAACTCCGAACCGTTACCAACGTCGCGCGGACGGCGGACGGACGGACGCCCGAACTCCTCGTCATCACCGAAACGCCACGCGGCGTCGCTGCGGCCCACGACATCGCACGCTGTGCGGCGAAACTCGACCCCGTAACTGGATTCTCGTACGGATTCGGTGACTACACGAAGGCCATCGGTGCGACCGGTCGTCCCGATTCGGTTCGGGACCGACTCGAACACACCACGGTCGAAGCCGCCGCGGTCGGTGGTCTCGACCCCCTCGCGTCCGTGTATCAGGACTTCCGAGACGAGGACGGACTGCGAGCATGTGCCGAGCGGGCCCGCGAAATCGGTTTCGTCGGGATGAAAGCGATTCACCCCGCCCAAATCGAGACACTCAACGGCGTGTTCACGCCGACACAAGAGGACGTCGAGCGAGCACGGACGTTTGTCGAGACGTTCGATGACGACGAGCGCGACTCCCTCGTCGTGGACGGCATCTTCCTCGATACGGCTATCGTCGATCAGTATCGGACGGTTCTCGACCGACACGAGGAGGTGTCGGCATGAGCAGCTTCCGCCGATTTCTGCTCAAGCGGGTCGCTATCGCGGCGCTGTTGACGTTCATCGCCGTGACCATCATCTTCGGCGTCCTCCGCCTGTTGCCGGGGACGCCGTTCGAGGCGCTCGTCACGTCCGGCAACCTCACACAGGACCAGGTTCACCGAATCAAGTCGCTGTACGGCCTGAATCAGCCGATGTGGGTGCAGTACGTCACGTATCTGCAGAACCTGCTCACGTTCCACTTCGGCTACTCCATCCTTCGCAGTCGCCCCGTCATGGACATCCTCGCTCCGAAACTGGCGAACACGCTCATCCTGCTCGTTCCCGCGCTCGTTACGACGGCGATTCTGAGTTCGCTCGCTGGAATGTACGTCGGGTGGAATCGTGGGTCGAAGACCGAGAAGACGAGCATCGTGGCGACGACGTTCCTCCGCTCGACGCCGGTGTTCATCACGGCAATCCTCTTCATCATTTTGTTCGCCTATCGGCTGAACCTCGTCCCGGCGTTCGGAATGCGAAGCGTTACCGCCTCGCCCGATGGACTGGCGGATACGTACCTCTCCGTCGACTTCCTCCGGCATTACTTCCTCCCGTTCGTCGTGACCGTCCTCTTCTACAGCGGGGATTTCCTCTTGCTCGCACGCAACGGCGTCATCGAGAAGAAGGGGTCGGAGTTCCTGAAACTCCACCGCGCGAAGGGGCTCTCGGAGAACGAACAGCTGTTGCGCGCGGGACGGAACTCCCTGCTGCCGATCATCACGTACTTCGCGCTGCGTCTCGGGATGATATTCCAGGGGCTCATCCTCCTCGAAGTCGTCTTTGCGTGGCCGGGTATCGGACGAGCCCTCGTTCTCGCGATCCAACAGCAGGATTACCCGTTAGTACAGGCGGCGGTGTTCATCATGGCTCTCGCGGTCATCATCGCGAACCTTCTGGCGGACGTCCTCTACGCGTACTTCGACCCGACTGTTTCGGCCGCCGGAGGTGGTGTCTGATGAGTACCGTCTCTTGGAAGGAGCGTGCCTCGTCGCGCATCGACCAAGCCACCGACCAACTGACGTTCCTCGCGCGGGACCGACTCGCTCTCGCCGGACTCATCGTTATCGGGGTGTTCGTGTTCCTCGGGCTCTTCGGCCCGATGCTCGCACCGCACGACCCCATCGAGTACAACGTCCACGGGAGTAGCGGTTCCATCATGCGATTGGAGAGTCCAAACCCGGCGGCACCGTTCGGGACGACCGTCTACGGGAAAGACATCTTCAGTCAGTTCCTCGCCGGTGCCCGACCGACGCTCATCGTCGGCCTGTTCGGCGGCCTCGGAACGGGAATCATCGGGTTCTTGGTCGGTCTGTTCGCCGGATATTTCGGCGGTTGGGTCGACGAACTGCTGATGCGGCTCACGGACCTGACGTTCTCGTTGCCATTTATGCCGATGGCCCTCTTGCTCCTGACGTTCGTCACGCCCAACATCTGGCTGATCACGTTCATCCTCGCGGGATTCCTCTGGAAGATGCCCGCGCGGGTCGTCCGCTCCGAGGTGCTTACCGTCCGGGAGCGGACGTTCGTGAAGTCGGCACGTGCGAGCGGTGCCTCCGATTTCCGGACGATGTTCGTCCACGTCGCACCGAACGTGTTGCCCATCGGCTTTCTCTACACGGCATACGGTGTCTCGTGGAGCATCGCCGCGCAGGCGAGTCTCGCATTCTTGGGCTTCGGTGACCCCTCGACGACGAGTTGGGGGCGAATGCTCAGGCAGGTGTTCGAATCGGGGAACCTCCGCGTCGCTTGGTGGTGGGTTCTCCCACCGGCACTCGCGATTGCGGCGGTGACGACATCGGTGTTCCTCATCGGACGCGCGTACGAGGAGATAATCAACCCGGAGATACGATCAGACAAATGACTCTCATAGACGTCGAAGACCTCGAAGTCACGTACAGAACCGGAGACAAAGAGACCCACGCCGTCAACGGCATCTCGTTCAGCATCGACGAGGGTGTCAACTACGGCCTCGCGGGGGAGTCTGGGTCCGGGAAATCGACCGCTGCGGAGGCGATTCTCGGCCTGCTCCCCGACAACGGACACGTCGATGCGGGATCCATCGAGTTCAAGGGCCGCGAACTGACCTCGTTGTCGCCGAGCGAACGTCGTGACGTGCTGTGGGAGGAGATCGCATACATTCCCCAAAGCGCAATGGACTCCCTCGACCCGGTGATGTCGACGGGGGCACAGATACGACAAGCCATCCAGACGCACCGCAACGTTACGAAGGAAGGGGCACAAGAGCGTGTCCGTGAACTCTTCGACCTCGTCGGACTCGACCCGGGTCGTATCGACGACTATCCACACGAGTTCAGCGGCGGGATGCGCCAGCGCGTCACTATCGCCATGGCGCTCGCGCTCGAACCGGATCTCATCATCGCCGACGAACCGACGACCGGACTCGACGTCATCGTTCAGGACAAGATCATCGATAAGATACTCGAAATCCAAGAGCGGATGGATAGCTCGCTGTTGCTCATCACACACGAAATTGGTGTAATCGCGGAAACCTGCGAGGAACTGTCCCTCCTCTACGGCGGGAAGGTGATGGAACAGGGGAGCATGGACAACGTCCTCGTTAACCCGACGAACCCCTACACGATGGGGCTCAAGAACTCCTTCCCGGAGATAGAATCTAGCGAGGAACCGGTCTCAATTCCCGGGTCGCCGCCAAACCTCAACCGAGAACCGACGGCCTGCGTCTTTAAAGACCGGTGTCCGTTCGCGACGGAGGAGTGCGGACAATCCCATCCAGACCTCGTCGACCTCCCGAACCGAAATCACCGGTCGGCGTGTCACCACGTCGCGAAAGCCGCGACGATGCGACGCAATGCGAAGGAACCGGAGACGTGGGGAATCACCGTCGACGAGAAAGAAGACGCCGGTACCGGGGAGGTCATCCTCGAAACGCAGGGTCTCGAAAAGTGGTATGAACAGAGCCAGTCCCTTGTGAGCAAATTCCGTGGCCATGAGCCCAATCACGTGCGGGCGGTCGACGGGGTGTCGTTGTCCGTCCGTCGGTCTGAAATCCTCGGTATCGCCGGCGAGAGCGGTTGCGGAAAGTCAACACTCGGTGAGACTATCGCGCTGCTCACACAGCCGACCGACGGTGAAATCACGTTCAACGGCAAATCGCACGAGCACTACCAAGATGGGAACATGAAGGAGTTCCGCCGGAACCTTCAGATAATCTTTCAGGACCCGTTCGACTCGTTGAACCCTCGACAGACCGTCCGCGACCTCGTCGGTGAACCGCTCACCATCCACGACTATCGAACCGACGAGAAGATCGAGGCGATCACGGAGACGCTCGAAACGGTCGGCTTGACGCCCGCAACGAAGTTCCTCGACCAGTATCCACACGAACTGTCTGGGGGGCAACGTCAACGCGTCGCAATCGCTCGGGCGCTCATCGTCGACCCCGACTTCCTCATCTGCGACGAACCCGCTTCGATGTTGGACGTCTCACTCAAGGTCAACCTCCTCAATCTGCTCCGACGACTCGCCGATACGGAGGACATCGGAATCATCTACATCTCTCACGACTTGGCCAGTCTCGTTCAGGTCTCCGACCGACTGGGAATCATGTATCTCGGTCGCTTCGTCGAGACGGGGGACGTCGACCGTATCGCCGACAAGCCGAAACACCCCTACACGAACTCGCTTCTGTCGGCGACACCTGCGAAAGACCCCTCCATCGACCGGACGCGGGTACTTCTCGACGGGGAACCGCCGAACCCCGTCGACCTCCCGACAGGATGTACGTTCGCCCCTCGGTGTCCCAAAGCGTCCGAGGAGTGCCGACGCGAGGAACCCGGCCTCGACGAGGCTCGTGAGGAAGACCACATGGCTGCGTGCTACTATCCCGAGGACAATGTGGATCAACCGACCGTTCTCGACGACGTTCAGTCCACCAACAGCGAAGGCATGAGCGACTAACCGGAGAGCTGTCGACCACAAAGAGTTTGACGGTACTATCGATCAGCATCTCTGTCGACTATCCTCGTTTTTCCGTTCCCTGTGGGGCGTATGGCCCCTCTTATGTGCCCTGTGGAGACCATCTGTCGAGTCACGACTACGCTCTGTCCTAATTGATTCATCGTTAACAAGTCAAGAAAGTCCCCAGTATGAAGAACTCGAATTTACAGTCACGGCCTGGGGTGTTCGCGCTTGAAACGCGAGTCTGACAAATCATCGCTGAGCACGAATACCCCTTTACAGGTTTAACGGGCGCAATGCCACATCCTTGGTCATAATTGGACGGGAACCAGTGAGGGAGGACGCGAAAGCGTCCGTCGCTCCTGGGGAAACGCGCAAGCTTACTATCTACTTCGTGGATTCCCGCGTCTTTCGGCGCGGGAGCATATCAATATCTGCAATGGGATTCCCTTTCCCTTGGATGTCTATTGATATAGATTATGATTGGGCGTGCAAACATTGAATCGCAAGTCGACTGTCGCTCTTGCAAGCAGCCGCAGACAACTTTCTCGTCGCTGACGGACAGTGAGCGTCATGGGCTTAGTGGCTATCCGCGTTGAGGCTCGTCACCACGACCGAGTGGACAGACGAACTGGTCGGTGGTGTGTTGAACGCCGGTCCAGAGCGTCTTGAAGCGGCAGGAGACGTTGGAATCCCACAAGTCGTCTCCACGGGTACCCTCGATATGGTCAACTTCGGGCTTCCTGATTCAGTCCCTGAGGAATTCGAAGGGCGACAGTTCCACATCCATAATCCACAGATAACGCTGATGCAGACCACTGCCGAGGAGAACGGCGAACTTGGACGAATCGTCCTGAGAAACTCAACGACGCATCCGGCCCAACGACGCTTGCGTTACCGCTCGGTGGGGTTCCATGCTTGACGTCGAGGGCGAAGACTTCGACGACCCGGACGCGGATGCAGGACTCTTCGAGTCAATAAGGGAACACCCCGACGAAGTCGAACTGCTCGAACTGGATTCAGATATTAACACCGATGCGTTTGCAGAGAGGATAGCGAAGAAAATCGACGAGTACATGCACGCCGTCGGTGGCGCACCACCGAAGTAAGCCACCTACGAGCGTACCACCTTTTTGACTTCGCTTGAAGCGGAATATGGAGGTGCTGGGACTCGGTGTCGATGTTGGCGAGGTCGAGACAGGTGGTGTCCGCAAACTTGTTGATGACCTCGTGAATGAATCTGATTCACTCGCTGTGACATATCCCGACGATTGGCAGGTCGATGATGCTCCTTTCACCTGGGGCGAGCGGACCGACGATTTCGCCGAGTTGGTTTCCTCGCCAGATGCCAGCGGTGGTCCCATCGCACCTGACCTCAGGATTTCTCATACGCGCATCGGTGACGGTGTTCTGGTCGAGGTCGCCAACTACGGCGATTGGTCCGTCACCTACAGACGGTCCAACGGGGGAGCGAGTCTCGACGTGACGCTCGCACAGGGGTCGCCGTTCGTCTACAGAAGGAAGGCAAGGTAATTGAGCGTTTCTTTGATTCCGTGGAGGATCGTCCTCGGATATGTGGTGCTTTCGACTTCACCAATATTGTAGCCTTGGCACTTGTCAGAATTCATAACAGAAAAGTGGATGTGGGGATTACTTGTACTAGTACTTTTAATATTCGGAGTGAATGACAGAGGTTTTCGCCATGAATTTAATTGGGAAGACAGTAGTTGAAACGCAAGGCACCATTATTGGAGAAGTTTCTGATATTACAACAAATACAAAAACGGGAACGGTTTTGAATTTTCTGACAATACCAGATAGTGAAATCGATCAGGAGGAGATAGAAATAGTTTCAGATGAGGATGGTTTCTTCCAGTTGCCAATCGAGTGCGTTTGCGCTGTTCAGGATAATATTGTCGTAGAACTATGACTATCCGAGTATAAAACAGGACATACACGATTAGTGTATACATCTGGTCCTATCTCGATATTCCTCAAA
The DNA here is from genome assembly GCF_056892285.1 of Haladaptatus sp. HS23. Classification (NCBI taxonomy): domain Archaea; kingdom Methanobacteriati; phylum Methanobacteriota; class Halobacteria; order Halobacteriales; family Haladaptataceae; genus Haladaptatus; species Haladaptatus sp. HS23. The sequence goes on along the minus strand of NZ_JBXGLH010000015.1, from coordinate 9,216 downwards.
AAGTAGGGACGAAGAATAAAGTTCCCACGTAACGGATCTCAATTGCGGTTTCGTTCAGGCCGCGTGGGGCAAGAGAAAATCCGGATCACGGTCATGTGGACTGTGTTTTGCCAATATGCAAACCGGTATTATAATCCAGTCCAGAGTCATTGTCGTCGGGAGAAGTCTGATCTGCCTAACCATCCCGGTATTTAGTGAGGGCAACCACTCACGAACATTGTGTGAGTATAAACCCAGATATTGGCAAATAATTGTCCATTCTTTGGAGTGCCTCCTACGGACAAATAAAAACAGAAAAGCAACAGATCGAGTTGAAACTCACAGTCAACCTTACCGAGACCACAAAAGATTTAACTATTTGCCCATGACAACCTATTGTCGGGTAGATCACGAAGACATTAGCTTACTCGACATTTCGTGAGGGAGTTTGGAAGGCACCCTCACGAGTCCTTGTACCAAATGAGCGCTGTCTGCGTGGTTTCTAAAGAAAATATAGCGAGAGTTCCACGGGTTACCTGACCCGTGGGTGAATCGCGTACACTGATTCGTCCATTCATGCGTGATGGGTTTCGTCGATATACCGTTGTACTACATCATCCGAAATATCTCCGGTTGTTCCGACGTAGTAGCCGTCTTTCCACAGACCACTCCCCCAGAAGTATGCCTCTTTCAGCTCAGGGTGTCATTCCAGTATCGTCTTTCCCCAGTACCCCTTGAATTGCTTGGCGACTTCTAAAGGACTGTGAGACGGGTCCACTTGTACGAACAAGTGAACGTGGTACTCGTCGGAAAGGCCGGTTCACGTGCCTGAACGACGACTGTTCGCTTCAACAGGACCATTCCGACCGGAACGCGAGCGTGAACGTTGCATGGCGTGGCGTTCGGCGTATATCGAGTGACGATGAACAGGACGATAATTACCGCACTCGCAAAACCCAGCCATCGGTGAGGTTGGAGCCTGTGCGGGTCGGTGCGCAGCGTAAACCGTCCGACCTCATCCGTGCATACTGCGAAGCACGGGGTGTTGAACTGAAGGAATTAGAAAAGCCGCCGGTCACCCGATCCGTGGTTGTTTATTCATGAATATCACATCAAAGGGTTTGTACCAGTCCTATTCAAACTCATCCTATGGCAGACTCACATGAGGAATTACTTCAGCAGTTGAACGAGATTCAAGCGACACGGGGTATTGAGACCGAAACGCGGAAAGTAATTGGGGCTCTCGGCGAAACAGTTAGCACGCTTACCGAGGAGATTGACGAACTTCAACAGCGCATCGTGGAGCTAGAAGAGGTGGTCGAGAATAACGGACAGCACAAGAAGGACAACAGAAAAATGGAGTGGTATTCGGAGCGCTGATTCTATACTACCGTCTCCTGCTCCACTTTTCAATCCCGATAGAACGAACGGACTCCCTGTCACTACCTTCTGTAGATAAAGCTGTGAAACCGTATTCTCGGATTACTCTGTATCTTCAACTCGCGATCGAAGATATGCTCCGATACCAGTGATTCCGTCAATACTGTCGGATAAATGTATTGATACAGAAAAACAGTCATTCTGTAGTGGTGTCTCGTTGTCGTTGGCCTACTAGGAAGTTCTCGGGGACCATTCGTTAGAACGTGTTCGATTTCTCATGGCTATCGGATGTTGACAAGAGATTGTAGTGCAGACCTTTGCTTCAGGCGAAGATTGAACGATAGGCCAGGCCGACACACCGTCATCGATGGCCAGGGCAGATCTCGCACATCGGTACGTATGCGCTTCCGTACTGCCCGTTTTTATCTGCTACTCCTAGGGAGTGAGTCATACCAGAGAACACACGTATGCCGATGACTCGGTCTGAGATGAGGCCTGTTTGACCGGGCCACAATCCTATCACGGGAGTCAAATTGTAAGGTTCCCTCGTTGTATCGCAGGTTCCTGTGAAAGTACGGGTTGAAACCTCGAAGGACGCTGGCCGATACCCCAAAGGAGATTCCACGTCCGTTAGGTCGTGGAGGTGGATAATTTTCTGACTCGCTGTTCATTCTGCCGTTTCAGAAAGGATTCCGATGCCACCAAATCAGCGTGTACCTTGAAACCACCCGGGCACGTCAACGAGTCCTCGCGACGAACTGTTTCTTTACAGAAGTGCAAGGAGAATGCCCCGAGTCGATTCACAGCTGGCAGACTTGTGACATTTCTAATTCGTCCACGCCTCAAACTTTTTCTTGACTGCGATCCTGTCCCCTAGCAGACGCTTTTGAAGCGAGAAGACCGGGCTTGATCCGGAGTTAATTAACCTGATCAAGCTGTTCAGTAAGGAGACGATTGACGGTTTGAGGCTCTGGAATATCCTTGAATACAAGATCAATCGTACTACTGCCGGACGTATAAATCGTCACATCGCCATGTGCGAGCAATTTCTCGAGGAATGATTGTGAAAAGGTCGTGTTCTGAATACGCCCAAGACGAATCTGCACCACATCTGTCGATAGCAGCCCGCTTTTCTTGTATACCTCTTCCGTTGTCAACACGTACCATTGGCTTCGCCAGCGGAGATACGTGAATCCAAGGAAGATTATTCCTCCGATAGAGAGGATAGGACCAATCCACCAGATAATTGAATCACGTGGGAGCCACGCCATCAATCCAATACCGCCGACTACAAGTAACAGACTTATGATAATCGATGGAGCGCTTAGATAGAGACTGGGATGACCTTTCCAAAGAATGGTTTCGTCATCGGTGAGATGGAGCCATTCAGTCGTGAATCTATTAGACATGGGTAGCCATCGGTTCTTTGCTCGTATATCTTTTTCCACTATTGCACCTAGAATTCAATGCGATTTTCCCCCACCGTTAACGGCGGGGAGGATGTCACGCCTCGATGAATTTCGAAAACCAAGTCTCCAGAAGGCTGATCAAGATACTCGCAAACCCCGTACCATCACTCCAGAAGGCAACTTCGTTCTGCGTCTCATCCCGCTGGGCTGGGACAAGGACACTCATCAGGATAATATTTGAGTCGATTGCTAGAACTCGTCCGCTCCGATCGTCAGTCCCATCTTTAGGCTTGATCGAGGTGTGATGCGCTTCCAGATTTCGGTCTTCAAAGAGCTCACAAACGGCTGGGTTTCCACTTGTAATGAGAATGTCAACATTTGCAGCTTTCGCGCATCGAAGTGCATCAGTTATATCCTTGGTTACCATTGACGGTTCGCGAGCGGCAAAAATAATCCGCTGGTTCGCACTGCTGATGAGTTGAGCGACACGATCACTAATCGTCTTTTGACCCTTGATTGTCCAGATATCCTCTTGGGTTTCAGCTTCGTCGATCGGTTGTTGTTGCAGGGAACTGAGTGCATCAAACGCACGATCTTGCTCACGTTCGAGTTGTGCCTGTAAATGTGCACGTGCCTCATCAAGCCCCACTGCCCGGAATTGTTGTGGACTGGACTGCTGAACATCCACGAGTCCTGAGTCTTCCAACCCTTCAGCAGCGCCATACACTTGTGAGCGAGGCACATCGCTATTATTCGCGATTTCACTTGCAGTCGCCTTTTCGATCGGTTGCAGAGCACAGAAGACTAATGCTTCATACTTTGAGAGTCCAAGCCGCTGAAGTGCGGCAGCCGCATCAGCCTGTGTTGGGTTAGTCATTTGTTACACCTACATCGTCGATAGTGGATTTATCTGCCGATTCAGAAGTCGTTGCACCACCGGGACCCAAATACCGGGTCCAGAGGGCAAGAAGACTTGGAAGCACAAAGACACTCGCTAGGAACGAGTAGATGATAGTAAGCCCTGTAATGATGCCGAACTGCTGGAGTGGTGGCAAAATGGCGAACGCAAGGACACCAAAGCCACCAACGGTCGTCGCCGCACTGCCGAGAAGTGCCCCTCCAGTCCCAGTGACACTCTTACGCATCGCAACCCACACGGACGCCTGCTCGTCGAGTTCGTGGATATAGCGCTCACTGAGATGAATACTGTAGGCGATGCCCAGTCCTACTGTGAGACTGGTGATTAGCCCGGTGATCACGTTGAACGGGATCCCGAGGACGAACATCGTTCCAAGGATCCAAGAGACACTGAACGCCACTGGGAGCATCGTGATGAACCCAAGCGTCGCACTCCCATGCAGGAAGTAGTATGTGATCATCAGGAAGACGAATGTTGCACCAAGTGTGATCAAGAGACTCTCGATGACAGAGTTGAGCAGCTGATCTTGAACGATCTTGAAGATGATCGACTGGCCCGTTGCGACTGAGCTGAGATTACTACTTTGTTCGATAGTACCTGCAACGGTTTTCATCTGTTTGCTGACGGCATCATCACTAGCACTGCCCTTAATTGAGACCGTCATATGGATTGCTTTGTACTGACCGCCATCTGTCCGGTAGAGGACACCTTTCGCTTGGTCTGGTGCAACCGTAAATAGACTGTCATATACTGATTTCAGGTTACGGTCAGGGACATTATCCCCGTTGGTATCTGCATTCTCGAATGTTGTTTTGAACGATTCGTTCTCCTTTGCGACTGACTGCATAACCGATAGCGGACTCTGGATGTCCGGCTCTCCATTCGATAGAACAACTGTCGAGTCTTTTTTCGCTGCCTCATTTTCCGCCTTTTCGACTGTTTTGAGTGTCGTTGGCTGTGTTATGTCCCCACGTATCAGTATCTCCGCATTCGAGTCCTGACGGAGGAAGTTGTTGTTCACATATTCCAGTGAAGACTTCACTGTATACTCACCCGGAGCGAATGGCTCTGGTAACTCGGTCATTACTCCTGAAGGATTGCTCGCCAGGAAGTCTTCTTGTGAGAAGCTTGTGTCGACCTGTGATGCGCCAACGCCACCAAGAACGGTGAGAATTACGGCGATAGCAAGTACGATACGTGGTGCTTTGCGAGCTGCTGTCGCACCCCCGGCGAGTATCGCACCAAGCCGTCCACCGCCGGTCCCAAAGGCCCTCTTTTGCCGATCCCAACCACGAGCTTCTAAGAATGAATCGAGCTCGATTTTAATACCCGGAATCAGTACACCGAAGATGATGAGTGCGGCCGTAATTCCAACCGAACTCACGATACCAAACTGCCGAATCGGGGGTACGTCACTAACAAGGTTCGAAAGAAACCCGATTACTGCAGTAACGGTCACCAGGATCAACGCGATACCCAGACTCGATAACGTATCTCTCATCGATGCTGTCACGCCCTCAGTGCGGTCTCGCTCTTCACGATGTCGCATAAAGACGTGAATAGCATAGTCAATCGACAGCCCGATGAGTAACACCGGCACTGCGATGAAGATCTGATTGAAGTTAATACCTGCCCAGCCCATAAAGCCGAACGTCCAAACGAGGACGAGGGCGATACCGAAGAGCCCCAAGATGATATCGAGAAGATCCCGATAGGCAAATATCAGCACACCGAGAACGAAGATCACCGCCAGAGGGCCGACAATCAGAATACTGTCGCTCATCGAGCGCTGGGTTTCATCAGAGATAATACCGGTACCGAAGACAAGCGCATTTGATTGCTTCGTGTCGAATTGTTCATGTGCGATCGTCTGTATAACAAGCTGCGAATTCATGATCCGATCGCTTGCCGACTGGCTACTGGTACTGCTTCCTCCCTTTTGGGAGACAATGATCATCGTCGCATTTGAATCTGTGCTGCCAGCTTTATAGCTGGTTGGCATGAACGCGAAAGCACCACTGCCACCAGCACTGGAACCACCAAAGCTGGCGTTTTCTGCGAGAACAGTCGTAGTCGCGTTATCGATCTCCGACTGATTATGGGATTTAAGAATCGCCAGTTGTTTGGAAAGCGTAAAATTGGTTCCGTTCTGGAGCTTTTGTTGGTCGTTCTTGAGCTCTTGACCATCCTCTTTTAGGGATTTTTGAGCCTCTTCAAACTCTTCGAACTGGTTCTGAAGCAGTTTACCCTCTTCTTTGAGTTGTTCAGAATCATTCTCCAATTCCGTCTGAGCTTTTTTCAGTTTTTCAGACTCTGCTTGGAGTTGCTGAGAATCTTTTTTGAGTTGTTGGCCACGCTCTTTGAGCTCTTGAGAGTCCTCTTTGAGCTCGGCCTGCTTCGCCTGCAGGTCTTCTTTATCCTGTTTGAGCTCGATAGAGGCTTCCTGTAATTCTTTACCTTCTTGTTTCAATTGCTCAGATTGCTCTTTGAGCTCAGCCTGGTCTGCCTGCAGCTGTTCGCCTTTCTGCTCGAGTTGCTCAGATTGCTCTTTGAGTTCTGCTTGATCAGCTTGCAGCTGTTCACCTTTCTGCTTAAGTTGCTCAGATTGCTCTTTGAGCTCTGCTTGGTCTGATTTGAGTTCGGTTGCCTGCTGCTCAAGCTGTTGAGCATCTTCGGTGAGCTCCTGTTGATCCTGTTGGAGAGCAATTGATTCATTCTCGAGCTGAGCTCGGTTAGATTCTAATTCGGCTTGTTTTTCGCGGAGGGAAGCAAGCTGTTGTTGGTATTCCGTGTCATTCAGAGTCCCGTTTTGATGAGCCTCCTCAATCGTAGCCTGTCGTTCTTCCAGCTCTTGACCGCGTACGATCAGTTCTTGCTGTGTCTGATTCAATTCGTCGGCACGCTCTTGTAACTCTGCTCTGCGCTGTTCGAGTTCAGCCCGACTGTGATTGAGTTCTTGTGCGCGCTGTTGGAGCTCTTGGCCACGCTCTTGCAACTGAGCTTTGCTCTCATTGAGCTGTTGGGCCCGTTCTTGCAGTTCTTGACCCTCTGCCTGCAGTTGTGCTTTGCTTTCATTGAGCTGTTGAGCTCGTTCTTGGAGTTCCTGGCCTTTTGCTTGTAGTTGTGCTTTGCTCTCGTTGAAGTCATCGGACCGCTGTTGAAGCTGTTGTGCGCGTTGCTGGAGGCTTTCACCTGCTTCCTTGAGCGTTTCTCCACGCTGTTGAAGTTTTTCTTTACTCTCGTTGAGTTCGTCAGACCGTTGCTGGATCTTTTCGCCATGTGCCTGTAACTCCTCACCGCGTTCTTTCAGACGTTCGCCCCGTTGCTGAAGTTCCTTCTTGCTCTCGTTAAGCTGCTCAGAGCGATTTTGAAGTTGCTTGCCCCACTCTGTGAGGTTTTCTCGTCGTTGCTGGAGGTCATCAGCCTTCGATTTGAGTTCTTGAGCCTTATCTAGCTGAAAAACCGTCGAAGCGAGAATATTTGCAATACCGATTGTTGGTGACTCATCTGTAAGAGTCTCGTTTACTGTGCTGTTATTCCTCAGTCTTCGCTGTAATTTGATCTGGTTTTGGAGAGATCTTTTTGATAGCGTATTGTTATCCCGAACAATTACTTGAACGCTCGTTGTGTTGTTTGATCTCGTTGAAAAATTTTCGTTGATATAACTCTGGGCCTTTGCTGCTTGGCTGCTATCGCTTTGAAACGAATCCAGAGAAGATGATTGTCCTACCATCGACGCACCCGATCCGAGAATCAATGAAAAAACAAGCAGTGCTACAATAAGTAGCCGACTGTGCTTGATGATTCCCGCACCTAGCCGATCAGAGAACGACATCTTCACCACCTCTGCTAAGCCGTCTCAGTTGTGTTTGTAGTAAACTACTCACGGTTATGTTGTTATTCAATTACTTACACCCACTCTGATATACTTTCCGATATTTGAACGCCTAACCATCTCGATAGCAGTGAGACAGCTCCTGATTCGCACTGAGTAGTTGTAGATTGCTTGAACTTAGAACAGATTATGCGACGGAGAGAAAATTTCACAGTAAGATGTAATTTTGGTACTGTCAATACTAAAAGTGAAAATTGGGTATTAATAAAATAATCTCTGGGATATGAGTAGTTCTTCCACAGTAGAAATACGAAACCCAAACTACAGATGAGCCAATAGTCGAAGCGATCAATGACCGTAACTGAGGAACATGAATCTGAACCAGAGATACCACCGTATCAAGATATCATCCCGGATGTGATTGAACTCCTTTACCAACTATTGGATTCGAGTATATCGGCTACAAGTTTTCACACTCAAGGGGACTAGTAACCTGCTCTTCTTGATCAGGATACGCATAACAATAGGTTGTATCGTGGTTTGATTTCACATGGAGATCACACGATCACAAATCACGATGAATCACTTACTGTTCATCATTGGAGTCATTTTGTTTGCCATTGGAACAGGGCAGGTAATTGCTGTCTTTTGACAGAGCGAATATGCCTTGGTGATTTCGACGCGCTAAGAGATGGATGAACTGACTTGACCCTTCTCTCCCTGTGTTTACAGACCATTTTATTTTAATATAGATATATTCAGTAATTATCGTGGTGGCTATTTTTGGGTACTAATCGCACGTGTTCGCTGTGTTCAAGATGATCTCGTTACAGAGCGATGTTCATCTGGAGTGAAAGACATAGATGTCACAATTGGAGAAGTTGGCATTACAGACCACCCACAGAGTAATCCTCGCGCTTGAGCGCTGGGAGAATGTCAATTGCTGTGTGCCCATACTTGAGGAAAATCGATGTAGCAAATATCTCGTATCATGGAGCTGTGCCACACCGATCCAGGCACACAGCATTTATAAGAAGTATCCCAAAGTACTTCAAAGCTACTCTCCCGTGAAAAATTGCCTCCATTTTGAGGCCGAGTGTCTCGGGCTTGACTCGAGCCGGTTTACTAAATCCCATATCAAGTTGAAAGGGAGAGACTAGGTATGATCTCTTTGACTCACAATACAACGATATTTCTAAACTGAACGATTATTGCTTTATGTAATATTTACATACTTACTATATTTCGAATACACTTAACTTTTTCACTTAATCTGCCACAAAGCATTTACCACAGAATGTTTAATGATTGCATGTAGCGAGGGTGCTTTGACATCACCGGATCTGGAGCCATCACCCTGATCCATTCTTCGCTTTAGATTAATCCCTCCATTATTTTATTCCTGAAGCAGAAGGGTCAATTCACTCAGTCTCAATCGGCGTACTACACACTCGACACATATCTGACTGCCAGCTTACCGTCTTAACCACTGGCTGTTCTTTTTCACATCGCGGGCAGTATGCCTCCTTTTCGAGCACTTAGATTGGTTTTTGGAGTATAACAAGATAAGAATTTTCTCAGAATTCTACCATTTTAGTCCCCGCGGCACTGTCTAGTTACTTGACTTCGCACGTTAGACGAACATACCCTCGATCTGGTGCATTAGTTCGTCGGTGTTTTGATTCGGACTGGTG
>NZ_JBXGLH010000081.1:0-244 GCF_056892285.1 Haladaptatus sp. HS23 | reverse complement strand
AAGAGGATATTAAAATTATATGAGTGATGACGACATCGTTGTAAAGCCAACAGGTGTCGCCAGCGAAGACTCAGCAACCAGTCGCATGAACCTATCTCAAGTAGGTTACACTGGCCTTAAAGAAGTCTCTGGGTATATCTTTGAAGATGCTCGGATTGATTTACGCTGGCCTTATGCTGGTGAAACCTACCGTAAGATGTTACTAGACCCCACCATTGCTTCGGTCACAAACTTCATCAAACTG
>NZ_JBXGLH010000014.1:0-88482 GCF_056892285.1 Haladaptatus sp. HS23 | reverse complement strand
CGACTGCAGTGTGGTCGATTTCGCAAATTTGGCCGATTTAGCGGATTTACTGCCGCTGGGCAGTATAAGCGGCAGTGCAACTACATCGGTACGCCCGAAAGAATTTGTGCGTCAATCGTAGTGCAAATCATTCAAACCATCTACAGCCACAGAAAACTTATATGTACGGTGAAAAAAGTGCTCATTATGGAAGAAATCCTATTCACGTTTCCTGGTGGCCCCGAAGTAATATTCATTTTCGTTTTCCTGCTGCTGATTCTGATTGCTCTCTACGTCGTATATCGGGTTGTTACGTAATCATTCCTAGCACAATCTTGTAAGGTGGTTCTATCACGATAAAATGGAATTCTCGACCTGTGTAGAATCCACATTAGGAAATATTCATGAGCTATCCAAAATCGTCCTTCAATGAGAAAATAAAAGGATTTAGATAATTTGAGATGCTAGCTAGACTCTCTTAGTTCTGCTTAGTGCAAAAAGCGGGAGTAGGTCTGTAAGGTGGTCACATGCTCTGTCGGTGCTGGAGCGTTTTTAGGGTTAACTCCAGAGGGCTTCGATCCGTTGAGCAACATATGCAAGCACAATTGAAAGGACATCGCGATAGTCGCTCGGAAAGTCTGCTGCTGTCGCCTGTCCAGCATTCGGTGAGGGGTGAAAGTGCGTTCGTCCGACTGGCTTTGGATGCCGATCCCATCGGCACTCCCATTGTGTTCCATCTTGCCACTCTTCACTATAATGGATGGAAAAATCACCGCCAATATACCACCGGATATCGAGTCGAGCACCCTGAATGTGATCAGGAAAAAGGGATCGATCATACTCCGCGCCAAGGTTCCGAACTCGATTTGAAGACGGTTCAAACGTCACATGTGTGAACCGGTCGTCCTGCAGTAATCGCCCCCGAATTGCCCGCAAAACGTCCTCATCAAGAGGACCAGTGTCAGTTTCGTCCATCCAGACTACCCAACGATTCCAGCACCGCTGAGTGTGTCTCGATCCTTTCGTGCCCGTTCAATAATCCGAAGGTCACGACGAATCGTTTTCCAGTCACCGATGTCTTCCCAGACCGTCTCAAGCGAATCATAGTCCGCTTCCGCTAGTGCGTCAATCTGTCCTGGGTCAGCAACACCGTACTGCTCACGATACGCTTGCTCTTCTGCAACGAGGGCCGAAAGCTTAGTCTCGAGTTCAGCATCGGTGTGTTCACGGCGCAGCTCGTTCGCACGAACCCACTCGAAGTAGGCGTGATTTCTCTGGTATTGTTTCGGCCGCCCATCAATTGGTTCGACAATTCCACGGGCACTCAACCATTCTAAGTGTTCTCGCGCAGCTCCCTCTGAACAATGAGCACGGCTCGCAACGTCGTCAACGGTTGCTGGCTCGTACAATTGGATGGCTGTGTCGTAGACACGATCACGTGTCGAGGACCCCTGATTCCATCGCTGTCGCTCCTTCTCAATAGCATCTGTATCATCTGGATGACCGGGATTGGACATATGCGATCCTTCGTGCCCGAAGAGTATATATTTGACCCATAGAAGAATATACTGATCTAGATTGCTGCCGAACGGGGTCAACGATTACTCGAAAGAGCATCGATCGTGTCGGGTTTATCTCGTTAGTATGCCGTGGCTTCTGGGCCCCATATCCTGATTTGCATAATACCTTAGTGTTAGTGAGAAATAAAACAAAAGCCGACACATGGGGTAATTATTAACTAGTCACAGCATAAGATAATATCAAATGGAAACGTTCCCAATCGCCGGCCAGATCATCAACACAAAGCTCATCTTTGGTCTGACCGCCCGCGATATTGGCGAAGCACTCGTTCTTCCCTTTCTCGGCCTCGGCATTGCCCAGAGTCTCGGTGCTTCAGGTGATCTCTTTCTTATTGCCACCGGGATTGCGCTTGCCCTCGGTGTCGTGATCCTCCTCATCACGCCTGCTGCACAACGCCCGCTGAGCTACGCACGAGCCTGTGTACACTATTACCTCGGAACTACCACGTACCGAAATCGGCGAACGCGACCCGCCACGGAAACGACGAAAACCCAAGATGTGGTCGGTGTCCGCCACGCCGGCCTCGACATCGAGACGATTGAAGCGGAAGACGACCACGACTCCCACCAGTAACCACTATGGATTCACCACCGCCTGCCACAGAACCCTCGACAGCCAGTACTGGACAGGCTACCAGTCGAGACGAAGCAGAGACCGAGACGACCGAATCTGATTCCACGACCGCAACCAATGGATCAGCCACGACACAGCCATCCACTGACGGCCCCACAGTACGGACAGCGCTCGGGATAGCCGATCGCGACCTTGAGACCGATGCAGAACGGCCTGAATCAGATTTGGACGTCCTCCGAGCGATGGATGCCGCCCTTGCAGACATCGACACGGACCTTCCAACGGCGCGTGACGAAGCGCGTGCTCGAGACCAATTCCACCTCGAAGACAAACTCAACAAGCAAACGACGACGCAAGCCCAGCTTGGCTTTGACTATGTTCGTGATGATGGGATTGCCGTTGATGGTGACGATTACATTGGACTCGTGAAGGTCAAACCCCGGAACTGGTTGACGCTCAACTATGAGCAACGTCGGCAGGTCATGAGTGATTACATCTCTTTTCTGATGGCACTTGATTGGTCGATCGCCATTCCGTGCTATCCCCGGGAGTTCAACCTGGGTGAACACTACAACAAGTTCATTCGCGGTGGCACCAGCGTTGCTGCACGGGGACAATCTCCAATTCTGCAGTACGGACGTCGCTACTACATCCAGTGGGCCCAGGACAACATCGACGGCTCTGGGATCAAAACACGCGACTACTATATCGTTATTCGCGTCAACGCCGCACAGGTCACGACAAACCTGGATACTGGGAGTGTGCTCAATCAACTAAGCACGCTCCCGCTTATCGGCTCTGCTGGCGCGAACATTCTCAAACGCCTTCCATGGGTCAAGAACCACGAGAAGGCAGAAACCGAGCTGTGCATCCGGGAAGTACACAATCGCCAGCGCCGCGTGATCGACAAGCTCGGGCGAACGGACGTTGCGACTGAATTAGTCAACACTCGCCAGGAGACGATGGAAATCCTGTACCACTACTACAATCACGTCAAACCGGAGTTCGACCGCTTTGATCACGCGACATTCTCTAAGGGGGAGATCTAACGATGGGCTCCCGTCTCCGGTCACTCATTCCTGGACTAAAGAGCGAGCCTGGACTCGATGAGATCGATGATGAGATTTTCGATCGGGCGACCGCCATTCTCGAAGCGAATGGCGACGAACTCTCGAAGGAAAACATCCAGGCCCAAGCGAAACACCTCCTCGAACTCGAAACTGCCGAGGACGGTGAGATTCGTCTCGGTGTACTTCAAGACGAGACAGAACGCTCGCTCGCCGACCGGGATATCATTGCCCCACATGAGATCTCCGAGGAATCAGGGCTCTTAGAGTCGGGGTACATGGTTCGCGGAGGCCAGTACGTCCGGACCATGACAATCCACGGCTATCCCGAGCGTGTTCCGCTCGGGTGGCTTGACGACCTCTATACAACCCACGACAACATTCGGGTAACCCAGCACATCCGGCCGCGTGATTCCCACGAGATTCTGCGGAAACTTCGCAATCGACTTACACAACTTCGTGCTCGCCTCTATCGGAAAGACGAAAAGAATCAGAGTGATACCCACGAACTCGAATCCGATCATGAGGCCGTCTCCGATCTCATCTGGGATATCATTCGCGGCGAGACGAAGCTGTTCACCTTCGCGATCTATTTCGAGATCATCGCCGATTCAAAGCAGGAATTGAACGAGGCGACAGAGCGTGCCTTGGAGATCATCGCCAAAGCGAATACCGAGGCAGTCCCACTCGAGAAACGGCAAGTCGAGTCACAAGACGCTCTTGCACCACTCGGGAATGACCCGATCAAGGCGACCCAATTGATGCAAGAGACAGCTGTCGGCACTATGTTCCCATTCATCGAGCCAGCACTGGCCGATGACGAGGGCGTCTACTACGGGTTCGACGGGACGCATACGCCCGTTCTTCTGGATCGGTATCGGTTTTCCTCGTATTCGAAGGTGATTGCAGGAGAGATGGGCTCAGGGAAAACATTCGCCGAGAAGTACGAGATGTTCCATCGCATGATGATGGATCCCGAGATCGAGCTTCTCGTCCTGGATCCACTGGCTGATTTCGTCGACTTTGCCGAGGATCTCGGTGGGCAAGTCATTCGGTTTGGTGGCGAGAATACGATCAACCCACTCGAGATTCGTCGCGGGATCGACGACGTGGTTGAAGATCCGTTCCTCAAGAAGTACCGGTCGGTGATGGAGTTGTTCCGACTGCATTTTGCTTCGGGTGACGGACAAGCCCTCTCAAATGAACAGGAGGGCATTCTTCGGCGTGCCGTCTTGCTTTCCTATTACCAGTACGGAATCACCGAGGATCCAGTAACCCACGAAAACACGAGTCCAATAATCGGGGATATCATCGATATCCTCGAACACATCACCGATGGCGATGATCCCACAGAGTTCCTCGACTATCATCCTGATGCCGACAAGCGAAGAGTTGCCTCGAAAGTCCAGGATATCGCCGATCGATTCCGAGACACGGACGAACGACTCGCCTACCAGTTGTTGCTCGGACTCGAAGCCTTCCAGGAAGGCGGTGAGAACGCGAATCTGAACGGCCGGACGAACGTCGAACTCGACAATCGACTCGTGACCATCGACATGTCGATGTTCTCCGATACAGGGCAAGCACCGCTGTTCATGCACGTGATGTTCGACTGGATCTACCAGCGGGCTCAAAGCAGTGATCGCCGGACACAGGTGACAATCGATGAGGCACACTACCTCTTGCGTCGAGCAGCCACGACGGATCTGATCGACCTCTTCATCCGGCATAGTCGCCACTTCAACACCGGACTGACGCTGATCTCCCAGACAGTAGACGAGTTCCTAGTTGAGTCAACCGAGCAGTCTGCAGACGCGCTCGAGAAAGCTCGCGAAATCTACAACCTCTGTAACATCAAGCAGATTTTCCGGCACGAATCAGTGAGCGAGGAGATGATCGCTGCTCACGATCTCACGCATAACGAACAGCGATTCATTGCCTCTGCACAGACCGGTGAAGACGGGACCCACTCGGAGAGTTTGCTGCTCGTCAATGAGTGGAAGAAGCGCATTCAGCTGCATGTCGATGAATTTGCCGTCCACGTGCTCGACGAAGATCTCGACCCGTGGGAGTACTTGATCGAGCAGAATGCGCTTGACACGAGCGATGTTTCCTATTTGCTTGCGGATGGACGCGCCGCAGAGTACGACATTCCGCAATCACTGCTCGAACAGGCTCACGAATACACTGCACCGACCACCAACTAACGCACGAAATTACAGGAATCACAGTACACCCATGACAACTACTCGTCGCTACATTCGAATTGAACCAGCCCACGAACGTGTCACCCCCAACGATATCATCTCTCGCCTCGCCGGCCTACGCAAACTGAAGTCTGGCTGGAAGGTCAAATACCATCCTTTGAAAAATGCACCCACGTTCGAGTTTCTCGCGCTTACACAGGGGAACCAAACGCCGGTGCGCTTCTATCTCGGTGCCACAGATGAGACGCTCTTGTCGACAATCCGCTCGGAATTGACCACCGCCTATCCCGCGAGTTACAATCTCTCAGAGGAAGAACTCACGCTGCCCGAGGAACTGCTCGGACAGTCCGCGGAGAGCACCGACACAGATACCGACGAGGATACTGGCGAGTCCCAGTCGATCGATGATGCGCGGTCGGAACTGTTGACCCGAACACCAATCGCGGCTCGGTGGCAGGGCGTGGCCACGCGTACTGACGATTGGATGACGCCACTCACACAGTATTCCCAGCTCCACGCGACACAGCACGGAGACAGTGCATCGGCAAAAGCCCCGCTCGCAACGGCAGTCGAGCGGCTTGCGAACGCGAGTGCCCCCACCGTGTTGCAAGTGCTCTTCACTCGGTATGCGGACTGGGAGAACGTTGCCAACACTCGCAAGGAGAATATTCAGACGAAACGTGATGGGTTCGTCCAGACCACGAAGACCAATTTCAGAGATATGCTTCGGGGCTATGACGAAGAAGAGATTCGCGATCGACGGCGTGGCCGAGACGCGCCACAGATTGGGGAGAATATCGGCCAATCACCACACACGCCGAGCGGTGGGGTGGCCTCTCGCCAGACACTCATCGACCAGAAAAACCCGTCTCAAACGTATTTGGTAAACATGCGCGCAGCGGGGGTGCCACCTGCTGATGCAGACGATCCGACGATCGGAATGGTGGAGAGTGACGTCGACGCGCTTGCGAACGCGTTCAACCATCTCGATGGGGCGTACTATGAACTCGACGGGAACCGTCTCACGAAGGGACTGACCAATATTCGCGATCCGGCGAAGAAGGAGCTCAAACGGCTGCTCGATCGCTCACTCAACATCTCTCGCCAAGGGCGCAAACGCTCGCAGCTCATTTTGAATGCGGACGAACTCGCCAATTTCGTGGCTGTACCGAGTGCCCATGCATTGACCACAGAAGGGGCCCGTGGTACTCGTGGCAAAGAGCGGCTCCGCCAGCCGTTGTCACTCCCAGCACCGGAGATGCTGGACCGATTATCAGCACCCGGGATGGCGATTGGTCTGCCGCTCAAAGACCGGAACCAACCCCTTGATGACGCGGTGTACGTTCACATATCGACACTCGTCACACACTACATTCGCGCTGCTTCGACCGGCTCGGGAAAGTCAAAAAGCGTCCAGAATGACATGCTGACACTGAGTGAGCACGTCGGCGGTCCAACAGTGTTGCTCGAATCGAAAGGCGATGCAATGGTTGAAAACTATCTGAAAGCGCATTATGCGAAATTCGGCACGCTCGATAACGTTTGTCACTTCGATGCGCCGGAGATGCTCCCAGCCTTCTCGTTTTTCGATATCCGCCCCAAGCTTGCGATGGGGCGGCGCCGTGAAGATGCAATTCAGGATACCGTCGAGCACTTCCATGAAGTCATGCGGCTGATTCTCGGGACAGAAACGCACGATCGAGCATTCGTTGCGAACGAGATCCTGACGTTCTTGATCAAAGCATTGTTTGATAAGGAGTACGGTCAAGACGCATTTAGCCTGGATACGCTCATTGAGGCCGTCTATCAGATGCGCCATGAACGCATCATCCCAGAGATTTGTGCAGAGAATGGGCATATCGAACGGGCGCTACTCCAACAGTGTCAGCTGGACGAGGCGCAATTCCAGCAGTCAATGGGTGGGGCTGCGAATCGATTGAACAAGCTGGTCGAACTCGAACACCTCTATCAGATCTTCAATCACGTCCCTGAGTGGGACGACGAAGCCAACGAATACACTGAGAACGTTTTCGACTTTCGGCACTTCCTCGATGAAGATGCAGTGATTCTGTTCGACATCGGTGACTTGCGTACTGACTCGCGCAACGCGTTGACGATGGTTCTGCTGAGCAATCTCTGGGATGCTGCGCAGGGATGGTCCGATGAGAGCAGAACAGGCGAGGACAAACCAATGGCGAGTGACGAGAAGATTGCGAACGTTATTATTGAAGAGGCAGCAGCGGTTGCGACCTCCGAACTCGTCTATGAGGAGTTTTTGCCCCAAGGCAGGGGCTTCGGTGTGAGCCTTGGCCTGATTATGCAGTACCCCGATCAAGTGAACGATCACAGTCGGTCGAATCGACCATACAAAGAGATTTTGAACAACGTGAAGACGAAAATCATCGGGAACATCGAGGTTGACGATGAACTCGCGAAATCGATGGCCCACGAGAATTTGTCTAAACAAGACCTTAGCAAGCGGATACAACGGTTGCCGTCTGGCGAGTGGATCGTGCAACTTCCGAGCCCCGGTTTTGGCAAAACAGATCCGACGACATTCTCACTCGCACCATTACCCATTCCCGAGGGTCATCCGGAAAGTGATGAGCCACTCGCCGGTGATGCACGTCACCTCTTTGAAGAGATGGCCCGTCCACAGGTCAGACGACGAACTCAGACTGAATGCAGTATCCCCGATCGTCCGAGCACAATCGGGCATGGGGATGCACGGGATACGCTTGAAGAGATGGGTGAGGAGAGCACCGCAGAGACAGACGGGTCTCAAGAGCACACAGCCGACGCTGAAGCTGCCGACGGTGGCACTCCAGCCGAGACACCCTTCTTCGGTGGAGAGGGTGTGAGTGACGCCACAGGCACAGCTGCAGACGGTGAGGTAGCATCGGGCACAGAAGACACACCAGCGAGCGATCGACCGAGTGACGACCCGGATTTCGGACGCGCTTCCATGTTCCGCGCTCCGACAACGGAGCAGTCACCAGCTGACGACACACCGAACACCACATCGTCCGAGCAGACAGAAACGGGGACCCAGAATGGACCTAGTAGCGAAGGAGAGGCGGGAACCACAGATGCAGGCGAAGAACCGAGGGACACGGACGACAAGGCCGAACGATCAAGTGATGCTGCACTCTCCGAACACGTCCACTACGATGTAGATGTTGACGGCTACGTCTGTGCTCTCTGTGGTACCGAGTATACGGTGTCTGAGGAGCGACGAGCAAGCGCCTGCTGTCAGTTCGCGTCGAAAGACGAGGTGTTCGTTGCCGCTCGGCGGGCGCACAAGACGACTGACTCCACGAGTGACCTCCTTGATCGACTCCGGAAAATCGCAGCCCATGCTGAAGACTACGGCATTGAAATCTCTATCCAGGAGTTTGCATCGCTTGATTCATCTGCTACCGAGTCCGCCACGACAACTGCTGATGAATCGGGCCAACCCCATGAATCCGAACGCACTCTCGTTTCAGGATCGAAAGCATCGGGCCGTTTTAGCGACGCAACAACCGATATTCCAGATGAGACGCTTCGGGCAGAAGGCGTAACCCGCGATGAAGCAGCGTTCCTCGGTCTCGTGCTTGACGCGATGAACCACCAGGTCGAGGAGTATTCACTCTTAGAGAGTATGAGCGCACTTGAAGAACCGTTTTCCACTCTCGATATCGAGACACTCAAAGAGAAGGACTTCATCGAAGAACATCGGTCATTCTGGCAGACATACTATACAATTCTTCCTGCCGGTCGAACGTTCCTCGATCGCTCACTGGACGTCAATCCTGGAGTCGGTGATCTCGGTGAGAAAACGCCACATAAGGCAGGGGTTGTCTTCCTTGAAGCGTGGCTCACCCAACAGGAAGACGTTGCCCGAACGGAGGTCTACTACCAGCCTGCAGAAGATACCGTGTTTGACGTTGCTGGGTTCAATGCTGAAGACGAACTCATCTGGGTGGGCGAGGTCGAAACTCCGAGCAACAATTCTGAAGCGTTGCTGGCTGATTACGAGAAACTCGCGACCGTCGACGCAGCAGCTGTCTGGGCGTGTGAAGACAAAGAGTTCCTCCTCGATGCAATCGAGACGCTCACTAGTGCTGGGAAGCTCGATATCTCGCTGAGTGCAACCCAGAAACGGACGATTAGCTCGCTACGAGCAGCGATCGGTGGGTACGACGATCCAGGAATGGCAGCCCTGCACACGTTCCGGAGCCTGAAAGCCGAGGTGGAGGTTCCCGAGAACCCATGACCCCACCCTGGCGAGCAGCAACTCGTGATGACCTTCACACCTACTACACGGAGAGTTTTCCAGCCCATGTCGATGCGCTGCCCTCATTCATTACCGCAGCGGGGCCAAAGGAGTACGCTCTCGCGTTCCGTGAGGTGTACCCCGTTCGGAAGCAGACTGCACCCGATCGGACGTTCATTCGTCGGGAAACCTGGCAGACCAACAAGTCTGGCGATCGACTCACAGAGCAGTTCACCTCAATAGACGAGCTGATCGAGTTCATCCAGTATCCAGCTCGGCACGACCCGCTCCAAGGAAGTAATTATGCACTTGCCGATCCGGATCTCCTCGAACGTCCGGAACCACGACCCGACGCCGTGTATTATGGGCTCGACCATTGGGAACGGCCGTGGGTGCTTGCCGTCGATATCGACGCCAAAGACATCGCAGCACGGCGAGCAACATCCCACACAGAAATAACCGCCGAATCCCCGGACCCAGTCGATGCCGAACACCTTCGAGAGACAAATATTGTTGACAGTGCCCCCGAGGGCTATCCGTATGCGTTCGCGGATATTGAGAAAGCCCTGGAGTATGGGTTTGCTGTCCAGGAGATCTTCGAGGATGATTTCGCGGCTACGGAGACAATGGTTGTGTACTCGGGACAAGGATGTCACGTCTACCTGCTCGATACCGACCACAAGCACCGCTACGACGAACAGAGTCGCGAAGTAATCAACGACCTCCTGCTTGAAGAGTATGAGATCCCGATCGATCCAGTCGTCACAGCTGATCGCCGCCGCGTAATGCGACTGCCATACTCACTCCACGCCGATGTCTCGCGAGTCGTCCAACCAATCCAGAGTCCGGATTTCGACTTCCGAACCGAAGCCGTCCCCAGTTTTCTCACAACATGACCCGAAAGACACCGCTAAACGACGACTATACCGCCTATCGCGTAGCAGCACTGCCTCGCGATGAAGATCAATTCCAGCTCACACAGCTATTCGAGCGTGGGTATCAGCACTGGATGGTCGACGAGACGCAAGAAACAGAGAAATTGCTCGCGGATATCGAGCGGTTCACGTGCGACGTATTCACGCCAAGTACGCGTCAGAAGGCCGCAGAGCAACCGTATGTTGACGACCCAGGAATGCTCGCCATTCTCGTGACTCTTGGCGCGGTCTGTATCATGGATCATCCCAAACTCGAAGATACGCCGCCTCGGCGTCTCGCTCTGCTCGGTGATCTGCGTGAACTCTATGTGAACAACATTGCCTCACTCGTACGAGAATACGAGGATTGGTCGCTCCACCAGGAGATCGCCGAAATCCTCTATGCGAAAGAGTCGGGTGAAGACGGTCCGCACTCGGGTCGCGTCTGCACGGACATTACGACACGATCCGACTTCGGTGATGGATATTATCTTGAAATTCCACTCGTTGCTGCCTCACGGAAGTGCTTGGCGCGGACGGATCGTGATGGTGACCAGCAGGGCGAGATCCAAGCGCACATCGCGGACAACAATCTGTATGTCCCTGTCTCGGATTTTATGACGAAGTATCGGTCATATGCCAAGGATGCATTTGGACGACTACTCACTGCCCAGGAAGACGCACTTACCCCAGAGCAACGCAGCTGGCTGACTGCAAACGAGTCAGCAATCACAGACCGGATCGACCGGTTTTTCGAGGCAGGACAGACTCATCGCCTCTGGGAAAATTGGAGTACGCAAAAACGAGATCTACTGACGATCATCAACGCTGTCAAAGCGGCAGCTGCCGATACGGCACAACTTGGTGAATCGCAGACGGCGCGAGAATTGTACGATGCCCTTGACGCATACGAGCCAGATCGAACATGGGAACAACACGCCTGTGATGCGATTACATCGTCCCGAAGTCTCGGAAATGCCCTCACCGCAATGCAAAATCATCCAAGTGTGAGTGTCGAGTCTGGCTGGCGTAACCTCTATACGCTCACCGAGTACAGCGATGGCGCACAGCCGATTCATGTTGACGATCTCGAGGACCTCTTCGAACTTCCCTGTCTAGCGGCAATGGACGAGCGGCTCCAGGAGAAAAAACCTGTCCGAAAAGATCTGTTCAATCTGGTGCGGATGGCATGGTGGTTGCCCCAGTATCGAGACGCGAGTACAGCAGAATTCATCAGTGATGTGAAAGAGTTGTTCTCCCGGTGGCCATGGTATGATGAAGAGACGACGGAGTACCAGATTCGATACGAACTCGAGAACGATATCGGGGGTGAGATCCCCCTCCCAATGAATTGTTCAAATGATGATATGCAGCGCTTTTGTATCGGGCGCGACCAGTGTCCATACTCGATCTATGGCAGTCTTCCGTTCCCTCACGAAATGTACGAGCAGCTCGATACGCAGTCAGAGTAGCCATCGCGATAGCCTCCCGTTGGGGGTTTCTTTCCACTGTTGTATCATATTGGTTACCTACTGTTTGACTTCTATCTTGGAGTGCTTGTACTGCCGGTTTTGCAAATACGAATAAGCTATTGTGTGCAAAGAATTCAGGCGTCTGAGCCGATTTTCGGCCTCTATTTTCATATAGCAAATCCAATCTTTTTCATATAGCATGAGTAACAAGAATGGCCCGAATACCGGAAAGCGCAAAATTCTGCGGTTAGAAGGCTCAACACGGTGCATATATCTCTCAGAGAAGCCAAAATCAGTTGCATATAACAAATAACGGCCTGAGAGAAGCCCTACGTTATTATATGCAAATCTAACGCCGTCATTTCGCCACCTGCACCTCCAAAATCGTCCAAAGTAATAGGGGGGTACAGGGGTGCAGGTGGAGAGTATGTAAGTGCTGAATTGCGAGGGAGATCAAAGATCGCGACAATCACGGAAATATCAATAGCAGGGAACAAAGAAAGTCGAGCAATTGGAACCGTACAAAGAAGGGTGGCAATCCGACAACAAAGAACAACAATGGGAGGTCAACCAATGGACGATCCCTCGTGAATGAGGTCGCAGTCGCTACTAACCGATTGTTTCAGCAATAGTATATTTTGAGCAGAGTACGTGTATTCACCGTCGGTCGAGTGAGGACATACTACCATGGATTGAGTCGAGTGGTACCCCAGTATCATGAGGAGTACAATCGCCGACTTTTCATCGTTATATGTCAAACCCAGATTATACTGAGAAGGTCTATTTACACCAACAAGCATGACGGCGCTCATTGTGGTTGGACTGCTATTAGATATGGATGGCAGCCCTGTTGAGATCCCCAGTATTTGATAGGAACTCCGTGCTACATACAGAGGACGCAACCATCACGGAGGATTCGTTCATTTTCAAGACCGACCCAACTCAACCGTTCAAGAGGTCGTGAGTCATGGTCAGATTGAGTCGAGAAACTCGGTCAGGACTCGATTAAAACGCTCGGGTTCCTCAACGGTTATACAGTGTCCGCTCTGTTTGAAGAGTTCGAACCGTGCGGCTGGGATGAGCTCAGCTGCGTATTTTACATTGGCGACACCCCGCCATTTCTCGTCCGCCCCTGCACAGACGAGGGTCGGGACATCGATTTCGGAAAGCACGTCTCGGTAATCTCGCATCATACCGAGGAGCATCGAGCCCTGCACCGACGGCGGCGTTCGGGTTTCTTCATCGAACATCATGTTCCGGAGTTCCCTCGATGGGGGGTCTTTGAGCAGTGACTTTATCGACTCGTCGGTGAGTTCCAATGGGTTCGACTGTATTCCGTTGAGTGCCTCTTGCATTCCCTCTATCGTGTACGTCCCGAATTCGTAATCTTCTCGCTGAAACGGTGATGGTTCCATATCGATATCGACCAATGCACGGATTCTCTCTGTGCCAAACTGATCGACGTACTCCCAGGAGACGAGCGCCCCCATCGACCAGCCGACGACCGCGACGTCTGTCAGGTTGAGCTGTTCGAGGAAAGCCCGAAGATCGCGGGCATGTTGAGGAAGTGTGTGGCCAGTCTCCGTCTTCTCCGACCTCCCATGTCCGCGGAAATCGAGCGCGACCGTATGAAACTCCTCGCTGAGTTCGACCATCTGTGGTTCGAAATACCGCAGGCCGGCAAACGCTCCGTGAAGAAACACAATCGTTGGCCCCTCTCCCTGCACCTCGTAATACAGATCGGCGCCATTACACTGAATGACCGGCATAATCCAATATAACCCTTTCACAGACAAGTCGGCTCCGGGGACTCCATAGGTTTTCAGACGTCTTGCTGAATACGCACACTGTATTCAGCACGCCCATCGAAACCTATCAGCGTTTGAGGGTTTCAACAAGGGCGCAGTAGTGACCCCCACCGAAAGCCCTCAGCCGCTCGGTTTTACCTTCCTACCAGACCCAGCATCGTAGTCAGATCGTTGTTGAGCGGCGTTCTACACGCCCTTCGGTTACCGCGACTGCGTCTTTCTCTTCAAGACGTCTCACAATATCCTGTACGTCCGTTGCAGGACGGTCGAGTTCCTGTTGCAGGTCAGCCACCGATTTCGGTTCGTCAAGCGCGTGCAGCACTTCGAGTTCCTCGTAGACGCGCTCGGTAATCTCCGCAACGGGGTCGTGTAACGGTGTCGTCACGTTGTGTTGCTCGGTGAGATCGGTCAACGCTTCGTTCACGTACGTCACGAACAATTCTTGATCCAATAGTTCAACCTGCGTCTCGAGTTCTCCTTCGACGACATCGAACTCGAGGCCGGTCTGCATCAACGAAAATATATCCTCGATGTCGTCCACCCGACCGGCGACCGCTTTGAACAGGAAGATATCTTCTGGACTCACGAGCTCGACCACGAGAGTTCCCGGGTCAAGATGCCGTTCGCTCCGCTCACGAATGCCTGGAGAAAGAATCAGCTTGCCGATCACCTGCTGATTGAAGATGTCGATGCGACACCCATCATCGTTCTCGAGAATTCGCTGGGCACCGAGTTCTTCGTACTCTTCGTCCGGTTCCCGGACGACATCGTATCCTAACTCGAGGAGCACCGCTTGTAGCTGACTCAGATCGTCCCCGGAGGAGACGATGAGGTCGATGTCTTTGGTCGTCTCTTTGAGTCCACGAAACGCCATCGATCCACCGCCAATTAAGTAGACGGTGAGTGGGTTGTCCAGCTGCTGACCGATGCGCTCGAGTTCCGACCGGATGTATGAGCTATCAAATCGCGCCCTCATGGCGTCACCTCGTACTCTTCAGCGAGTTCCTGGAAGTCCTTCCACTCAGGAAGTCGAGCTGTCCGCTGGTCACCGCTGGTGTTGAGATACGTGCAAAGCTCGTCGACGACGTCGTCGACGCCGTACGTGACGGCTTGGGCTCGGAGTTCGTCGCGATCGATGTCGACGTGACTGAGCAAGAGCAGGCAGTATGACTGAGATCGTGCACCCGAATCAATCACGAGCATGTGGCAGCACAATGTCTCCGGCGAGAGATCACTCGGTGTCTCCGAATAGAGGTAGTGTCTGCGGTCACGTGCCAAGAGCGGGAGGCCATATCGCTGGAATTGGTCTGGCCCTGTCGGGATGAAGTGTTCGTCGGCGATCTCAGTCGTCGTCTGTACAAGGAACTCGTCGAGGGATTCCCATAGAATGGTGTAGGTGTCGGTCTGTTCTTCGATAGTCTGGCGGTGGATGTGATGGGCAAGCTCACGAGCGAGTACGCTTAGCTGTTCGAATCCATCATTCAGTGCGTACGCACCATCGTCGGTTTGGTAGACGATTCCGCGATGTTGAAGCGGGGTAAGTGCACGGTGGACGGTACTTCTGTGGACGTCGGCGTGGCGTGCGAGATCCGTCACGGTTCGTGGGGTGTCGAGGTAGTAGCACACACGGAGGGCAGCCCCTGACAACAACTCCGGCCAGTCGATGTGTGCATACTGCTGCATGAGAGTAGTGAGTAGCTCAAATGCCTTTGCGTCCGATAGTCGAATCTGTTTTGTTTTCCCCTGTCGGCGTGTCTCGACGAGGCCAGCCGTTTCGAGCCGGTCGACGAGTTCTGAGGTGTAGCTAAGACTCCGATCGAGATTCGTTGCGAGTTCAGAGACTGATTGCTCACCGTGGAGGGTAGTGAGGGCGCGAACCTCGCCTTCTGTGAGCATACTGTTGCATACTAGCGAACCAATATATAAATGACTTCGGTATTTTGCAACACTCGACTAACTCAGTCGAGACGGGAACGTACAGGGTGAAAGCCCTCGGCCGTTCACTGGCGTCGCCGCCCGTTAGTTCGGGAGAGCTTTACTCTCCCGGCGCTCGGCATCCCGCGACCACGGGAAGATGGTCCTGCTCACTCTGTTGCGCGGGCTGCGACTTCCCTGCCTTCGTTCGCTGTACTCACGAAGACCACGCTGCGCTCCTCGTTCTTGCGGTGCTTGCGGAGTCGGGGGACGTTCACGGCACTCCGTGCCGTGAGTTCGGGAGACGCAGTCTCCCGGTGACCGAGACGGCCTCCCCCTTTCAATCCACCAGGGAAAGTAGCTGCTCCACTACGCGCGAAATCTAAGAGGGTAGGTGGTTTTGAACGGCACACCCCGCTCGTCGCGTGCCGCCTTCCGGTGAGCAAAGCTCACTGACGTCCCACTCACTGCGTTCGCGGGACCTCCGCGTCGCTCGCGACCGACCAGTCCGGGCATGCGGCCTCCGGCCGTTCCGGGAAGCGAAGTGTCGACGAGTGGCAGTCAAGATAAGTCAAGAGCGGTGCTGTGCGTTCCAGAAGCGGGCGGCGAGTATGGATCCGTGGTGTAATCCAGAACGAGCAGATTCTCGAGAAGAGGAGACTGCTCGTACTAAGGTCCGTCCCCGGCTAATTAGTCTTCCGCCGGTGCGGCTCCCGGTTCGCCGTCCTCTACGACGTAGGTCGCGAGCGTGGTGACGTCGGCATCTGGGTCGGCACGGGTCTCGTACTTCGAGCGGTCACCGTTGGCGACCGCCCGGAAGTCCGCCCGCCACTCATCCGGCGTCACGGTGAACTGGAGATAACCGTTGTGATCGCCATCGAAGAACTGGACGTGCGGATTCGCCGAGAGCGCCCGTTCGACGTCGTCTGCCCAGGACTCGCCGGAGCTGATGGACGTCGTGAGGAACTCCGTCGCCAGAGTTTCCGAGTCGGGGTTGTCGAAGTCCGCTTTCAGATCGTTCGCCCAGTTGGTGTGCCAGTCACCTGAGACAACGACGGGGTTTAGGCCGGACGTTTCGCGAAAGACATCGAAGAGACGGTTTCGAGCGGCGACGTAGCCGTCCCACTGGTTGACATTCACGAGTTTTCCCTCGTCAGGGTCGTAGTCGTACTCTGACATCATCGTCTGCTGGGCAAGCACGTCCCAGGTCGCCTGTGAGTTTTCCAGCCCGTCGAAGAGCCACGCTTCCTGCTCGTCGCCGAGCATCGTCCGGCCAGCCTCGAACCGTTCCGCACAGTCCGCAGAGAGCCAGTCACCACAGACCTGGTCGTCGCGGTACTGGCGCGTGTCAAGAACGTGGAGGTCGACTAAGTCACCGAACGAGAACCGACGGTACATGTCGATATCAGGCCCGTCCGGTTTTGAGGACTCTCTCAGGGGCATGTGCTCGTAGTAGCCCTGGAACCCGTTAGCTCGCTTCTCGAGAAACACTTGTGGGTCCAGGTCAGCTTCGCCGTCCTCCTGTGATTGTTCGTCCGCCCAGTTGTTCTCGATCTCGTGGTCGTCGAACGTGACGATGAACGGGAACGAGGCGTGGGCGTCTTGGAGGTCTGGCGATGTCTTATAGAGCGCGTGTAACAGCCGGTAGTCCGTGAGCGACTGCGTCGAACCCTTCTCGTAGATGTAGTCGCCGACATGCACAACGAAATCGAGATCCTCGTCCGCCATGTTCCGGTAGGACGCATAGCGCCCGCCGACCCACGCCTGACAGGAGGCAAGCGCGAACCGCAGTTCCTCGAGTTCGGACTCGTCCAGCGGTGCTGTCTGAGTCCGTCCCACACGACTGACCGCGTCGCGAGCTCTGAACCGGTAGTAGTACTCACGGTTTGGTTCCAGATCGTCGACGGTCACGTGCACCGAATGGGCGTGTTCCGGCGTGGCGGAGACCGTCCCCCGGTCGACAACCCGGTCGAAGGCTTCGGTCTCGGCGACTTCCCAGCCGACACGGACCTTCCGGTCTGGCATCCCGCCCCGACCGTCTGAAGCGAGTGGCTCCGGAGCCAGTCGGGTCCAGAGCACTACGGAGTGCGGACGCGGGTCGCCGGAAGCCACGCCGAGGCTGAAGGGATAGTCGCTAAACGAGCCACTGTTGTTCCTCTCGGCGGCCGCACTACCCGAACCGATAGTCGCTATCGCCGCGACGCCCCCTGCTTTGCGGAGGAAATCTCGTCGGCGTTCGAGTAGAATGCTCGTGTCAGTCGTCTCGTGATCCTGTGCCTCGGTATCGTCTGTGTCGGCCATTTTGGGTGCTCCGTCCGAGAGGAGCGTGACTTAAACTTTGTATTTTTATAATATTTTAATATAGGAAAAAATAGTATAATAGAGCATCCCCGTCCCGTACGGATGGATATGACCGGAGCGAAACGATACATACCGATATGATGGGTACGGGATCTAGCTATCGCTACCGAGAGCGGTTTTCATCCACGAGGGCTGTAACGCTGGATTCGATTACGAGGTCGAAAACAACGAGTCGATTGATTTCGACCATACTCACCGCTAGATGAATAGTCTCCGATGTACTTACCGACGACAAGCCAGCCAGAAAGGGTGTTAAACGAGCGGTTGGCGTACAAGGCTATACGGATGCGATTTCAGTGTTCGAGATAGCAGATATCATCGGCGATGATCCCGGTGATTCGATGCGGTTGATTTGAATGACTGTTGTTAGGGGATGATGGCACTGAGACACCGTTCTCAATGTGATTGCAGCTGGAGAGTAGATCGAGGTTGGGAGAGCACTATGTCTGCATACCGGGCGGCAGGTAGGGGTTCGGAGTCGACAGGCATCGAATAGAACAGACGATACTCGGCTAAGTAGAGAAATGAATGCAGTGAGCAATGTTTCCGCGGCCAATGGCCTCGAAAGCCCCCGCACGCTCGACGGCTGCGTCTCGCTGCGCTCCTCACTCTGTTGCGGTGCTTACGTCGGCTCGCTCGTCGAGCGCACGGCCCCTTTCAATCCCACCCGGAGGGGATAGTCGAGATTTGGTGCTCACTGTTTTACTGGTGGTTCTCTCCGGCCCGCCCTGCTCGCCGCGTGCCGCCCTCCGCATCGCTCGCGACCGACTAGTTGTAGAGAGTTCGTTGTAATCACCGAGTTGATGACAGTTTTCACACCTGTGCTGAATACAGGGCGCATAGTTAGCACGCGTCCAGAGTGGTCGGAGAAGGGTAGCGGTCGCTCAGCACAGGTGAGCAATGTAATGCGGTCGTTACAATCTACTCGATACTTGTCAGAGGCCATGTACCGAATACAGAGGATGAATTACGCAAAGTTATCTCGGAAGAGCACGCTGGCAAATTAATAAACCCCCAACTAGCCAACCAACCCGGTGTTGTTTATGCTGGAACAGTCTCTCTATCGATAGCGCTCATTATAAGATTGTGAAAATTGTGAACCGATTCAAGCCTGGTAAACGTAGCAATCAGTCTCACGCCGCAACTGATCAGCACGAATCCGTTCCATCTTTCTAGCCTCAGGTTCAGATGGATAATCAGTCACCTCCAACAACCGTTTCGGCTTGTAGAGATTAACAAAATCTGCAGACCCACTAGACTTCCCCTCATAATGCCTGCTCATCCGGTTCGGGAACTCATGAGAGTATCCCACATAGAGAATACACTTTGATTCATTCAAGAACTCCGCCGCAGCTTCTCTCTCATTTAGCGCCTTGCCGCTTCTCTTCTTCGCTTGTGCATCCTTCCTGATTGACGTGATTGTCGATCGTTCATTATCTGCATCTGGTGTGCAGTCAATAACGTATACTACATGGTGATTGTTAGTAGATGGATCGATGTTTTGATCCTTGAGTACGGAAGATGCATCCGACTCAATGGGATTTGAAAAGGTCATGAGTGTTGGGAGGTCCAGTTCGGGACACGTTCGTTTCGGCAGTTCTTCCAAAAAAAGACCAAGGTCAAAATTGGGATCAAGCGTGACCTGTACATGATCCTCAGATCGATTGATCCCTCGGTCACTTGCCTTGATTGCGACTAGGATTCCGACGAGGTACTTTCGTTTAAACCCGAGTAGTCCTTCGTCATCTGGCCATCCGATCTGTTCAGTCATCAACATACGTAGTGCAGTGGCCCGCTTCTTTTGGGGTCTCCAAGAGTCGTCGTAATTTTCGTGTGTTTTGACAAGTTCTTCCCAACTCTGGTTAGGGTCAATGCGGTTGAAGCATGCCTCAAGGAATGGGTTTTTTAGACTTGTTTCGTTGGCGACATCGTATGCCTGTCCAATGAGTTCATCAAGTTCATTCTGGATATCTTGTGTGTAGCTTTGGGTGCCGTTGGGATTTTTATCGTAATATTCTTGACGTAAATCGGCCATGGGTAATTTATGGTGTCAGGAGTATATAAACTTTCATTGCGTTGAAAATCGCGTTAGAGGCGGACCTTTTTGTGAAGGAGATGGTTATGTTGAACCTCCTCACCAGCTGACACAACCGGAGTGCTGAATACACACTCTATATTTAGCACGAAGTTCTCATCATTATTTGGTCATTTCACCGAGCAAATGGAGATTCTCGAGGTCTAAGTCCTTCACAATCCGTGGCAACACGTCGAAGTCGTGGTTTCCAGCGATAGTAATCGTCGGAATCTCGGCCTCATTGAGGTGGATAGCACCGTCCTCAAAGGCACCGTATGCTTCGAAGTATAGGTTCTCCCGGTCAGCGATATCACCAGTGACGACGACCGCGTCAACGTCACGGTCGATGGCTCGTTGGACCGTTTTACGCCAAACGGCTTTCGGAGAAAACGCCGGGCCATCTAATCGCTCGGGAATCCGACTGGGGTGGCGGCTTAGATGAAGGTCGCCGGTACAAAGAATGGTAATATCATCATCGCTCATGCTGACACATTTCTGGATGAGATATTGTATTAACACTATATGAAATTGTAGATGGCTCGTAGTGTCTTCGGTTTTGAGGAGTTCTGCGGGGAGAAGAAGGAGTGGTAGTGCACCGTGATGACGTCGAAAGCCCCCGCCCGCTCGCGGCCGCTCGGCAACATATCGCGGCCCTCTCCGCACCGCCCGGTCCGCGATAGCGGTCGCCGAGACGACCACGACTAACGCGAGCGGATGGCCCCTTTCAATCCCGCTCTGTGGACTGGTCGATCTACTTTTCGCGATGTCGTCCCTGTGTGTGCGCAGTGTACGCCCGCTCGCCGTCCACTTCGGCCGGGCCGTCGTTCGCCCCCTCCCGGACCGCCAGCGGGTTAGTCGGTCGGTTCCTGCGCGCCGTCGGTGCTCGGAACTGCCCTCACTCCGTTCGGCGACAGACTAACTCCGCTGGCCACTCGGCCCGATTGTGTCTATGGTCGCCACCAGGTCATCGATAAATGCGGTGAGTAGTTCTTCCGGGTTTCGATCAGGATGATCCGGAGATGCCTTCCAGAGTCCGAAATCGAACTTCCGTGTTGTAGTTGCCTCGCCCTCTGTGGCGACGACCATGAGAATCGTTTGCTGGTGACATTCTCCCCGCACTAAAGGACAAATTTTCTCCTCGAATCTCTCATAACTGAGACCGAGGCGTTTTATTGGATGTCGCCTAGCATCAGATATGCCCTTTAGCGCGAGTTGGCATACACTGCTCGATGAATGTGATGCGCTCTCGGAGGGTGCGACGCTCGTCACACCGCTAACGGACAAGCAGTTCCAGATTACCGACAGTCAAGAGCATCGCATTATTATCACGTTCGTCAATTCGGAGGAATCACAGCCGCTGCAGCGCGAGCAATTTGCCACGCTTGTCGAGCGAATCGACGACATCGGTGGCACCTTCGATCTCCAACGGTTGCCGCCAGACGCGGAACCATATGCAGCAGTACTCAGCTTGCATCCACGCTACGAGTGCAACGAACGAACAGGCACGATTACTGAAACAGATGACCCCACGAGTTCCCAGCTCATCGAAAGTAGACCATCACGATCGAACGACGATCAGGAGCGTATCGAACCTGATCTCGATATTTATGCTGACATGCTGCTCCTCATTGATGCGCTGGAACGGCACGA
The DNA here is from genome assembly GCF_056892285.1 of Haladaptatus sp. HS23. Classification (NCBI taxonomy): domain Archaea; kingdom Methanobacteriati; phylum Methanobacteriota; class Halobacteria; order Halobacteriales; family Haladaptataceae; genus Haladaptatus; species Haladaptatus sp. HS23. The sequence continues at coordinate 66,624 of NZ_JBXGLH010000014.1, read as the reverse complement.
TCCGATGGCACTCGAGGAGTGCAAGACACCGGCGCTCATCAACCTCTACACATTGTCTTCAGATGTCCAGCGCAATGCAGGCGACCTCCGTCAAGACATCCGTGAATTGCTACTTGACCGACTACACCACGATCAACCGGTACATGGCCAATATGGGTCGGTGCAGCGGACCACGCGGCGCAATCGCACGTTGAAAGACGATGCGGAGGTTCTCCGGGTCCTTGAGGATGTAGGCATCCCTCGTGAACGGATCATGACCGTCGATCGCAAGAAAGTCGACGACGCGCTTGCGGTGACCGACCTCTCCGAAGAAGACGTATACGAGATCGAGAAGAGTGAATACGTGCGTAAAGCCGATGTCGACGAGGAGCGAAAGGAAACGCGACTGCAAGGGTTGAAAAACCAATTAACCCTCAGTGAGGACCCCGACGCCGATGCGTTGCGCCAGGAGGTCGAAGAACTCGAACAGCGCATCGAGGAGTTAACCGAATTCAAACCCGGCACAGAGGTTGGGACGCGAACCTAAAGTATGCCCCAAGAACGTATGACTGAGGGAGCATGGTCAGCGGTCCGTATTAGCGAGAGCATGTCGAGTCGCGTACTGGTCAGCCATTTCGACCAGATCATAGACGTGAATCCCTGTTTTGAACCACAGCACTCGATCGGCGACGCCTCCGAAGTCTTCGCTGGCACAATCAAGTCGCTCTGAGACAGCCAGCACGAAGTTCTCAGCCTCCACCTGTCGGATCTTCTCTAGCTTTGCCTCCAAATACTCCGGCGTCCAGAAGCCAACGATCTCGAGGATCGCTCGCCGTCCATCGGGATGTTCGATTGCGAAGTCAGGTATCATCACCTCGGCACCGAGGTCGAAGACGTCGTCCTCGCGTACGAGCTCCCAGTCCGTATTCGATCGTTCCCATTTCTGGGCGAGCGTCCGCTCGACGTCGCTATCGAACCGCTTGCCAGCGCTGTAGTGCGAATCCAGATCTTCGCTTTGGTCGAGTGTGACCTGCCGCGTTTCGTTGGTCGTTTCGTCGACGAGAATTTCGGCGGCCATTTCCCACCGATCACAGAGGGGCAACGCTGGGAGGAAGTTCGCCATGCGAATCCCGTACTTCTGTGACTTCGAGAACAGCGATGCTGGTCCATCCAGCACAGCTTCATACCCTGTGGCCTGATCGGTATTCGCGACGCGGCCGCCGTCGGTGTCGATCGGATAGATGCGATGCATCAGGCCAAACAGCTTCACGTAGCTAAACACCGTCCCGAAGTGATCCCACACACGAATCCGCATTTCGGTGGCATCGTAGAGGACCGCCTGGGCGAGCGCAAGATTGTATCGAGTCAGCAGCCAATGTACAGTGAGGTCAGTGTGTTCGTATTCCTCGTCACTGCTGCCAGTCAGCGCGGTCGTTGAGGTCGATGTATCGCCGTTACTCGCGTATCGGTCAGCCGTCCGCGTGCCGATCTGAACGAGTCGCTTGTTGTCCTCGAGGTCGGCGTACATCCCACGGTAGCAGTCTTCGAGCGAGATCCCGAGTTCGTCGGCAACCGCGCTATATATTTCCAATTTCTGTGTGTCCTCACCGAGTGTCGGTTGGCGGACGATGGGATACCGTTCGTTGGCTTTCTCGAAGAGCCGCCGCCGAATCTCTCGTGGTTCGACCAACGCGACTACGTCGAACTTGCTCTCGTCTTTGAGGAGCTTCGCCAGTCCCTGAACGATTTTGTAGTCGGTATCCGCGACGGTCAGCTCGTCGATCGCATCTTCAAGGTCGCCTTTCGATTCGCCGAGATGATCCTCGAACAGCTGGATGAGTGTTCGGGCGGTCTCCCGGTAGCGCACTTCAGATGGATCGATGAACAACGGTGTGATCGTCTTGTCGGTCGTTCGTGACCGGGCAAGGTTAGCCGTCAGCACTACGCATTCACCCCCTCACGGCGGCGCTGGGAAACGTACGTCTCCATCGTGTCCGCAGCGATAATCTCGTAGAGGCGTGCTGGCTGGCGGTCGTCGGTGGGCCGGAGAATCCGCCCGAGTCGTTGGGCATATTGGCGTTTCGAGGCACTCCCCGAAAGGATGATCCCGACGTTTGCCGCCGGGACATCGATCCCCTCGTCGAGGACCTGCGAGGTTACCAGCATCGAATACTCGCCAGTTCGGAACCGTTCCAGAATTTCGGTGCGCTCGTCCGTTTTCGTTTGGTGCGTGATACAGGGGATGATGAACTCCTGGGAGATGTCGTAAGCGAAGTCATTGTTCGCAGTGAAGATTATGGCGCGGTCGTCGTGATGACGTTTGATGAGGTTGTCGAGCGTGTCGAGTTTCTTCTCGGCTGTCCGGGCGAGTCGTTCGGCTCGTTGCTTGGCAATGAGTGCCCGCCGTCCCTGTGGATCGTAGGACGTCCGTTTGAGGAACTCCTGGTAGCCACGTTCCTTCCACAGATCGAAGTCATGGCTGTCGACGTAGTCGCGATAGAGCTGGTACTCTTCGTCGTACGTCTCACGCTCGTCGGGCGTCAGTTCGACCGACATGTGGATCGTTTCGTACTCGCTGAGGTACTCACCGGCGAGCTCGTCGACGTGCTCCCGATAGACGACTGGACCAATGAGATCTTCGAGAAGTTCGTGTTTCCCGTCCGGGCGCTCGTAGGTCGCTGTGAGACCGAGACGATATGGGGCGATCGTCATCTCGGGGATTTGTTGGTAGGTTGGGGCCGGGAGATGGTGTTCCTCGTCGATGACGAGCAGGCCGAACTGATCGCCGTACTCGTTGACGTAGCGATAGGCACTATCGTAGGTGGTGACCGTGATCGCAGTGACCTCGTGGCTGCCGCCGCCGAGGACGCCGATCGGCTGTGCGAGTTGCTCGCCGAAGGCGTTGGTGAGTGTGGCGTGCCACTGGTTCATTAGATCGATCGTCGGCGTGACGACGAGCGTGCTGACACCGGCATCGGCAATTGCCTGCAATCCGAGGAACGTTTTTCCGCTGCCCGTCGGGAGGACGACGCTCCCTTGCCGCGCGTGATCGATCCAGGCATCGAGGGCGGCCTGCTGGTAGTCGCGTGGTTCGATGTGGAGCGCAGGCGTGAGATCGAGGGCAGGATACGCCCGTGCGGCGTCTTCGAGAGCGTGATCGAAGCCGTCCTGCAGCGTTGTTTGCTCGTCTCCGTCCGCCCAAGCGCCCGCCCATTCGAGGAGAGGTCGATACCGATACGCCTGGGCGCGGTACTCGTCGATGCGGTCGTCCCACTCCGTATACGGGGTGTCGTCGGAGGCATCACGGAGCAGAAGGGTTCCGTCGTCGAACTCGAGTCGCATTCAATATCAGAATGGATGGGTTCGGACGGATTCAATCTGTGGATTGGTCGGGGGTCGGTGAGGCGTGGCACTGTCCGTCTCTCGGGAGGGATGGTTCGAGCACGGACGCACGGCTCTCAGCGGTCGAGCCAGTACTGCCAGTCTGCGATCGCCTGTTCCGTGTTATTGCTGGCATCGATGGGCTCTAATTGCTCTAATGGCACGCCAAGGGTTCTGTCCATCCACTCTACCGGTACGAACATCTGGCTGAGCGTCGGCTCAGTCGGGGACATTTCGATAACGCGTACTGTTTCGCCCACATTCAGGGGCGATTCCGCTCGCTCGATGACACACCGTGCTTCGAAGGGAAAGTCCATCGTGTCGCCCAGATACGTATGCCAGCCCATCGCCTGCTCTTCAGCACTGTACGTATCGACGATGATCCGCATCTCGATGCGTTCGTCTCGTTCTTCGTCTCTCTCGGCTCGTGGCATACCCATCAGTACGCACTCTGTTCGTAAGATACTCTGGACAGCCGGATCCACCCATCGACCTATCGTAAGCTTGCTCGATTGTGGCCGCAGAAGTCCTAGCCTGAGTCGCTGGGCAAGATTAACCAACAGCACGTATCAAAGCCGTTCATTGTTGGTTAATTCGCTGGTGCGGGGATGTGTGATGACATGTAGAGGGTCGCTCACGGCGTGAAACCAACTAACAGAGGCTACCTATTCTCATGTGCCCAAGACGTGTGACATCAGCCAGTCGTCGTTCGATGTCGTCGATCCAATAGCGCACTGCGCTATGGAAATTCGTGGCCACAGTTCGGGCAGAAGTTCTCGTCGCCGTCCAGCAGAGAGAGGCACTCGACGCAGATGCGGTTGCTCGGAGCGGTGGCGATATCCTCCAGAAAGTCCATCGCGGTCTGTGACGCAGCCCCCAGCCGATAGCCGTCAGCGTAGCCCGGCAGTGTCGAGGCCCACTGGACGGTCCCCTCGTCATCGACGACCGCGACGTTCCCAGCGATGTCCAGTTTTCCGTAGCGTTTGAACGCCTCTGATGGTGTCTGGTCGATGGTCTGGTTCAGATCACGGTTGCGTTTGAGATCGCGCTCGTAGACCTCCTCGGTCGTCGGGGATCGTACTTCGCCTGGGAAGTCTGTGATCGCCCCGTGCTGCTCGTCGATCCGGTCGATCTCGACAGCGATGCCGTGCTCGTCGTGCAGCGTTCGCAAGAGCCGTAGCGCGTGGTCGTGCCACTCACGGATGTCCGCATCAGCGTAGTAGCGGAGAATCATGTGTCTGGCTCCGTCTCTTCTGCGGCTGCGATACGGTCCGAGAGGCTTTGCGCCAGCCACTCGTTGGCGAGTTCGCTCGCATAATCGACCATCTCTTGATGGCTCATCCCCTCGGTTTCGAAGGATTCGTAGACGTACCATTGTTCCGCGCTTGGATCAAAGACGATCACGTGCGTCTTCGCTTCCATATCCAGCAGGAACGCTTCGATCGTGCCGGGGGATGATCCCGGAAACCCCATGGCCCCGCGCATTTTCGGGTTATCGCTCTCGCCGATCTGCTTCACGATGTCGTCTGTAATGGGTTGGCTCGGAAGCGACGAGAGAAACGAAGGTGATGTTTCTGAACCATCGGTCATATGCGACGATTCATGGAGAAATACCTTGAATCCGTGGATTCAATCGTACCTTCCTGCTGTGCCTCATCTCCTTCGCTGTAATCAAAGAAAATGTGCCCATCATCCTTCGATGACGAATCGGTCTGTGTTGGGGGACTCAATCGTGATCCTCGTCAGGCTATCGCCCTTCGAATTCTTCTAACAGTTCATCCAACATCGGCCGGAGCTTATACTTCTGATAGTGTTCATCCCGGAGGTCCTGTATGTAGTCCCGCCACTCGTCGAGTTCGCCTGCTGCGCCTGTCGCGTTTCCGGCTGTCTCTAACCAGTCCACGGCGTGGCGATACCGCTGTGACTGTCCCTCCTCGATGATGGGTTCGGCCTGGGCCTTGCAGGCGTCGATCGTCCACTGTGGGCGCTTGTCCCAGACGGTGTCGGCGACCGGCTCGACCACTGTATAGTCCGGAAAACGATCCGCGATGGCGATGGCCTCGTCGTACCGCTCCGCGTACAGGAAGATCTCGACATGTCGTTGCGCACTCCGCTGGGTCGTGTCTCGGTCCGTGAGTGCCTCCAGTAGTTCCTCACGAACAGCCGGCCAGTCCTCGCCGGCGAGTTCCTCTGTCGCCTGGTAGGCCGCAAGTGTAGGTGCGGCTTCGAAGGCGGCGACGGCCGTCTCCAGCGCGATGTCCTGTTCGCCCATACTGCTGGCTCGGTCGCGGAGCCACTCGGCCAGCGCTGCCGTCCCGCTGCCGTCTAGGGTCAATCCGTGTCCGGCTATCTCCAGCGCTGCCTGCGGTCGGTCGTGGTTCCGGAGGGTTTTGGCCAGTGTGAGCGAGTCGTTTGGTGAGTGCAGGTTCTGCTGGCCGTACTCGATCGCCTCGTCGATACGGCCCTCCGCGACGAGCATCGTGACGTATGCGTCGGTCAAGTCGGCGGCTGCCGCCAGATTCAGATACTCGTCGATTCGATTCTGACGTTCGAGGACGTTGAGGCGAGCCCGAATGACATCCTCGGCGTACCAAGGGTGCTCTCCGTCCCAGAGGTCCACGTCACTGCTCCCGGGCTTCATCGCCTCCTGGATTGGGTCGAAATCCCAGCCACGCTGGACGGCAGCAAGAGCGACGCTGTAGGGAGGTCGATCCGTATAGCTACTCATCTCATTCTTCCAACTTCGGAGTTTCGCCGCCCAGTCATCGCGCTCTGAGTCAGCAAGGTCGGCCGTGAGTAGCGCTTCGGCCAACGCGGTGTCGACGTCGTCGAAAAACTCGAAGATGGCCTGTGAATCGTCGTACGAGAGCGCGAGCCACTCGTGGTCCATGAGCTCGTCTGCGAGTGGGTCGAGAACAGCCAGTGCCGTCCTGCCGTCGCCGGCTTCGATGGCAACCCACGCTTGATCAAGCAGATCCCCAAGCTCCTCGACGTCGGTTTCGACTGCCGCATACGGATCACGGGTCCGAGCCCCACGCTCGTCCGGGGGCTGGAGGACATACTGGACCTGCCGTCGAATCGAGTCTCGGTTGATGTCCGGACTCTGGTCGCGAGAGTCGCTGCCTGCACCTTCCGATTGGGGTGTCTCGAGTTGAGACTCAATCCACTCTGCGAGGTCGGGACGACGCTCAACGAGGGCGACAAGCAAGTCTCGAAGTTCAGCTGGCTCTGTGTCGGCGACCAGTTCGGAGATGGGTGGACGCTGACTGATTTCGTCAGGGTCGCGGCTGTACGTCAGGAGGACGGCCACGCGATGCTTGCAGATGCCACCGTGGTCGTACGGGCAGGAACACCTCGTGTCGACAACACCGGACTCATCGAATTCGATCTGCACTTGGTAGGGCTCGTACTGGCTCCCTTCGACCGCCGCTCGCAGGAGATTGCCTCGGCGCGTGATCTGGTGAACGGCACCGTGGCCGTAGTAGTCCTCGCCACGGTCATATGACTGCGGTCGTGCGAGATCGCGGATGACTGTCTCGGTTATGATCGGTACCAGTGCCATCGGTAGTCCTCTCTACGGTGTCTCTCGATAGAAAAGCTGGGTCAGCGTCAGTATCGAGAAGCCTCCGACAGCAGACTCAATTCGGACTCAACGACGGGTCGTCTCAGTCGTCGTCAACAGCTCATCGATGAATGTAGCGAAGAGTGGTTCGGGATCGCGATCAGGGTCGTTCGGAGACTTTTTCCAGAGTTCGACATCAAACTCTCGTGCTGCGGTTGCTTCCCCTTCTGTGGCGATGACCATGAGAATCGTCTGTTGATAGATTACGATCGTTCGGTGTTCATCGACGCCGAGATGTTCAATCGCGGCCGTTTCAAAGAAAATACAGGCCGGATTCCCCGGGTCACCCGACCCGGGGCGAAGGCCGTAAAACTATCCCGTCCATCAGTAATTATTCATAGCCAAAACACTACATTGAATACGTGGCAGACGACTACGTTCGCCGGACCGCAATCACCCGCCTCTCGGTTACTGACGAGCAACGGACACTGCTCGAAGAAACAATCACCGAGTGGAAACAAGGGTGTCAAATCGCCACGGAAATGGCCTGGAACAAGTGCAACACCAAGAGCGATGTCCAACCACTTGCCTACGATTCCGTCCGCGACACCACCGGCCTCGGTAGTCAACACGCGATTCTCGCCACCCACCAAGCCGCCGAAGCCATTACCGGCTGTATCGAACGCCGGACGAACGGCAAGAAAGCAAGCAAACCACGATTCACCGCGCCGACCGTGACATACGACACACGGACAATGACACTTTTCGACGACGATACCGTCTCGTTATCGACCACTGAATCACGTGTCCGATGCTCGCTTTCCCTGCCAAATGATGACGATGGCTATCAACGCCAATATCTGAATTCAGACGAGTGGCAGGTGACTGAAAGCACACTCACTGCTCGTGACGGAGAGTACTTCTTGCACATTGGCTTCCGCCGTTACCGGACCGACGCCGAGAGAGATACCGCCGAGGATGGAACGATTCTCGGGGTTGACCTTGGCGTCGAAAACATCGCTGTCACGAGTACAGCACGCTTTTTCTCCGGGCGGGAGCTACTGCACAATCTCCGAGAGTTCGAGCAGGTGCGTGGCGGTCTCCAACAAACCGGGACGCGAAGTGCACACCGGTCACTTGTTGATTCGAGTGAGCGCGAACTCCGCTACATTCGAGACGTGATGCACCGCGTTGCGAACGGCATCATCGACGAAGCACTTCAGTACAACTGTGACGTGATTGCCCTCGAAAATCTCACGAACATCCGAGGACGCACACGGGCGTCATGGGGCCATCAGTGGGCATTCTCGCAACTGTCGATGTACATCGGGTACAAAGCACAAGCGGAAGGGATTCTGGTCAAAGAGGTGTCGTCTGCATACACGTCCAAACGCTGCTCGGAGTGTGGTGCGACAGCGGACGAGAATCGGCCGACACGCGACCGGTTTGCGTGTCAGTCGTGTGGGTCTGAGGTGAACGCGGATTACAATGCGGCGAAGAATATCGGAATGCGGTATGTCCGTCGTGGCCGACAGCCGTCACGGCGGACGGGCGACAGTCAACTCGCCCTGAAGTCTGGGACAGTGACGCCGAAGGGCGGATTTACCGCCTACCCTGACGGGGTCGAGGTCGAGTCCACGGACAAGCTACGGGTCACCTGACCCGTGGTAGTTGACGTGCAGCACGGAGATCGACTGGTTCGACCACCGTATACTGCTGTACCGGCTCCTCAGCGCCCGTCATAGCAGCCGATACTATCCGTCAGTACAAGTATGCCGGGCCTCCAGGGAAACCAAATCTCGTGAAAGCTTCGGAAACGATAGAGGGGCTTGGCACAGTCGAAGCGACTGTCTCGTTAACCAACAACCGCGGATCCAATGGACTACTGTTGGTTAATCACTTCGTCGTACGTGCTACTATTCTGTTGGTGTAGACGACACACTGGCCGGCTCTGGTTTCGAAAGTCCTCGGCCGCTCGGCATCCCGCGACCGCGCGAGACTCCGTCTCGCTGGCCCTCGTTCGCTGCGCTCACGAGGACGCTGCTGTGCGTCTCACGTTCGCTCGGTGCTAGCGGGATCGGGGGACGACCGAGACGGTCTCGCCCTTTCTGAGTCCGCCAGGCCAGTGGGTGGTTCGCCGAGCGACGTGACCGGCTAGCTGGTGTGGTACTCTACGGCACGCCCCGCTCGCCGCATGCCGCCCTTCGCATCGCTCGCGACTGACCATTCCGGGCGTGCGGCCTCCGGCCGTTCCAGGCATCTGGTTTCGACGCCAGCACCAAGCGCACTTTCGGTTGCGTCTCCCACAGGTCGACGGACACGAAACCGGCTTGTGTGCTGGACGCTCGCGTCGGGCGGGTCGCCGCGCGGTGCTGGAAAGCTCCCTTCAAAAACGCGCGCTCGCTTCGCGCCCAGGGGACGCTCGCGAAGGCGCAAGCGAGCGCGCGCAGGAGAATAGATGCGTTGTGCAGTGTAGAGATGTGACTCATGTAGAGGTGAGTGTCGGAAAAGACGCGGTAGAGGACGCGCCTTCGGAATTTTGGAGTATTCCAATGAGTAGTAAACAGACGATCGGTCAAAGAGTTTCGGTTGACGAACAGGCGATTGAATGTGACGAAGAAGAAATCGAGAGTGTTGAGAAGACACCTGAGCTGCGGCCGTCAGTTGAGCAGACGATCCAAGGGAAGGTGGATACGAATCATCCAGATGGGGTTGGACGTGGATTGACGTTGGCGGCAGAAGAGCGGATGGTGGCACGAGAGAAAGAAATCACACGAACGCGTGAGCGGTGGGATCGGTCACAGGATTCGAAACGGGAAGTGCAGTGTCGGCGAGCATCGAAAGCAGTGAGTCGAGAGCGGCGCTGTGCGTTCCAGGAGCGAGCGGCAAGTGTAGATCCGTGGTGTGATCCGGAACGAGGAGATCCCCGCGAGGAGTTGGCTCAAGAGCAGTTAGCGGCGGTGAACAAACAGGCGATGCGGTTAGCGAAGAAGCTTAATGGATGGTCGCGAGCAGCAATCAGTCGGCGGCTAGCTGAACGCGTCGTGGATGGGACAAGTGTAATGGGTGCAGTCGTGGGTGTGTACGAGGAATTGCGGACGGCCCCCGGGCAGGTGATTCCGATTGCGGATGTGCAGGACGTGAATCGCAAGGAAGTGAGTATCGAGGGGCAAGTTACCCAGCTATGGACTCCTGGGAGTCCGAAAATCCAGCAAGTTGGACTGATCGAAGACGATAGTGGTCGTATCAAATTCACCGTGTGGCGAGCGTCGCAGAAGACAATGGTTGAGGAAGGTGAGAGGGTGCAGTTGCGGTCAGTCGCGAAGAATTGGTACGAGGGGCGTGTTTCAGTGGCGGTCACTGGCTGGAGCGGTATTCACAGTCCCGAGCGCGGTCGCTGGTGGGAATAGTCGGGAGCATGGATGTCTTTTTTATTGTGTGTCGAACCGGCCCAAGCCCCGCCGCCCCACCCTCCGCTCCGTGCTCGCTACGCTGTGCGCGCAGCCACGACCGACGTAATAGTTCGTTGCGTTCTGCACTAGCGGGTGATAGTCAAATCCGGTGAATGCTGAACGACTGTCGAGTGTGCTGCGATGAGTTGTAAGGGTGCTGGTTTAGACACTCACGGTCAACACAAGGATGGCGGGACGATCGTCATGGACTTGGTAGGGATTGAGGCGCCACAGTCAGCCGAGAGCACGAATCCAGCGGCGTTTAAGTGTGTGCCGTCGTCCCAGTAGGGCCGTCAGTTGCTCAGCCAGAATGACGTGGATAGGGGCACCCACAGGTGGAGAGCCGAAGAAAAGACGCGGTGGTCACATTACACTAAAACAAGGTGAGTGTGAACAGGGGGACAGTCCAACCGAGGACACACGAGGAGAGGAACCAAGAGTGAGACCGTGGGACGGTCAGGCCATGTCGGACCCAGAAGAAACAGAGAAAAACGAGAAGGGGGACAGTCCAGTAATGTAACCAACGGAGCAAGCAATGGAATGGGCTGACTGAAAGCAGGACGATAGCAGAGACGACGACTGCAAACTGAGGAGCGGCGGCGAACAAGGACCGAGAGCGCTGGCGTCCAGGACTACACGAAGACCGAAGCAACCATACCAGGTGAGAAGCGGCGAATCACAGCTTGAGCAGCACGACCAGCAACGACAGAGCCGGCAGTGCGAGTAAAACCACTCCGGAATTCTTCCAAATCATCGCGAGCAGCGGGACTCCGGACACCGAGTGACGACCACGAGAAGTAGGTGGAGCGACCATGCAGGACAGTCACTGGGTGTGACGACGTCAGACGGTCTACCTCTGGCGAGGATAGGCCCGACAAGATGCTGTGCGTCTAGCGTGAGGGTGCCAACCCAAACACCCGACGAGCGACACACGTCCACTAACAGCGTGATGCAGTGCCAGCACCAGCATGTCGCGTCTAGGTCCTGGTCAGCATAATCTGGGTGCCGAACCAGAGCGCCCCACTGGGGTGCCAGTGTGTGCGACACACCAGAGTTTCAGTGAGCACAACAGCGCAAGGCAGACTGACGACAGCGGCCAGCACCGTACTCCAGCACGTTGGACTGTCCACGAGCAACAGGTTACTGTGCACACCAGCCAACACTCAACAGGGGACTGTCAGCATTGGCAGCAACACGGCCAGGATTCCAGCATGATCCGGGGGGACTGTCCAAGACCACGTCAGGCGGGTGTGTGACGTATTTCTAATAGTATAGTGACATGTAACAGTGTGGTGTAATTTCCCATGTTTCAATCACAAAACTTATTCTGATTGAATTATATCCTAGTGTCATGAATCGACGACAATTCTTAGGCGCGACAATGGTAACGAGTGGTATGGCACTTTCTGGTTGCATAGGTGAGTCAGAAGCAACGTCATTGGAGCAGGCACCTGAATCCGCTCTCAAGATGTCCGTGACAAAGGATACTGCGTCTGAGCAAGTAATGGAAGGTTCTGGGCATCTCGAAGAAGGTGAGTTTGCAGGGAACAATTTTTGGGCAAAAACCGGTTTCAGGCTTGAATGGGAACTTGAGGTTACAGAGGGTGGTCCGATTGACGTGTGGGTGATGACGCAAGACCAGCTAAAGCCGTTCAGAAAACAGGGAGAAGTATCCTACTTCCGTGGAGTGAGTAAATCAGAGGTAAAGTCTGGAAAGGCGTCTGGTGTAATGCAGCCAGATAAGGATATGATTATCTTCGAGAACTCGGGTGCTTTCAAGACTGAACCGAAGGGTCCAGTAGATTTTGACGCGACGATACGCATGTCGTTTCAGTAAAATGTCTCTATCGAACTGACACAAACGGACGTCGTTTCTATGTCTGTAAGTCGAGGTACGACCACAAGGCAGAAAGGAAATAACCTACGTGATCGAAACGCAGCATCCCCACGTCATTCACTCCTTAGGCTCCGACTCTATTGAATCTCTGGCAGGCGTTTATCGGCGACGTGATGGTTTCACGCTGCTGGTGGGTGTGTTTTGATTCATTGGGATCTGACGCTATCGTCCCGGATTTCCCCCTTCGCTCGACCCCATTCCTATGCACTCTGTTCTGGATCGGTGAGAGGGTCATTACAGGGAATATTCAGCGTTAGTATAGGCTACTAACCAGAGTCGATCCTATATTCGAAGCAAAAACGATGGAAATGACTTACGCAGTAGCGATCAGTCCGCGAAAATCTTCCTCATATCTATCCCTTATCGCGAGAACTACTTAAACGAGACTTAGTTAGTGGCCGTCGGCCTCCTTGACGCGAATTGCACCGCCGCACTTGCTACAGCTGTGCTGCTCGGGATTACGTACCGTCTTAGACCGGCGATAGCGGGCAATCCGACCACCGCAGTCCTCGCACACCAGCCACCACTTTGGCGTGGTGAAGCGTTTGCAATGCTGCGAGGTATCAAGGGCGTCCGTCCACTGGGCGAACGTTGTGCCGTGATCCGCGTCGCCAAACTTGTGGTACTGCCATGCGTGAATGAGTTCGTGGCGCACCGTCGAACTAAATTGCTCCCACCCGTGTTGTTGGTAAGCCGTCCAAGTGAGCGCAATCGTGATCGCTTCTGTTGCAGGGTCGTACTTCGTAACGCCCGCCTGTCGTTGCGCTCGGTGTGAGACCTCCCAGTCGATCGTTTCGACCGGCAGCTCTGGGAAGTACTCGGCGGCGACGTTCGTTGCGTGCTGTCGTGCTCGGTCGAGCAGGGCCGTCGGTGTCTCCGGTGTATCGTCGGTCGGAGCGTTCGAGCTTTCCGTGAGCGTTCGCTGGTCGGTAATATCTGTGAATGTCAATTGGCGTGCCATGGATAAAAAGAGCTGAAGCGGTGGTTAGTTCGGCAGTTCTTTCCGTCCGGTTCTTACGCACGGCCAGCACGGGAAGTCACCGAGACCCTCACAGTCGCAGTCGTCTGGTTTGGTCTCGTTGTCGTCCTCGGAGGGGAACGCATCGAGCGTCCCGTCGTCAGTTGCGTTTTCGACGGCGGCCATGTGCTTGCAGAAAGCATTGCGGTGGACGTGATGCGGGCAAGTGCAGGCCATCAATTCCTCAGTCACGTCGTCGATAGAGACTGTGTACTGGTGGCCTGCGGGATTCTCGTGGCTCTCGTTGGTGACGTCGATGAGTCCGGGGGCATCGACGTCGAAGGAAAACTGTTCGGTCTGTGCGCGTGTCTGTGCCGTCTCGTCAGCTTCAAGTTCACTAGGCGATTTCGTTGACATGGTCTTCTGGCTTGAATTTCGGAAGACCGGTGCCGGGTGTTAGAGCACCCGGCGCGTTTCTACACACGCCCGAGGGCACCGTTCTTCCTACGCTAAACTATGCACTAGTGCATAGTAAAACTACCGACTTTGCATTAGTGCATAGGGTTAAAGTAGGCAGAGGTGCATAGATTGAACTATGTTGAATCAGAAACCGCAAGCAATGAGTCGATATCGAGCGATAATGACGGAGACCGATCGAGAGCACATTAGTGGTGAAAGCGACCCCTCGAACCAACAGCGCGATCAGGCCGTCTATCGCGTGAGTAAGCGAATTACTGAAGAACTCCCGAAGGATATTGCTGTGCTAGCCGAGCATCGTCCCGACAAACTCAAAGAACTCCGGAAGATTGTTTGCGAAGAGAGTGAGCAAGAATGAGGGGTTTTAACCAGGAGTAGCAGGACTCATCGTCAATTCCGTGAAATCAGAACGAGCATTGAGCGAAGAGTATTCAGATTTATTCGTCACTTTCAGGCATACTGTTCTCCACCAGTAACATTGGTCAGTAGCCATCTTCGCCACGAGGAGGCACAGAGTAGCTATGATATCAGGGTCGGTATCAGACAAAAATCTCATTAGGGAGGACACCAACAGTGTGCTTGTGATGGAGCGATACATCGATACCAAAGTCCAGCGCATTATTCGTAGACCTACAGAGGGCTCGCTGGTCAATCTCCTAGTCGGTGTATCAGAAGAGGGTTCACTCGAAGACACTAGAGAAGAGATCGAAGATTTGGGTCCGGAAGAGATTACGGAACTAGCATTCGGGACGCTTGTAGTTGAAATCCGCGAGACAGCTGTTGAGTCTCTATCAAAGATAGATTCCCTGGAATCAGTCGAAGTTGAAGGGGAAATAGAGACACTAACAGCGGGAAACTGACAATTCCCTCACGGTTCGATAGCTTCCATGCGTTTCGGGATGAGTTTCTATCGTCTTACTTGTCTCATCTGAATCCATATCCCTCCGAAAGCCGAGGGAACCTCATCAATGTTGGAGTGATTGATTCTATCTATAGGCCACCCGAGTGGATGAGCAGCCTTGATTTGTATACTATGGATAATTATATCCATTCTAAAGATCCAGATACTACTTCTCACGGGACATCTGTAGTAAATATTCTCTCAACCTATACTCCCAAGAGTCTGTTCGGATTCTACCGAGTGGTGATTGATAATAAAGAGAATCCTAGTTATTCTGCAATACGGACAAGAAACCTTCTGAATGCAATTGAAGATGCGATGGAGGATGCTCATGTCCTAAACTTGTCCCTGGGGACTTTACACGAGGATTGCAACCAGAGGTGCAGGATATGCACGTACGCTCGAAAAGCAGTCGAGAGCGGCACTATTGTCGTAGCTGCGATGGGGAATATACACCGGGAAGATGAGAAGAACGACGAGAATGAAGATTGTGCCGATCAGTCGGTATACTGTCCGGCGCTCGCTGATGAAGTAATTACGGTCGGTGGCTACGTACCTAAGTGCCAATCGAATGTCATGGATTCAGAAGACAGCAGCCAGCTATGGGCTACTTATGAAGATGACCCAATAGGACCATTCTGTGGAGGATTTGGATGCTCTGAAGAAGCAGCCTGTGAAGAACACCTCTCGGAGTATTGGTGGGAAGGGAATGTTGAACCAGAGGGAAGCAAACCCGACATTCTTGCACCCGTTCTCTATCCAATTGACCGTGGTGAAGAACCGCCATATCTTAAAGGTACAAGCTTTGCAGCACCAATAGTATCCGGTGTGATTGCAGCTATTTTGAGTGACCTTTTTTCGGTTGGGTTGAACCCTTCTCCAGAGAAGGTGCAAGAGGCCATTCGAACTACCTCAATCGAAACAATCGAAAACAGCGATACGGGCAAAATCAACATGAAGGACACTATGGAATACCTATCTAAATCGCTCTCACCCTCGAACACCATCCGATAACAGAAAAGATGTCTAAGACACACCACAGATAAAATCGACCTAAACACAAATAGAGAGCCTGTTGACCGGGGGCTTTTGGGCACACTGTGGTGAAAGACAAAGCATATGATTGTCCGCCAACACACATCTAACAATGACCTCTCCATCTAACAACCGCGACTTTGAGGAGGAGAGGGATCTACGTACGAACATACACATCGCCCTTGACCTCGCGCTTAATAGTGTCCTCGACGACTACAACCGAGAGATAACTGCAGTCGAGGAAGAGAAGCTAACCTACTTTGCGATTAAAGAATTCGATCTCGATCTCACTTACAGTTGGTACTTGGCAGGGACAAATACGATGGTTGGGAGTTCTCCTGTTACTAAATCGAGTATGAACAAACAATTCGGTTCTGCAACCCCAAATACGCCACTAACGGACGAACTGTCCAAACTCCGCCGCTTTTTCAAGACCGAGACATTCTTTGACGACTATACACTCAGCAGCGTCTGGTTTACGAACAAGTTCGACTTCCTCCACGATTTCTACGAAAGCTACGCACCAGAACCGTACCGCGATCTCTATTTGGCGTCTATCGAACTGCGTGAGAAGCTCTGGAACGTAGACGAACTTCTTCATACAGAATTCACTAACGCTACACTCGGTGACTTCGGTGGTGGAGGGAACAACGCAATGCTGGATCCTACAGACGAAGAAGAAATCAGGTATATCGTCTCGGATCTTCACTTAGAGTTGGCGGGTCAGAGTGAATTAAGTCCAACAGTAGAAGCAGTTTCGGCCGGGACAGACCTGATCGAACAGGTCCTATACCATCTTACGACACTCGAATCAACCACTAAAGAACAACGACGTGTCTTGAGCGAACTCCACGATTTCTATTATTATTACGTCTGGCGTTACCCTGCGTTGGCAACCTCAGTGAAAACAGCAGATGGCCCCCACGCGGAAAGCCTCAGACAGGATCACATCTTGAAGTTTGATTCGTTCGAAGATGAGTTAGTTGACGAGCTTGAGAAGGTCACGGACTGGTGCTATCAGACAAACCTCCTTCCAAACACGGATACCCTCTCGTCCGGAGACAGTTCAAGCGAAAAATATTTCCAGACACTCGCTAGAGACGTAATCGATAGTTGATGACTTCGGCTGACCCGGTCAATCTCGATACATCCGTCCTCCTGAATTACGTCTACGTTTGCTTACCGGGCGAAATAGAAGCAGATCGCGGTAGTAAGGACCTGCTGGAGGAATCAGACAGAACTCGGGTCATTGGTGGGAAGGTCAAGGGCGAGTTTACCAATCGGTGTGACCGACGGCACGAGCTGTACGTTGATCTTTTGGACTGGCTACGCGATAATCCGGAGGAGAGCATCTATGAGTACGATATCGCGTCAAGGGACATCCCATCTAGTCCTAGTGATCGTGATCATATACGGCTGAGTATCCAGTTCGAGTGGGACGGCGAGAGTCGCCGCAAGCAACTCTCTGATTTCCGGCGGATAACACAGGATATCACGACGCTGATGCGGGAGATTTTACGCTCCTGCTTGGGGGAGATCTACCCCCAGTTCTCGAACAGAGATCTCAAGTCCGAGCTACAAGGGCACGATCTCAAGCACGACAAGGACGTCGTAGTAGATGCCGTCGAGATCAATCAACGAGACTCGATTGACCTACTGGTTTCTACTGACTCTGACATCACCTCTGAGGAACAAATCGGAGCGATCAACGAGGCAATTTGTGAGGTAGAAGGCTCAGATCTCTCACTTCAGATTGCAACTCCTTCAGAAGCGTAACAGGCCTCTGATCGAGGGGGAAAGTAGTTCATGGTGCGGCGGTTTCTTCAGTCCATCGAAGACAACGTCCATGACCTCGATATTCCTCTTCTACATCATCAGAAAACACGCAACATTCGCGGTCAGTAGACAGAGGAAACGACTGACGACGAGATTCTCATTGTGATCAAGGAGTCCGGATTCTCCACTGTAACCGCTTCGTGAGTGGCGGAGACGCTTGAGGTTGACCGACAATCCCATAATCGGCAGCTTGAAGCATTGTATGAAAGCAGGAGGCTACTTCCAGTTACACTCTCGCAAGTCGTCTAGGTTGTTGTCAATCTGGTCGTCGGGGTTGGTACGAATTGTGCCATATCCACAGCCACAATCATATTTCTCTACTTCCGCTGTTTTCCCAGTGGTCGAACTTTGTGTGTAGAAGGTGTCTCCGTTGTCAATCTTTGTTCGGACTTCATCTACACCCCATTTACCGTTTGCCCCATCTGGATCTTCGCCCGTTCCGACGATAGTAATATGAGCCGCGTCGTGTGAGGCACCAGCTGGTTCTTGATTGGTACAGACAATTCGGTAGCGAGTCATGATAGAAGATAATCTCCATCATAAATAAATAATATATAAGAATTCTGTTTTGAATTCATATCTAATAATTGTTTTTGTTGTCATACTAAATAACTATCGACAATAATCAAAGAGCAAATAATATGTTCTCAGGAGACCAATGATATTCCGCAGATGGCGAAAAACAAAGACGTACATACTGTTCCTAAAAAGAACGGAAAGGGGTGGGTCAACAAAGTTGATGGAAAAGTCGTTAGCAAAC
Source organism: Haladaptatus sp. HS23 (assembly GCF_056892285.1). Lineage (NCBI taxonomy): Archaea > Methanobacteriati > Methanobacteriota > Halobacteria > Halobacteriales > Haladaptataceae > Haladaptatus > Haladaptatus sp. HS23. The sequence goes on along the minus strand of NZ_JBXGLH010000014.1, from coordinate 48,386 downwards.
ACAACAAGAAGGCTACCGCGAAGAAAAAAGGACGGAAAATAGCGAAGACCAACAAATCTGAACACCGTATTCACAACAAGGATGGGAAGATCGGGGAATCCAATTCCTACGGCAACGATCCAAACCCACCGAAAGACAAGAACCGGTAGCTCTGTAGAGATCTACTTCTTGAACCCGGTGTTTGTGTGAATCACTGTCCACATCGTGACTCCCACTATGATCGTTGTGAAGATTTTACTCCCCAACCGCTTCTTCAACGATTTCAATTTCCTCGTCGGTTAGCCCATACAGTTCATAGACGATGTCATCGATGAGGTCATCAGTACGCTCAATCTTTGATTCTAGTTCCTCCGCACGGGCTTTCGTCTCAGAATAGCTCTCTAATCCGTCGCGAACATCTGCAAGCCGTGGCAACGTCAATCCGCGGAGACGATCGATTAGTGAGTTCGTCTTCGTTGCCGTCTCGCGGAAGCCTGCAAATCCACTTGCCTCTTCGACAGCAAAGGGGACAAACGCCTCAATTAGGTCTGCTTCTGCAGGTGAGAGATCTGTAATCCTGAGAGCCGGTTGCGCCTCAGTTTCAGTATATCCCCATTGATCCGTCTCGTGAGCGTCATCATCGGGCTTGTAGCGTGCGGTCAAACGCACTTCGACAGTTGAAGCAGATTCACGGTAGACCTCAGCACGACCGACTCGGAGATTTGGCCTCTGCTCAGTTGTTTCCTGAAGGATGGACTCCGCCGCGTTCTTCGGTGGTTGCGTAAAGCCAACATCAGCGAGAGTAGGACCCTCATCGTATGTGCCGAGGTGGTCGAGGAGCGAGATGTTAAGGTTGGCTCGCTTGGATTTTGTAGTCAACATAGTATCCACATATCTGTCGATTTTTTCTGACTTGATATCCGGCACTAGTAGCTTGGAAAGGAATCCGGTTGTATATGCCCTATAACCACCCCTCTTCGGGGGGGCTATCCCTTTATACATGAATTCAAGAAGGTTAGAATTCATCAAACCAGTTAAGGTTTCTAGAGATATATTTGCATCATCTTCCACTTTCATACTTTTTGCTTTAGTGTTGAAGAAATGAGGATTGCCCCCTGTATCTATAGTAAAATTACTCCCGTCAGAAATCATAGGGAGTAAGATTTTCGGATTCTCATAAATTCTATATTCGCGTTTTCTCCACAATTCATACCATTCATATCCAGAGTTAATTAGATACGTGCGTTCCTCAAGTGTATCTCGGTTGTCTAAAAGATAGGAATATGTACGTGGATACGAATCTTCCAATTCAGTTTCGGGGATCAATTCATCTCCGACGTACGGCCATATTACAAAGAGATCCGTTTCCGGAGGTTGGTATCGTTTGATATGCTTTCCTTTAAGAAGTGGTTTCAAAAGATCTGTATCCAGATCTTCTTCTTGAACTTGTGCTCTTGAAACGTAAAAAACCTCATCGCGTCCGGAATGAATTCCTTCAGTAATTGAATCCGTAATTGTCCCTAATTCTACAAAATTGTCTGGGATTTTATTAATTATCTCGACAACCTCTGCAGGGACGATTTCCCAAGGATCAGAACCTAACGCAGAGTTGTTTAATGAATACTGATCATATTTATCACTTTTTGAAGCAAATTCTTTAGTGCTATTTGGAATTTTCACCGGGAATTGATCTATTCCATGTTTTGTATCGATGGTGATTATGCATACATAATTAGTAGCTGACTCAAATACTGAAAGATCAGAGAAATCGACTATCTCACGAATATAAGCTTGCTGCTCAGAAATGAATTTTCGGAGTCCAACTCCGTATTCACGTCGGAAAAACATGGACGGTTCAATATAGCTTACTGATCCTGCTGCAATTGAAAGCGCTCTTTCAGTCATTGGTAGGTATATGTCCCAACGCCCAGTAGTGGAGGAGTAGCTATTTTCCAGATAGTTCTTCTGATCTTTTGGAAGATATTTAGAATTAACATAAGGTGGATTCCCAATTACTGTATCAAATCCTTCCTCCGCACGTTTTTCACCGTCTTCCCCAAAGAACACTTCTGGATACTCTAGCTCCCAATGGAAGAAGTTCTCCTTATGGGCCATAGCCTGTGCAGATTCAAACCAATCCTGACTTCTAATCTCATTCCATCTGTCGGTATTTTCAATTGTATCGGCCATTTCCTCATATACACCTTCCGGCACGTCTAATCCAAAGCGTTCGGCAGTATGGACATTCGCCAATTCGAATAGTCGTTCGTATAGAGGATCATCGCGGATCTTATCATACAAATCCTCCATCGACTTAATGTCCTCAAGTTTCTCGTTGTCGATAGCGAGTAAATCCTGCATCAACTCCATAACGTGTTCAAGCGTTCTACGACGAACCCGCGCGGCCGCTTGCATGAGGGTAAGCTGTCCCCCTTCCTTCTCAACATCATCCGAGAGCACTTCTGTGATGTCCGATCCGACCAACGAATTGCCTGTTTTGAGGTGGTGATCAAGGAATGCGAGAGGCTTGTCGGCCGCAAGTGTCTCCAACCACATCGACAATTTCGCTAACTCAACGGCCATCCCATTCACGTCAACGCCGTAGATACACTCCTTGGCAATTTGCCGTCGAAGATCCTGCTCATCGTAGCTTTGGATCTCTTGCTCACGAACGACTTCCATCACTTGCTCAGTCAAGTAGCCCGTTGCCTTCGTGAGGAAGTGTCCCGATCCCATTGCAGGATCAAGCACTTTCAGGTCTAATACGGACTGCCAGAATTGAGCGAAGTACTCACGGTCGCTTGGTTTCAGTCCATCCTTTCGCAATTCCCCGTCGATATCCACTAGCAGTGGGTCAATTGTTTCTTCGACAATATACGCTACCACATAGTCAGGCGTATAGTATGCTCCAGTGGCCTTTCGCTCGCCATCATCATTAACGACGTACAGCTCCCCTGTATTGACTGTCTCGACAGCCTCTGCAACACTCACTTCTGTCGCAGGCTTCCATACCTGACCACCATCCTCGGCAACTGCAGCATACTGTTCAGGAGCAATGCGGAACTCGTGTTCGAGGAGTCCTTCGTAGATAGTTCCAAGATGCCGTGTATCGAGATCGGCGTAGTCAGCAAGCACGAACCCTGCACCGTCGTCGGCAAGCGTTGTCCCTAGTCGATACACAACTTCAGCGATGTAGCGGTCAGATACCTCATTCCTAGCGAGAAATTCGTGTGTATCGCTGTCGAATAGCCCGCCATTATAGGGTGGTATTCCCAGAGACTTCTCGCCTCTATCGATAAGACGGAAAAGGTCCTCCAATCGTCCCCACATCGATGTCGAGTACTCGCTATAATCTTCGAAAGAACCTCCAGAAGTGATGTCGTCATGGATCTCCTGCCGGATCTCGTCAAGGCTGAAATTCTCTTTGAACTCCGTTCGCTTCCGTGGTTCATCAGGACTGATCAGATGCCGAGACTCGGCGTATAATACGAACATCAGTCGGTACAGTAGGACAAGCGACTGCTCTTTCAGCTCCTCACGAGCAGCTGCATCTGTTGGATCGATGGAAAGGTCGTTGGTTTCGATGAATCCTTCACCGAGTACTCGAAGCGCAGTGAAGACGTTATCCTGAAGATCCTCCCCGAGTTCTTGAGCAGCAGTCTCGGATTCATTCCAAACCGTCTCAAGGAACGACGTCCCCGACACTTCCTGAAATGCTTCGGGACGGAAGAAGAGATAGAAGTACTTGAATTTCTCCAAGTTCCCAGACTCAAGCAGCTCTGGAAGATTGACTTCATAGTACGTCTCGGTCGCGTAGTCTTTCGTTCCGTACAGCCGCCATGTTTTCCCATCGGTGAGAATGCCCCATTGTAGTTGCTCAGGCGTGTGTTCGAGGTAGTATTTGATCTGGTGAGAAGCGTCGCGGTACGACCGTGTCTCGGAGAATCGCTTCGTGAAATCAGCATCCCATCGCTTTGCTTCGAGCACTGCGGAGGCGAGCCCGTACATTGCTTCGACTTCCCCATCACGCTTTCGGAGACTCGCATCTCGGCGTACTTCGTCGGACTCGAAGAGCAGTCGGTCGTTATAGCCCTCTTTGTCGGGGAGTGTTGTCTCGGCGAGAGTACCGAAGCCAAGGATATCGAGTACGTCGTCAATCCAGGAGGTGAGCAACTCGTCTTCTTTATACGAAGCGACGAGACCCCCTTCTAGTTCCCAAAGGTGCTGGAGTTCTTCGAATGCGGCTTTGGCATCTTCGTTGCAGTCCCATGCATCGAGATCGTCTACGCGTTCGTCGAGATAGTAGCTGGAAAAGAGATTCGAATTGCGGTAGGTCGTCGATCCAAGTGTCGCCTGACTCATTTGTTACCCAATACCCGTTATCCTATCATCAAGAATGTATGGGATTAGGGCGGACGGCTGTAGTCTATCACAGATACTAGCGGAGAGATAGAGTGAGAGAATACGCACTCGCCTGGGCAGACGGGACGTGCCAAGGCTGTGATCAGCCGGCACCATTCGAGACTTTGAGCGGGAACCCCTATTTGGAAGTCCACCATGTCCACCGACTCAGTGATGGTGGTCCTGATGATCCTGAATCAGTGATTGCGCTTTGTCCGAATTGCCATCGACGAGCCCACAATGGAGCAGATAAAGACAAGTTCAATCAGCAACTTATCGAACAGCTCGAAGCCAAGCATGAGGGTAGGGAAGTCGAGAGTGCCTAAACAATGGCTGATATCGTGGATGTTGCACAGTTAGTGATACGCACTGAAGTGGATGACAGCTACCAGTACTTGCTTGCTCGGCGAACCGAAGATGGGTACTGGAAATTTATCGGAGGGAAGCGAGAAAACGATGAGTCGGTTCGCGAGGCAGCAAAGCGAGAATTGGATGAAGAACTTGTATCCGTCTCACCAATATATAGATATGAAATTGACATCAAGAAACCAGTCTGCATTCGAGTCTACACTGGGTTTGGTTTCTTCCTCGGACTCACGGACTAAAATGTCGGTTCTGATTTGTCGTTCCTCTTCATCAGATGTGACCTCGTGGTCCCGTTGCACCAATATTGATTTTGCTCGCATGAGCATAGCCTCTCGTAAATCGATATCCAGTGGACCAGCTTCGACCTCCTCAAGGACCTCATCAAGTATATCTATTTTTTCCTCACTTGGTAAACTCTCCGTTACTCTGTCAAGGTATTGTTCTACTTCTTCTCGAACCAATTCCTGATTCTCTTCCTTAGAATCGCTCGGTGACTCATCATTAGTCCCCAGACGGAACACCTCCGGGAGTTTCTGAATAGATTCGCTTGTTTCCGATGAGATACCCTCTATTACGTCCATCAGTTTCAGTGGCACCCATTCATTCGAGACTTTAACATCTTGTACCCGGCAGTATGCAGTATATTCACTCTCTTCAAACAAGAACCGTGAGGAATCTTCCCATAGTTTGTTTTCTTCTACGAATCCAACGATATTGATGTTCTCATATTCAATCCCAGCCGTATCTAACGTAGATTTTTTGTAGATATGTGCCTCCTCGTCTTTATGAACAAGTCCATAGTTCTGTACATGGCCAACGATAGGAACAAGGCCTGTTAGGAACTTATCGATTAGTTCTATTAATTTCTCAAAGTCGTCCACAGAAAAATCTTCATCCTCCATCTCCGCTGAGACTTCAGACCAGTTCGGCAGGGATTCAAATATATCATAAAATAAGTCGAGTGCTTTGTATATCTTATAAATATCATGAGACCCCAGTTCAACATCTAATTCTATCAGGTTACCCCGTTCCAGGTTCTGTGTCTGAACATGCAGCCCATCAAGCGAGTATATCGACTCAGTCGCCTTATTGGGTGAGTTCGCAATAACCGCATCTTCAGAACCTATCTGGTCTGAAATCATCAAATCGTCTTTGCGAAGGTCGTATAGTTCAGTAAAATTCGATTGAATTACGTAGCGCCGAACTACCTCCGATGATTTCTCCTGTGTCGCGCTAAGATTGCTACTGAGACCGGCGTTCGCGGCCCCACCTTTTGTAGAGAGATTACCAGTGATACTGCTTGAGATTTGGCTCCGCTTTAGTGTACTCTGTTGCTCAGTGACACCGCCAGTTGTCGATGCAATAAGACTGATGACAGCAGTTTCATCTAAGTAAACAAATTCACGGAGGGGTGGTTCGTTTACTAATCCAAGCCATAGTTTGACTCTTCGAATTAAACTGTTAATCCTCAGTGAGGTCCATTTCAAAATCCCCATAGGTTATTGTCTACTTTCCCCCATTTGTTCACTTATCCTTTCATGTCCTTTTCTCATATCTAAGTATTCGATTTCTGTTCTGCCTTCTTCGACACAAATAATCCCGGCTTCGTTCAATAGTTCCTTCAGGTGTGCCCCAGTCCAATTCGCCGTAAGTTGTACAATCTCGTCAATATCTTCTGTCGTGATAGATGTCGAAAGTTCAAATTGACCGTTGTCCTCTCTTGTAAGTGCCGAAATTATCGCCTTTCGACCACCTGGATCAGGTTTCGGGAACTCCACCTCCCAACTGAATCTTCCCGGGCGAAGTAACGCCTCATCAATTTCGTCGCGCTGATTAGTTGCGGCAATAAGGAACACACCATGTTCTTCTTTGTCGAATCCGTCAATAACCGATAACAATTGTGCAACGAGACGTTGACTGAAGTCTTGCCTCCCTTCGCCTCCCCGGTCAGCAGCGATACTATCAATCTCATCGAAGAAAATAATAGCCGGACTCCGCTCAGATGCGTCTTTGAATAGGTCACGAATTAGCTTTTCTGTGTCCCCAACCCATGTACTGATTATCTCTGGACCACGGACACGATAAAACGTTGCATCAAGCTGAGAAGCCAAGATACGAGCGAAGTGTGTCTTTCCTGTACCTGGCGGGCCATAGAAAAGCGCACCCATCTGTATTTCAACCCCGACATTAACTAGGGATTCTCGTTCTGTGAGCAGTAATCCTGTCCGTCGAATCAGGTGTTCATGCTGCTTTGTGAGTCCGCCAAAATCATCGAAATCGAGGCTTTCTCTATCTTCAGACGACTGTCGGAAGCCGTCAATTGCCTCGCTCGTATCTCGTTCAAGTGGGTCATCAGATATAGAATACTGAGCGAGAACGGACACAATCGTGAACGCGTCACTTAATTCGACAGTCCATCCTTCGTCAATATTTATATTTAGCGGATTGCTTACCTTCCGCATTACTCCGTTGATATTAGCGATAATACTATCTGAGTGGATTTCTTCAACAATTCCTATACTGTTCCCGGTCTCATACCCTGTCCTCGAAACTAGATTAATGAACTCTATCGTGTCAGAGTCAACCGTAATTATATCACCTACCTGAAGGTCGTCCCTGGGATTTACAACCTCAAGCTTGCTTCCATTGGGTAGAATCGTAATCACTGCTCCATTGTCTGAAACATGCCATACTGTTGTACTGAGTGGAGGACCCATAGAGTGTGTATATTTCTATGTATCTGACTGAAACAACCTATATGTTGCGGGACGGAATTTTACAATTCGATTAAACCACCGGTTATGAATACTTTATCTTTCCAATCATCAAATATAACAATTAAATGTGAAGTCCCGGGATGTAATATAAATTATATGAACATATATAAGAAAAATTATTCAATATATTTCGGATGAACAGAAGGATTGAGAAAGTAGCCTTGTGTTTCCCAAAGATGGTTCCCTGTGGCTATCTCGGCGGTTTTCGCATCACCTTTGGTTTCATACCATTCGATATGTTGGATGCGGGAGGGTCGAAAGAGTCGTGTGAATTTCGCACCGCGACCGTTCGGGTCAAAGTGTTCGTCAAGACGACGATAAGGGTTCTTGGTGTAGCCGACATAGACAACCGGAGAATTCGATAGCGCATAGGCGGAAAGGAATTTGTCCGAGAACTCGTCAGTGTTATCCTTGATTCGTTTTTGTACTTCTTGAGTTGGAGGTTGTTCGCACTGTAGGATGTAGACAGCGTATGGTTTCGGAAGTTTGTAGATTGGCGGCACATCTTCGTTAGCCATCCCGAAAATCCAGAAATTGTCATCGTACGCTGAGCGTTTCGGGGCGGTACCTCGCATCCGATGGTATTGCTCAATGTGGGAACTAACGACTCGTAGAACGTTGGGCGAGACTGCAGTAGGTCCGGCGTTATGAGAGTACGGAGGCTCAACGCTCATCAATACATTTCAGAGACGTACAAATTTAAGCTCTACGGCAAATACTAAACCAAGGCCACCAATGTTGCACGTCGAAAAGATGGCGGCTAAAAATAGGCTCGTAAATCGCGAATTGCCGCTGTCTCAGTGTCTGAGATGCCAAGGATGGTCTTCTAATATATAACACAATATCCTTGGCCGACAAGTTAGTCATGTCACTGGTGTAGACGAAATACGGGGTGGTAGTGGTCTGAATGACGGGGCCCTCTGGGAAGTAAACGTGACTGACAATCTTATAGAATAGAGTAGGCATCAGGAATATTCAACTGCGAGGTCAGTCATCACTACGCTCGATACCCTCTACCCGAGTTAGAAGGAGCAAGAAGACTGTGTGGCTGAGTGCTAATGAGACCACCTGATAGTCCTCAGCATCAAATGGATTCGGCTGATGAGGTCCTCGCGCGTCTTCGTGGAAGTAGTGATGAAGTTGATGGCGAAGTGTCGTAATCAATCGAAGGTACCCATCAGCTGTCTGTTCTTTTTCGTAGAAGTCAAAGAACTCCGCTAACTCGCTCATCTTCTCATCAGGGAAGTCTTCAAGAGTTGTGTTCGCAATCGCTGTAAGCTCGTCTGAGTTGATGTAACGGTCCTCTACATTCTTCCAATTTCCCTCGGCGAAGAGACCCTCTAGCACAAAGTAAAACTCGATAATTGCGCTGATATAGTCAAAGTTCCTGTGGCGATTTTGGCCCCTTCGATAGAAGGCAAGGGGAACTTTAAGCCGCTCCACTACATCCCAATCATACGAAGACAAGTCGAATCTCCAATTACATGGCTGACGTGGGTACGACCGTGAAAGTTCAAATTCTGTTGCATACACCTCATCCTCTTCTTCCTCTGTCTCTGGAATGTATTCGGTCTTCGCATTCTCCCAGTGTACTTTATTAACCCCCTTGAGGCCGAATAATGACTCCAGTATCTGGAGCGTATTTTTCGCCTCGTCGTTGAGGCTCTCGTATCCGCTTATTTCCATATGGTGGGTACCGTCAGCTTGCACCTCAATCGCATTTGTGAACGTGCGTTTCTCTTCGTCCGTGAGCGCGCGTTCGATGGAGACACTTTCCAACCTTTGCTCGCCATTCTTTGTGCCGAAATGCAACTTTGCAGTGAAATTATTGATGGAGAAAGTGGTCATCTCAGAACTTAGGACTACCCCGTCTACCTCAGCAACGTATCGAATAATCATAGTCTAAATCAAGAATGGTGACTAATACGTTTACCGCCGCTGGAAGTGGTCGTAGATTGCAGTCTGTTGATTCCTAATCGTGGTGGGGCGGGATGAGCGCTACAGGATTTGAATTCTACAGAAATTGATCCGAAAATAAGGACCGCAGGCTAAAACAATTGATTTGCTTCCGTCGCCTCCAGTGTTTCCGTGCTTCTATCTTTAAATATTAACTCAAACAGCACTACACCTGATTCTCCATCCATTCTCGCCCTTTGTTAGTGATTTCATAGAGAGCAGTTTCTTCATGTCGATATTGGATAAGATCATAAGCACGGAGCCATCGTAACCGTTCTCCAATGTAGTTTTCGTGTTTTTCTATGTGGGACGCTAATGATCCCCGTGTTTCACGACCGCCAGCTAATAAGTCAAGAATGGCAAGATCTGTCTTGTTAAGATCGTCGGAAGAGTCCATAAAGACATTATTTATTGGCATCGCTATTCATCGTTGGGTATCCAACCCTCTGATATACAGAATCTAGATTGCAGTGTTCCATCAGAACCTTCGCATAGGAAACTTTGAGGTACAAAGTTTTATTTGTAGAGAATACCATAGTAGTAACTGAGAAGCGCGGAACGCCTTGTAGAAAGGCCGGTGCTGGAACACCGACCGCGCTTCTGAACGCCACAGAAGCATGACTAGCAATACCCCTGCCGTAGAAAAACGCATCGACTACCAACCATCCCATATCGGAGGCCACCACTAATGGCGTCCTTCGATGAGAAACCCAACGGCGGCGCTCTCTCACTCAAGGCTCAATTCGGCGAGACCACCTTCCACCCTGTCAAACGCCTCGAACCCACACCCGATACCGCTGCCCAAGACCCCGACCAACCCACGCCCACTACCGACGAGCCAATCACCCGCGCATACCTCGTCGAACTCCGCGTGGGCTTTCAAACCCGAACCAAGACCACCAGCCAAGCGCCCTACCTGTACTGCATCTACGCCACGCCGGACTGCCAGCGATTCTTCGAACGCCGCCTTCCGATCGAGTACGACGAAGAGGGCTTCCAGATTCCCGAGGACACCGACACCTACCGCTCGGTCACTACCACCAAAACGGGCAATCCACAGCTCCCTTCGACACCACCGGGTGAAACCCACGCGGAAACCCGCACACACTACCAGCGTATCCTCGAACGCTGTTACGACATCGACGCCACCCACACCACCACAACAGAGGTGCACGCGTAGATGTCCCCCACCGAACGCCCTTTCGAGAGAGCGACAGCCATCGGCGGTGATGGGCGATGACCCGCACGTCCACCTCGATCACCGCCGAGGAGATCGAGAACACATTCGAACGCTGTCCCCACTGTGGAACCTACGCGGTGCAAATCACCGACTCCCACTACTGTGACAGCCGATTCACCAGCAACCTCACCGACGTCGAACGCGACCAGCGCATCGCCGCCGACCCCTATCCTGCCGATGAGACGGTCGCAATCGTCGATCAATTTGTCGGCGACGCCTTCGCCTATCACGAACTCGATACGGACAATCACACACTCTGTACGCTGCAGACCGACAACCCACTCGCCTATTGCACTCGTGCAGAGGCCCAAGACGATCAGTACGCACCGTGCCAGCTCTGTCAGCGTCTTCGTCAGAAACGGGAGGCCGACCAATGACCGATCAGCGGTCGGTCCTCGCGCTAGAGTGTACGGATCCGATTCAGATCCACACCCAAACACGCACACTCACGGGCATCATCTATCAGTGTGAGCATTCGGAGCCCACACTCTCCTGCCGGGGACCAGAACCCGGTGAGCACGTCCTGTACGTCGCCACGCCATCGAACGATCTGTACCGGTTGCAGTACAGCTACTACGACGAGTACGAGCATACCGAGTCCAAGCTCGATCAGTACGGACGCACCCCCTCCGGGAAGTACGCGTGGCTGCGCACCTATGCGACTGTCGAGTGCATCGTCAACCCAACGGGAGGTGAGCAGGCGTGAGCAATGCACCACGACCGTTGAACCCTCGCGATGCCGACGCACTCGTTACACACCTCTCACCGAGTGATCACGTTCGTATCACGACCACAGAGTTGCCACGGACGATCCTCACCGTCAAAGCGACGAACGCACCGACACGCTGTGGACCGCATCTCGTCTTGACGGCTTCACCGATTACGACGACGGCACAGGACGAACTGCAGCAAACTACCTTCCACTGCACCAGTCAGCCCGATTCTGCCATGACTGTTCTTGAGTACACCCACATGCCCAGCGGCACGACCACCCGTTGTATTGGTTCGCTCACTACCATCGCCCACCTGCCGCGGCTCTCCACGCCAGCAGAGGACACTGCGGCCACAGTGGAGGTGCCTGCCAATGAGTGACCCCACCACGTCCGGAGCGTCCACTCTCGAAAACGTCTCGATCGGTGACCTCGCCATGCACGTTCAGTCGCTCAGTGATCGTGTTGACGACCTCGAAACGGAAGTCACCGAAAAAGACGAGCGGATCGACAATCTCGAACAGCGAGTCGATGAACTCGAAGACTATCGCGAAGAGGCGACCAAAGAACGTGCTCAGGACCGACAGCAGCTCGGTAGTCTCGAAGAGACGATCGAGTCCGTGGAATCGGATATCGACGACCTCACCGACGTAGAGGAGAAGAACAGTCGGGTGCGAGCGTCGGTGTCGCGTATAATCAACCTCGTTCGGGACTACGAGACTGAAGAGAGTGTTGACGACGACTCGCCGAACCTCGCTGCGGAAGCAACCAATGCAGGTCGTCAGCTCTTCGAGACGATCCAGCGTTCGGAACAAAACACCGAACTCGTTAACTTCCGCGAGAAGCGCGCCGAGAGCCAGCAGGTCGAAGACAAGTATCTCGATGTCCTCGAGCATGCGAAGAACGTCGCCAAGACGAACGATGTGATGGTCGCACGGTTGGGCTATCGGGAAGTCGCAACACACTACGGCTGTGCGTACAAGAACGACGGCTATCGGGTGATGGAGGAGATGGCCGAGCGTGTGCCCGGCGTGACCTACAAGGAGTCACGAACGCTGTGTGTGGACGATGCAATGGGCGTTGGTGGCCATCATATCGAGATCACGTTCGCTCACCCCGACTTAGCTGGATGGATGCGCGCCCACGAAGCCAACGCGGGAGGGATCTAACCACGGAGGGAGCGGATTATAGCGTTGTAATCACGGGGGTTCGTCGAACCCCCGCTTGAACCACACCACCACACGAGATTCACACCGCACTGCCGGTGACACATGGTGGTAGTAATCGGTTGGTTACGGTGGAGTGCGTCTTTTTCTGCGTCATTTTCTGCGAAATGGAGGGGGTCGCGTTCGCGATCCGCCTCTATTACAACGGTGTAATCTAGCCCTCGAGAGGAGAGACGAGACTAGACCGATTGCCGACGCAATAACTGGCTGTGCATCCAGACTTGAGGAAAGTCGCTGTAGCGAGTAGTGCGGGTCACAATTTTCTGCTACAACGAGATGGACACACAGCAGCCTTGTGTAGGATTGTATAGCACATAAATACTGGTGGACTCGCGTGAGATCACCCCTCTCAGTGTTCACATTGGTAGAGATGACAAGCAACGGTGACAGGAACTACGGCTCAAATCGACGAAGGTGACCCCATCGGTAGGAGTATCGAAAGCAATACTGAGTTAGTATCCAATACTAACGCTGTAGCCTGTCTGTTCGTCCGATCAAGAGCATCGTTCCACTAGGCAACGAAGATTGGAGGAGCTAGTTCTTCCCAGGAGATGCATCGAGTGCATCATCAAGACCACTCTTCACTGCCTCACGGATGGACTGATCAGTTTCTGGGCCAGCAAGTGCGTCTTCGAATCGCTGTTGATACCGATGATCGACTGCTTCAGCAGCCTGTTCGGCATCGAGTATCCGCCGATATCTCCCAACGGTGCTCTTGCTCGTATCGAGTGCCTCAGCGATCTTTGCAGTCGATGTCTCAGTATCAAGGAGATCTCGAAGTTCGTCTAGGTCGACCGGAGCGTCAAAATCCGTCTCGCGAAATAATTGAAGATGGATTCGTGCTCGTGTGACAGTCTTATCGCGACTTGCATTCCCTATTTCGCGTGCGATCGCGGTATCCGAGTAGTCCTCGTAGAACAGTCGAACCAGCGTTATGAGCTCATCAGTCTCAAGCGATGTTCGGAATCCATACTTTTGCTTCATCTCCTGAATGATGGCACGCAGGGATTCGTTGGGCACGGAATTGCTCGCAAGTGTTCCGGGGGTCTCCTGTTGATCTTCGGTAACTGTGTGATCACCAGCAACATCGAGAAAAATCTCCCGTAGTCGGTCAGTTTTTTCCTGATTAATATCTGTTTCTGCCATTCCAGCCTAGAAAACTAGTCACCGAACCCGTATCAACCCATCGAACATGGTCTGAGTAGACGGGGTGATTGACATCCTCCCCGCACTCAAGCGCGAGGATTCCCGCGAGTTGGGATATCAGGATCCGTGGTTTACAACCCATTCTCATGGGGCGAAACGGATCTCACCGCGTCGAACAAAAATTCTGAGAGTTCGAGGTACAGAGTAACTCTCGCTGAGATTCAACCGCAGGGAATTTTTTTTTTCGCCCCCTAAGGGGTGCGGGGCGTTCCAGACTGGGCGTCTCGATGAGGAATGGTTTCGATGATACACAGCAACAGCTACGCGACCGGCTTCGATGAGGACGTACCGAGCGAACTACCCAACCAGTGTTCCAGATGTGGCGGCCGGGTCACCACGAACATGATCGAAACAGTCTGTGAGGACTGTGGGCTTGTTATCGACGACCAGCGGTCTGTTCAGGGAGCGAAATTTGCATGAAAGATCTCTTGACACAGCTTCTTGGCCGGTCACAAAGCACCGTCATTGCCGAGTGTCGCCAGTGTGGCATGGTGGTTGAGGTCAAGGCGACCAGCTGTTCCCACTGCGGCCACGATGGGATCGCAGTCTATCGATTCGATTGATTACGGAGGGTATGAAGGAAAGCTGACCACATGGGTTGAAGGTCGATTGGAGTTACTCATTTTGGCGGAATTGATGATTCCATTTCCCCACGAATCAGGGGTTGTACGGTTCGACGATTGCAAGAACGTCTGGCGCTTCGTAGCGTCGATTCCGTTGCTGGCCGGTCGTCTCGCGGAGAATATTATCATCCCATAACTTTCGGATCGCCTGATTGATAGCTGGTTGTGATCGACCAAGAGCCGAGACTGCCTGTGGTTCAGTGAGGTATGGGTGTTCGATAGTAAAATCGATGACCTCGCGAATAACCGCTCCCTCTGCTTGGTACTGCTCTCGGTAGCGGTCTCGAAGGGCTAGCAGTTCACGAGCGACTGTGTATGCCTCACGTCCTTGCTCGGCAATCGCGTGGACGAAGAACGAAATCCATTCAGTCCAGGCACCGTTTCGGCTCACTGCAAGGAGGTTATCGAGGTATGCATTACGGTTGGCGTTGAAGTACGACGACGGATAGAGGTAGGGGCCGGGCAACAGATCCCATTTGTAGAGCGCCAACATCACGAGAAGTCGACCGAGACGGCCATTCCCGTCCCGAAACGGGTGAATCGTCTCGAATTGATAGTGAATAAGGGCCAGGTCTACCAACGGTGCGTACCTGGGTCCTGATCGAATATACTGAAGGAGACTGCGCAACGCGTATGGGATACTTGCAGGCGGTGCTGGCACGAAGCGTACATCACTAAGCGGAGTTCCCGGCTGATCAATTCCCACGAGATCGTCCCGAAACTCTCCGGGATTTTTCTGTTCACCTCGAGCACCCTGAAGGAGAATTTCATGCAACCGGCACAATAAATCTCGATCCAATTCAGCTCCTTCTCGAAGTGCCTGAATACCAGTGGTTATCGCCTCGACATAATTTTGTGCTTCCGCTATGTCTGCCCGTTCGGTCGCTGTCTGGCCGGGGTCCTCACCGGCTTCGCGTCGATACAGATCCGAAAGTGTGAGACGTGTCGTCGTCTCGATATTCGAGGAGTCGACGGCTTCACGATGAATGAGTGGACTGAGGATAACTTCAGGAGAGTCAAGCCACGTATCCAAATCAGAGAGCTGTCCAACGGCATACATTGCATCCCCGTTCTCTGTAAGCAGCTCGTGTGTTGCATCGAGGTCGGGGGGTAACGGATCAGGACTAAACGCAAAGATGCCGTCAACCATCTCGACCTCACCAGGAGGATTCGCAACAAAGTCTTCAGGTCGCATTGTTATCTAATACACGTCCCCAGCCAAATATAGATAACGAAATGGAGAATGAGTTATCTATAGAGAGGTGATCCCAGCTACAAGATAAGCACTTGCGAGTACGATTATGCAAATCGTCATCGAACTCGCCAGTATATCGGAGATCAACGATACCATTTTGGTGTAGAGTATTCGGGATCAAGTGGTTCGAGAATCGGAGATTCTCGTCATCACGGAAATCGTTGATTTCCGAACGACCCTAAGTCACTCGCCCTACTCCGCCTGTAGAAGACGAATTTTCAGTTCTTCGGCAACTTACGGTCGCGAATACCGATGGGAGTTTATTTGCCCCCGAGGGGTGCGGGGCACAGCAGCTGTGCCTCGTGGAGCAAGTATGTCCAGTACAAACGTCCTATCTCACCTGACGTTCACCAAGCGAGTTGCAAAGCGCGCCCAGTACGAAGCCCTCGAATTTTCACTCACAACGAGGGGTGTTCGTGTTCGAAATACCAGTCACGCAAAACCAGCCGATCATGAATATCTCGTCACCGTTCGCGATGGGATACCCATCGCCTGTGAGTGTCCTGCTGATGCACGGTACGACGGTGCATGCAAACATCGGGTTGGCGTCGCAATTCGAACGCCACTCCTGCAAGCGGCGACAGACCACTCCCTCGTTGCAGACGGCGGGACACAGATCGAGAAGGAAGCTGAAAACCATGTAGAAAACAGCGACAGTGACCAGCCAGCGGACTGTGACTGTGATGAACTGGGTGGTTTTCCGTGTTGGCCCTGTGTGCGATCCGGTCGGCGCGATCTCCCGGAAGAGTAGCGCGAATCCCGTGTGAATCTGCGCTTCTTGCAGGAGGATTTTATTGGCGCCGGCGATGGGTGCCGGCGTACAGATGAAGTGTTGTGTGATAGAGTCGTGTCGAACCAATGCGTCGGCGAGGTGACTGATATGCACCAGGTAATTTACGCACTTGTGGAAGCATCGACTGAAGAGACTGCACTTGCATGCGGAAGATCAGCGTTTGACCGATTGGTTGGCGCTGGTCCCGACAATGCTGCCATCTTTGATTACTATGTGATGTTCGATGACGAGCGGTCGTCCGTCGCAGGCAAGGCTCGGTGGGGCGAACTTCCAGTCGTCGCACCAATTGACTCCGGCGATGGAGCGGAACTCCTCGAGCGTGGCTGGGAGGCTACTAGGCAGGAGTTCGAACGGAATCTCGAACGAGTGAGAACGGCAGTCAACGAGTTCAGTGACGATGAACTCATGCACGACAAAGATCTCGCCCGCCACGCCTGTTACAATCTCGGGGCGTATCGTGGCCCGTCGCTCTACCTATACACCGAATTTGGGGACGCAATTCGTAATCGTGAACACCTTGAGCATGTGCTCGATGCCGACGAGCAACTGTGGATCATTCCAGCGGATGTCCACTACTGACCATATGGATGGATCACTGTGTCAGAAACCGAAGCATCTTTTTGTGATACGCACGTATCACACGATATGAGCACAGACACCGATTCAGGATCAGACGGGGAGATGGAGAAAATCAACGTTCGGGTTCCACAGGCGTTGCTCGTCCAGATCGACGAGGTCTGGGAAGAGCGCGGCTATGCAAACAAGTCCGAATTCATCCGCGACGCACTTCGTGACGCAGTCAATCCGCCAACACAGTTGTCCGAGGAAGCTCTGCAACACCTCGCTGAAAGCCGTGAACAACGAGAGCGTGATGAAACGGTGTCGCACGATGATGTGAAGGACCGTCTCGGGATCGATGACTGAGATCGAATGGACACCGAAAGCGCTCGAACTTCTCGAGGGACTCGAAACCGAACCACAAGAGCGGTTAGTCAAGAAACTTGACGAAGCAAAAGATTGGACATCCCATCGGTTGGAGAAGCTTACCGGCTATCCGTACTACAAACTGCGTGCCGGTGACTATCGGGCCATAATAACGTGGAATCGGAACGACGATGTTCTTATCGTCGAAGCCGTTGGTCATCGACGGAACATCTACGATCGTCATCTTCCGCCGTGACATCCTTCGTCCTGAAGGACGAGGCTTGAGCGCCCTGTACCGCCGAACGTAAACGAAGCAACATCCCTTCCCCAGAGTCGGGTGAGGAGAACGTTTTTCGCCCCCTGAAGGGTGCGGGGGAAGACAGAGACCCTCGTGGAGTACACATGACTGAGTCCAACCCAGTACCTGAGACAGACGTCGAATCGAATCCAAATTGCGAGTCATCAACCGAGACGGAGTACGTCGAACGGACTGACGTCGGCGTCTCATTCACGGTGAAACTCACGCGTGGCACCGATACCCGCGATCAGGACACAATCACGGCCAAAGTAAAGGCGACAACGCTAGAGGAGGCGCGAGAAGACATGGAGGCGCTTCGAGCGTACGTTCACGAGGTTGCCGATGACGTGCGGCAGATCCAGCCAACAGATCCACACGAAGAGTGATTCTTTTGGGTGTTGCACAGAATTGTGTAACTATAGGATGTACGAAGTATGTGGTGAGAAGGAACTCAAGGTCATCCTCGCGCTTGACCATGGAGATTCCATCTCCGGCGTCGCACGAAAAATCGACGAGAATCGGGAGACGATTCGTCGTGTCGTGAACCGCATTGAGGAATCTGGGTACGTCGCGTACGATAATGGCCTCCATCTCGTCGATCAGACGATTCGAGACGTCGGTCTCGAGTTTTTGACTGCGACAGCAGATATCTCGCCACCGTCAATCTCAGAAGCGTATGTTCTCCCGCAGTTCGCGGGTATGAATTATGCATTCACTGCCATCGATGCGGTCTATGTCTGGACCCGTGGTGGCTACCAAGTTGCTCGCGACCCAGAGGACTATCCGCTGTTCATCACCGTCCACGAGTCCGAAGTCGACGCCTGGACGGAATTTTTCGATCGATTCGGAATCCCGACTGCGAAGGAACGCCAGCCCGCCGATGACCTCAACGGCGCCATCCAGGTCGTCCTCGAACCACGGTCACAGATTGAGGCCGAGATGGTCGACGGACGACCCGTCATCTCACTCCAGGAAACAGTGGCGTTCGCAAACGAGTACTACGCGACCTTCGAATCAGCACTTGACATGCTCGGACGGATGTACGACGACATCGACACTGACGTGGCCTACCGGATGGACTGACTGGGATTCCCCCAGGCTCATTATGGACGTTTAACTATTGCAGCAGCACTCGTATGACTGCTGGCTGAAATTTTTCACATGGTCATGGATCGTGACAGCAAGACCGAACATCATTCCAGCTTGCTCAGCGGTTGCAACTGTATCGCGATAATACGCTGCTGATCGGTTATCAATATAGAGCGTCTTGAGACGGCGGGCCGTCTCCTCGGAGCAAACACCGAGCGCCGCGGCTCGATCGTAGGCTCGCGTATGGTTCTGAAAGTTGTCGATCGAGTCGTTCGACGCAGACAGGGCATAGAATTCAAGGGTCCGTTCGATGGCGGCGAACGACATCTCAATGACGCTGGTGTGGTAGCCGTCATGCTCACGGAGGGTGCGACACGCATCGAGGAGTCGGCACGCCTTTCGGAGCTGTATAACCGGCGGCTGATTCGCCTCCGGATCGAGGTTTTCTTCGTATTCGGGTGCGCCGGTCGTGTAGCCGCCGAATGCATCCTCAGCTCGATCGAGCGCGTCGAGAACCGACGATGAATCCTCAGGCATTGGTCAACACCTCCTCCTTGAGATTCCGGAGTGCCTCGCTCTCGTGGAGCGTGATGGCATCCGTAAAAATATCTGTAAGGCGGTCGGCATAACCGTGGGCCGACTCAATTGACTCAACCATCACTTGGAACTCGTATCGCTCCCCGTCGAATCGTTCCTGTCCAAGTTCCATTGCGATCTCATTCGCCCGATGCTGCTCGCCGCGTGAATCTTCCACCAACACCCACAGATCGATATCGCTCTGCCTGTCCGCCTGTCCTCGGGCGACACTCCCGAAAACGAGGACGCCTCGGATGTCGTCCAGTTCAGCGTGGAGTCGGTCGAGTGCCGTTCGGATAGGCTCGTGAAACTCCGACTGTGGAATCCGAAGAACTGGATCATCCGGCTTGTTCACTCTGGTCCGATTGATACCGACAGGACGCCGATTGCCCTCGGCCTCTGCGGTCACGAGGCCGTTGTCCTCAAGAACATCGACGGCGCTTTTGATAGAGTACGTCGAGTGTTCGGTGAGCCGGCTCAATTCCCGAATCGTGAACGTCTCGTACGGGTTGTCGAGGAGCAGGCGGAGGATATCGTTCGTGGCTTTATGCCGGAATAACTCCGGATTGGGTGCCGGAATTGGAAGCTGAATAGCTCCCCCCTCATTCGACCTCGTGGTCTCGTCGTCCGAGCCATTCTGTTTTGCCATACCTAACACGTTTGCTCTAACAATACAGTATTTAAAGTATCTTGCGATGGACTACCGGGCCGTTGAATCGGAAGTGAACGACGGGATTTCACAGAAAATACAGCGCGGATGCCTCGAGGCTTGACCTCGGGGAGGAAGCGCGTCGATACACGACACAAACCACACACATCGGCAGGCTCACTCCCAAATGGTTAAGTAAACCCGACGTACGTCTGTGCTGAAGAAGCGATCGAAGCCCGATGTATCTCGTTCGGACACAGCAGTTTTTTGGCCCCGAAAGGGTGCGGGGCAGTCCGAAGTGGAGTGCCCAGTACGAACTCATGGCGACGAGTGACTTCTCAGCGGTGTCGTTCGACGAGTACGACACCCGACGTGACGAGATGCACAGCACGATCGAACACTGGATTGACGATCTCACCGCTTTGACTGACGAGGCAAAAGCGAGTCAGCAATTCCAGGAGTGGCTAGATGTCCAGTCCAAATTCCATGACTACTCCCATCGGAACACGCTCTTGATCACGCTTCAATGTCCAAACGCGACGAAGGTCGCTGGGTACAACACGTGGCGATCTGAGTTCGAACGCCACGTGAAGGAAGGCGAGAACGGAATCTGGATCTGGGCACCCATCATCACGAAGCAGTGTCCCGAATGTGAGAATTCACCCACCTACCACGAGCAAAGCGACTGTGAATATGATGAGACACCACCTGAAGCGTGGTCGAAAGGACTCGTCGGATTCAAACCCACAGCTGTTTTCGATGTGTCTCAGACGGAGGGTGAACCGCTTCCCGAATTGGAAACCGCAGCAACGGGCAATGCTGAAAATCTCGTGCCCACCCTCCAAGATGCAGCCGATGAGCTCAATGTGACGGTTCGTATCGTCGACGCTGATGACTGGAAACACGGCAAGGCGAAGGGGATCTGTAAGCAGCGGAGTCTGTACGACCTCCAGCCAATTGTGGAAGCAAAAGATCGTGCAAATCAGGCGGATCTCGCTGTGACGCTGATCCACGAATACGCGCACGCACTGCTTCACTTCGATGTTGAGGATAAGTGTGAGCGATCGAAACGCGAAGTTGAGGCAGAAGCTGTCGCGTACATCGTTGGTCGATACGTTGGGTTGGACACGAGTGGCTCAGCATTCTACCTCGCAGCATGGCAGGACGATGATGCAGATGCGATTCAAGATCGGCTTGGACGAATCCGGACGACGGCAGCGACAATTATCGAGATAGTCGAACAGAGAAGGGAGTGAGTTTGGACCCGTCGAATTCGAGTACTGAATGTGACCTTGCCATCGACGCATCCTTGCTATTCAGGCCGGTAATCCGTCAGCCGGATCTTTCCTTCGACTTCGTAGATGTGGCCCCGTATGTAGAGTCGTTCGATGATATCTTCGGCAGCAGGCTGCTCGAGCTCCTCACGATCTTTGAGGGTTGCGTACGCTTGTTCGTACGTGAGTTCTCCGTCACTCGGCAGTGCGTTTGCGAGTGTCTCGAGCGATTCTTGCGCAAGTGGTGTGAGTGGCGATCGCCGATTCGAAATCATCGATACAACCAAAGACAGGAACTACCGATGTAAAGCCTTGGGACAAAATGGCACCACTCGCCTCATTAGTGGTTTAATGAGGTAAGGGATATACACGACGTGGCGGGATGGGAAGGGGCACAGGAGCCACGGCGCATACTGGGGGACGAGCTGTGAATCCGGTGTGTTGCAAGGAGGGGATTCAGGGAGGGTCGGAGTACAGGCAGAAATTGGAAAGGTGTCAGCTGCGAAGAACTGGAACAGTAGGCGCGTCTCGGTGGCTCTGATCGGCTGGACCACGATCCATTTTCCCGAGCGGGGACGGTGGTGGGAAGCGTAACTAGCGTACACGGCCTTCTTTTTGCGTGCTGGACCGACCCAGACCCCACCTCCCCACCCTCCGCTCCGTGCTCACCTTCGTTGCGCGCGCAGCCGCAACCTCGGAGACAAGATCGGGCCTGCTTTGAGAGACAGTAATTACTTGAATTCTACCTCGGTCCGATTGTCAAACAGCACGGGTTCAGTATCGAGAGGATCTGCCACTCCGCCAATCAGACAATCGAAACAGTACATTGCTGTAAGCGTCTCTCCGTGAACACCTTCCTCAAAGAACCCTCCTTCTTGAGCAGCCTGTTGCTCGGCCCACTGCCCCTCCGTCATTGTGACCGATAGTGGCTTCATCACCGGCGTGGTCACCTTTTGTGGTCTGCGTGAGCGTCGTGATCGCGTCCAAGTCTGCAGCATCAAACGGCCGGCCGGTATTGGCGACGAGTAGACAGCCTCTGCGCAGTTCGAACCGAATCTCGCGTGACTCGTCACTGCTATCCGGCATCTCGTCGTCCGCATTCTGCAGGAGTTCGAACACGAATCGTCGACTGTAGTCTGCACTGTCTGCCGCCTCCAGTTTGAAATCCTTACTCACTAACGGCGGCTCGTTCGCATACGTTCCTAACTTCGTCTCTCGAATGTCCTGCAGGCTGTGGATAGCCCGTTGTTCCGTCATTATCTTTATTCAAACACGTCACACGCATAATGCTTGAGGAACCGTCAAACCGACACCCAAGGGTGCTCTCTCCGAGTACAAACCGAAGAAGGTGTAATCTCGCGCCAAATAAGGGAATCACCACCGAATTCTCGGGTTACCGTTTGTAGAGATTGTAGATTTTTCTCGATTGTATAGACGTTTTGCTCGGGTAACAAAGCCCCCTCTCACACAGCAGTTTTCCGGAGTTATCCACACGAAAGCGAGGAAGAAACAGACGGTCGTATTTCTCTAACAGCGGTTTTCCGGAGTTAATCGCCAGACATAACGACTTTCGCTTCGACTCAAGATACTGCTACTATTACTATCTATTATAACTGTATTGGTAGTAGTAGTAATCGCCGCTATAATTTCACAGTAAAAGTCGCAGACGTGGTTGTGTCTGACAGCGGTTTTCCTGAGTTTAGTGTCTCTAATTAGACTAGTGTTTATAAGTGATTTAGAGACTACCTCGTGATTGCTCCTTATCGACAAAGAACGGGAACTCAGGAAATCCGCTGTGTGAGAGGGGTGAAAATCACCTAACTCAGGAAACTCAGGAAACTCGGGAAAGTTTGATGTAGGTGCATACATCAATACATACTCACATGGATGATATTGATTCAATCTTCGCCGATGATGTTGAGCTGATCAAGAACGCCGATGTGCTCGAAGAAGACTACACACCCGAGCAAATCATTTGTCGAGACGATGTCCTCGACCAGTACACCAGCGTTTTCAAACCGATTTACAAAGGACGCCCTCCACAGAACGCTTTCTTGTACGGTGATACAGGTGTCGGAAAGACCGCTGCGACGAAATATCTTCGAGAAAATCTTGAGCACGATATTGAACGGAAGAACGAACAACTTCCCGAAGGTGAGCAAACCACTCTCAACGTCATCTGGATTAACTGCGAGAATTTCACCACGGGCGACCACAAAACCTCATCATATCAGGTCGCCGTTGGGATCGTGAACCGACTTCGCGATACGGGCAACCGAATCACGGGGACTGGATACGCTCCCCAGGACGTCTATGACATTATGTACGAGGAACTGGATACGCTCGATGGAACCGTCCTCGTGATTTTAGACGAAGTCGACAAAATCGGGAACGACGATACCCTTCTCTACGAACTCCCTCGCTCCCGAGACATTGGTTACGTCGAAAACGTCCGGGTTGGTGTCATCGGTATCAGTAACGATTACACGTTCCGAAAGAACCTCTCTCCGAAGGTGAAAGACAGCCTGTGTGAAACTGAAATCAAATTCCCTGCATACGATGCTCAAGAACTCGGTGAGATTCTTAGTGCTCGTGCGGAACTCGCTCTCTACGATAACGCCTACAATCAGGAGACGATTACTTTGTGTTCCGCACTCGCCTATCAAGAGGCGTCAGGAAGTGCTCGGCGGGCAATTCGACTCCTCCGGCGATCGGCAGAAATCGCCGAGGAGAATGGATCCGAGCAGATCGAGGAGGGTCATATTCGACAGGCCGACAAGGATTTGGAGTATGGAAATATCGTTGAATCGATAGTTGACCAAGACGATGAAAAACTCTATATTCTCAAAGCACTCGCCCTGCTCGATACTGCAGGACTTACGCCAGCTCGCACACGCACCATTCACTCTGCGTACGCCCGAGTGGTTCGTGCTTACAACAATGAGAGTGGGAAGGATCCGCTCACCCAACGTGGAATGTTCAACCATCTCTCTAAGTTAGTGATGTTCGGCTTTGTGAATACGATCGACCACAACAAGGGTGTGGGTGGCGGGCAGTGGAACGAACACGAGTTCAGCGATGACGTCGATCCGCAGAAGATACGGGATGCCTTCGAGGATCGCGACCTTCAGTGGCTGAATATCGATGTTCGTGGCATCAAAGACTAACTCAGGAAAACCGCTGTGTGGGTGCACTATTACTCCCTCGATTATCTTCTCAAATCTGCCTATGTTCGCTTCCAAGTTGTAATGAACGAATTCTCGACAAATTCAGTACTGAGATGAGTAGTGTCTTGGTTCTCGTCACTGTTTAACCAACAATACTAAGAGCAAGGCATCTGTGTTGGTTAATAGAATTACGCCCGATGTCCTATTCGCCACCCACTCCACCACAGGACCTCCCAACCGATCTCGTCAATACACTCAATGGTTGCTCACCGGATCTCCTCCGTCATGTCACCCAATATGCCGAGGAACTGGCTGAGTATCGCGAGCGCGAAAAGCGGCTGAACGAGCAAGAGGAGGACGAAGACCACAGCGAGAAACAGCCGGCGGATCTTCCTGACGATGTCCCCTCAAAAGCCACTATCACGGTGAAAGAAATCAACGATAACCGCTACTACTACTGGCAGTGGCGGGAGGGAGAGCGTATCAAATCAAAATACAAAGGGCCAGTTAATTCGGACGAGTAGGTGAATAGACGCACCCCTATCGACTTGTTCACCGAAACCACCGCATACGGAGAGTCACCTCTATCGATTTGTTCATTGGAGAGGAATCCAGGGGCGGCTACTATAGCGTCAATGAAGAGAAAATGCCGAAATTGAGAATAGCAGCTCTCCAGACGTGATAGGCGAATATATCCTGACGGTGATCCACAGGACCACACTCACACCCCTATCGATTTGTTCTGGTGAAAAAGGCGGAGGGAGGAGGTCAATTACAGGGAATCCACGAGAGGATAGCTTACCAGAAATCGTCCTTTGATAACCTCGGCATTTATATATCCAAATAGTACCGTATTCGGCTGACTGCAGGCATATGGAACAAATCGATAGAGGTGAGACGATAGGAATAGAACCTGGAAAACAGAAGAGGCGACAAACAGCTGCACGTCCCTGTTCTCTGTCTTGCGATTCTATTGGACCCTCTTTTAAGTAGCCGTTTGTCGGGAAATGGGCAGAGGGGACATAATTAGAACAAATCGATAGAGGTGTGTTCTTCTAGCTAGCTCTAGACTAGTACTAGAAAGAAAAGAAGAAAATAAAGAAGATGATTCTCAGTTCTGTGCTAATCGTGCCGTAGATGCAACGTCGGTCCATTCGAGGATTCGACCACCCTCCCCTCCTTTGTGGTTAGAACAAATCGATAGGGGTGAGAGGGTGTCCTGAACTTATCGTGAATCGATCCAGGCGAAGACTCTTTAACAAATCGTCGGAGGTCAAGGAAGGCAGTAGTGTAACCTCCCGATATCCTGTTTCTGAGCGTCATACCGGCAGAAAAGAAATCGACAGGGGAAACTTTTAGTATCCTGATAGAGTGGGTCAAGTATGCCCACAGACCCTGGTCCCGAGGAAACCCCTCAGTCTACGGGTTCTATCAAAGATCTCATCCTCGAGCAGGAGGAAGCTGCGAGTCTCATCAAGAACCGTTCCCTGCTCGAACCGAACGAGATCGTCGATGAGGAACGGATTGTCGGCCGTGATACCCAGCTTACCGATATCACTCAGCACCTTCGCGTCGCGATTAGTAACGAGCGGCCACCGAACCTCTTCCTCTATGGACCGTCTGGGACCGGGAAATCGCTCATCATCAATGCCGTCTGCCAGAACATCGTTGAACTCTGCGAAAGTCGGGATATCCGGTTCGGCGTCATCCAGATGAACTGCCAGAACGTGGGGACCCTCGGTGCAGCTGTTTACGAGCTTGCCCGAAAGGTGGCAAGCGACATCGGAACGACTGTCGACGTTCCAGAACACGGCATTCCAACCAAGAAAAAATGGCGCGAACTCTACCGTCTTATTAACGAACACTACGATACGGTCGTGGTCATCCTGGATGAACTCGATATGCTCGTCGGTCGTCGCGATAAGGATGAGCCAGCCTTTTCCCGGCTTCTCTATCAGCTCTCTCGTGCCGGAAGCACCGATGAAATCAGCGCTCAGGTCTCCGTGACCGCCATTACTAACGATACGAAAATGATGGAGAGTGTCGGTAGTCGTGCTCTCAGTTCATTTACCCCCGAGGATGTCCACTTCAGCGACTACGACGCCAACCAGCTCCGGGAAATCCTCCAGGCCCGTGAAGATGCTTTTCACGAGGATGCACTCAGTGACGACGCCATTCCGCTCGCAGCAGCATTCGCCGCACAAACCAATGGGGACGCACGGAAGGCGATCGATCTGATGCGAACAGCGGGGTCGATTGCAGAAAAAACAGGTGCCGACAAAGTCCTGGAAGAACACGTTCGAGAAGCCCAAGATAAGGTTGAACAGAACCGCGTCTTAGAGGTAACCCGTGGGATTAGCACGCAGAAGAAGCTCTGTCTCTTCGCGACTGCGGCTGTGGCACGTGAAACTGGAACTGGTGCAGCGAAAAGCCCGATTGGGTACCGAGTGTATCAGTATCTTACGGGCACTCTCGGTTCGGATCAGTATCACCAAGAGACGTACGTGAATAAGATGAAGGAACTCACGACGTATTCGTTGGTCGAGACAGAGCGGAAGAGCCAAGGGCCACACTCGGGCAGCTACCTCGAGTTCACGTTTGGTGAAAACCCGGAGACCATCCTCGAAACACTCCGGGAAGATTCGCGTCTAGACGACGTCCATGATGACGAGCTCCGTTCTATTGTGAACGCACAGCTCAAGCAGTAACCTGTTCTTCGAACAAATCGATAAGGGTGTGGTTGTCATCGATGACTCAGCTCCACCGCTGACAAGAACAAGTCGATAGGGGTGTGTCTATCCGGTTTGGTGGACTTTCACACAACAAATCGATAGAGGTGACCCTCCGGGATCTCGAGCCTCCGATATTCTAGGAGAGCAGTCGCAACCGAATGGATTTTATGAACCATTTACAATACCCACACAATCTGAACAGCATACAAAATCTATATTATGTACATTGTGTAGATTTCGTCGAAACTGTAGGATGAGTTTGTTGTGGACGTTGTGTACAAAATGTGTTGTTTGTCTGTCTATCTGGGAATTCTTCGTAATTCACGCTATCCGGGCAACACCAATAATTCACATTATGCAGATTGTGTGAATCGCCCTGAGAATGAAACCTGTCTCTGTTGTACAGGTTGCGTACAGAATTTAGATTTTGTACGCAATCTATATGATGTGCCAACTCCGTCTGACGCAGAATTAAGGCAGATGAACCACATTGAGCATGTATGAGCGCAACAAAACGTACATTACCCGTGATATCTACACCACATCCAAAACTAACACAATGTAGGATATCTACAAAATGTACAAAATCCTCTTCTCGTGGGAGTGCTGACCGATGAGTACTGGAGAGTTCGAGGGGCTCCCCGGCGTAGCGGTCTCGCTCCTGAAGGGGGGTGTAGGAAAGTCGACGATCGCGCTCAATATCGCTGATCGCCTCGCTGCCCGAGGTCATGAGACGGCTCTGATCGATCTCGATAAGGATGGGCATATGACGACCCAGTTGGGCTATGACGATGCGTACGACCGGGAAGCAAACCTCGGCGATGCACTTATTGACGGTGAAGATCCTCGCGAGTTGCTGATTGAGACGGAATTCGGCGTGAGCCTCCTTCCGTCGAGTGACGAATTGGAGAACGTGGAGACGAGATTGAAGGACGAACGGTTCGCGGACGTGAAGCTCCGGCGGAATGTCGTCGAACCGCTCATTGAGAACGGGTTTGATTATGTTGTCATCGATGCCGCGGGTGGCCGAGGCAAGCTTTCTGACAACGCGCTCATCGCTGTCCAAAGTGTGATTGTCCCCCTCATTCCGCGGGCGGGTTCGATCAATGGACTGAACAAGATGATCGGCCGTCAGATCTCTCCTATCCGAGAGAACATCGGCTTGGACATCCTCGCCGTCACGCCAAACATGATCCGAGAAACAATGGGGCAGCACAATGAGCATCGCACACTCGTCGAGAATCTCAATCGGGAATTTGGATCATTCGTTCCCGAGTATGCACGGATCGATCCAGAAATCTTCGATGCACTCGATGACCCGGCGCGGAGCGTCGATGACATCCCGAAGCCTGGAATCCGCGAACGGACGGCTATTTCTCGGGCCTTCAAGCAAGGAATGCCGGTTTCGGCATTCGACGAGGACTGCGATCAGATTCCGAAGTTCGACCACTTGGCGGATCTCGTGGAGGATCACACCCATGCCTAATGAAGACGACCAGTTCGGCGACATCGCTGCACAGCTCAAACAAACAGAAGCAGGGGAAGAAGCGGCCGACGATGAAGATGTCGCTCCAGAAGCAAACATCCAATCTCGTGCCGAGGAGAGTGAACAGGAAGTGGATGATGAGTCTGAATCAACGCAGAACCCGGGTAACTCGGATAAGGATGAACCGGCTTTTTCCTTTGATGAGACCGATATGCATGGATTCTATGTCCGTGATGAGACGTGGGATGGCGTTACTCGAATGCGGTCGTCAGTGATGGCTGCCTGCTCGATGTTCGATGTTTCTGAGTTCGAAGGGCGGGAG
The DNA here is from genome assembly GCF_056892285.1 of Haladaptatus sp. HS23. NCBI lineage: Archaea > Methanobacteriati > Methanobacteriota > Halobacteria > Halobacteriales > Haladaptataceae > Haladaptatus > Haladaptatus sp. HS23. The sequence continues at coordinate 19,337 of NZ_JBXGLH010000014.1, read as the reverse complement.
TTTCAAGATGCGTGCCTACAGGTCGTTGCAAACCACGGTGACGAGGTTGCTCTCCAGATCCTTGGCGAGCGGGATATCGAAGCGGATGAGGAGCGGGTTCAGGAAGTCATCGAGATGCTGAGCGGTCGAGCCGAAACTGACTAATTCGGCCGTTCAAACATCATCTCCGCTATCTCTGTAATCTACATTCGGTGGGTTATGTGCATAATGTGAGCTATGTAACTGTCGAACTCGTCAATGCGAACGTCGTCTGACCTCGTTAGCTGGTGGTGGTACAAAGAGCTTCCATCTCGGAGACAAGCTGTTGGGTTCGTGAATGGAGTGCGTTGACATCCTCATCGAGTTCGTCATAGCCATAGTCGGCTTGCTGCCGAAGCTCGGAGAGTTGACTGAAGAATCGACCATCCCGCCGTTCAGCGTCCCCAGCAGCAATGATTTCCGACCCGAACAAGGAGAGCACACCGCCGTGAGACGTGGGCTCGAACCCGCGGTCGTAGAGGGCCGCTTGAACGGAATGGAATGCGGCGTAGTAGAGACGGTTAATCACCGCGGCGTCTGAGAGCCCGGCTTCTTGTGCTTTTGTAGCATCGTTGAGTGCCTGTCGCGCCTGCTGGAGCTCCTGTTCAACGGTGGGATCCGTGTCGTTGGCGTCAGGCATACGAACGCCCCTCGGTGACGACGTTACGGATGAACGGGTTCCCCTCTCGTTGGTGGCGATCGAACGTGGTTTCGGAGAGAATGTGGAGTTCGACGGCGGGGCCGTATTCGATTATCACGTCGAGGGCGATATCACGAAGTGAGTCGGCGATGGCGTCGCGGTCAGTATCGTTAGCGAGAACGATGAGAACGTCGACGTCACTTGCGCGTCCGTGGGTTTCCCCTCGAACAGTCGAGCCGAAGACGTACAGCTCAGCGATTTCGTCGCTGTGCTGGGACCGTGCCCGGTCAACAAACGCCTCCGCTGCATTGGCATGGGCATCGGCCGGCAGCGGTTCGTGCGCAGTCTCCTTCCCCATATGGTCGGATACGGGTTTCAGGGTGATTTATATTTCCCCTTTCGCATCGTGCAGAGCGCAACGGGTCCTGACGAGGTCGTCCTCCCATCCGACAAAAATTAAGAAATAATTACTGCCCTTTAGTCATCTGCTTGTATTGGTTGATCTCTATTTTCGAGTTCATCACGTACAATACGCCGAATATCTTGTTCACTCCACCCATCATCGAGTCGTGCCGAAGCCACATCGGCTGACATCGACGACAATAGCTCGTAGATATGCTCAAACTGCTCTGAAATCGACTCATACGACTCGTCTTGGCTATTCTCTTGCGTTAGCGCCGGAGTATCTACTGTAATGCCTTGAGTCACTGGTATCGGTGTCAACAGTCGACTCCGCGTTACCGTCTCAGCACTCTCAACGTTATCGATGAGATGATTCGCAAACCGCTCCTGTGCATAGCTTGGTCCGTGAATCAATGAAATTGCAGACGGATTCACATCCCTGACAAAGGATAGTAGTCCGTGTTGTGCCGCATGGGCACTCAACCCATCAACTGGAGTCACCCATTCGGTCGGAATCATCGCTCGTATAACCATCCCATTATCAGCTTGTGCCCACACAACATTCCCGTCGTTTTCGGGCCAATCTGTCCCGAAAGGCTCTGTATCCATTATCATCGTTGCTGACGCCTCTTCGGCTTTAATCGCGTTGTGGAGCTTTCGTCCGCCTGTTCCTTTCGCTTGATATCCTGTAAGGAAGACGTTTGCACTCTCGTATCGTGCAGCAAATTCGGCGAGATACCGTGGTGAGTGGCCACCAGTGAGCATCCCACTAGGAGAGATGATCAATGGAATATTCTCACCAGTCTCCGGGTCGAAGTTGTCGAGAATCCGTTTCCGATCGCTATCCGAGTTCGGCATCACGGTATTCTCTGGAAGGAAGGGTTGGCGGTCCTGTGCGTTTTCTACCCTGTTTGGAATCGATTCATCGAAGTAAGTGGTATCTTGAGTATGCGCGTGGTACAGGTTTGTTGCCTCTTGTGCCATGCCATCCACTACAAGGACGATTTCGTCTTGGATATGGCTCGGCAGTGTGTGAAGCCGTTCTTTGAACAATAGCAGCAACGTTTGTGCCCTTCCAACGCTGAACGTTGGAATCAATACTGGCTCACGGTTCTTTAACCCACGTTCTACCGCATTATAGACGGATGTCCGTGCATCCTTCATCGACGTGTGGCTATGTTTCTCGCCGTATGTCGATTCAACCAGTAACAGGTCGGCTTCCGGTGGTGGATCGATCGCTGGTAAATGTGTGCTTCTGCCGCCAACGTCGCCGCTGAACACCACACGATATCCATTGGTTTCGAATGAAAGCCATGCACTCCCCAGGAGGTGAGCTGCATTCCCCATTGTGAATCGCAATGGGTCTATCTCTGAGACATGAGTATAGTCCGCTGCACGTCCAGACTCATAGTCTACGGGAGTAAATCTCTCGTAGACGCGACGAATATCTTCTTCGGCGAAGTGTTGTTCCCTTCCGGGACGCTGTGCCTCTCGACGATGAATCTTCAGCGAGTCCTCAAGAAGCGTCTGTGCGATTTGAGCGGTCGGACGTGTCGCCACGATAGTTGCGTCTTCATCGAGTAATCCTCGATTCTCGAGAACGGGAAGTGCTCCACAGTGGTCGATGTGTGCATGCGTTAGAAACACGCCATCAATTTGCTCCTTTTGCAGCCCACGGAAATCTGGAAATTGCCCACCCGTTCCCTGGTTCAACCCTGCATCGATAAGCAGTGTACTATGTTCGGTTTCCAGTTGGTAGCAGCTCCGGCCGACTTCCATACCACCACCGCGGGGGACTACGACCATTGGTGTGTTCTTGTCTACTGTCACCTCTGCGTGCTCGAGAGGGCAGAATTCATCATCTATGTCTGCAGGCAACCATGGCATCTCTGGGTCATAGTTCACGATTGCAACACCTCTTTCGCGTGGAAAACAGTGTGTTCTCGTTCCTCTCCTGCGAACTTCACCGTCAACACGAGATCCCCAGTTTCCTCACTGATTGATGGGATGAGTTCTTCAAGCGAGTCCAATACGAGGCTCAAAGGACGGTTTCGGTCACCAGCGACGTTCAATTCGTCAAGTTGGTACACTGCAGGAGTCAAGCTAAGATCGTTGTTCTTTTCCGCATCTGTTTCTGTATAATACTGCGCTCGACCACCCGAGACGCTCGTTGTCCGCCCATGGCGAGAGGGTTTTGCCTGCACCTGTTTAATACGCGTCAATCGTGTTGGTGTTCGTGTTTCTCCAGGGAGTGCTTCCTCAATACTATCTCGTACATCAGTCGCAGACAGTGACCGTTCTTTCGCAAACCTCACCATCGCCATTTCTCCGTTGCGTTCATACAGATCGGGCTTCGCGACCAAATCTCCGGTCGATGAATCTGTGGTCAAGAAGTGACTCGGTATCTGAACGACATCGAGTTCTTGGAGCGCCAATGTCTCGGTGTTGACTATGGGGTATTCTTCTTCGAGATGTGCGAGTTCTTCGGTGAGTTTCTCACGAAATTCAGTTTCCGACCATGCAATGGTCTTATCAGGAACTCGCTCCGCAGGATTATCGAAGTAGACTGTTTGTTCTGGAATGTAGGGTGCGGTCGGTTGATGAACATTCACAGGAAACGACGGCGATTGATACGTACTATCTGTAGTATCGGCACCTCGTGCTCGAGGGAGACCGAGCTTGAGGCGCATTGGGAACACGTTCGACGGCAGTGTATCCAATACAGACAGTGGATCATGATCGGTGAGTAATGCGGCTTGTGTTGATGCTGTCGCAAGTTGACTTGCCATATGTCTGTGGACACTCTTCTGCGAAATATGGTGAATCTCGATAATTCGTCTGCAATTCGCATCGAGTATTATTCGCAATTTCCGACGTAGATATTACAAACTTTTCCATCCCCGAAACTATTTTTGGATAAGGACAAGATTGAGACCAATTGTATATGACTTCCTAGGAGTAATAGCTCTCACTTTTCCCACTGTGTTTGCGAGGTAGAAAAAAGTGGGAGTACAGTTCTGGCGTGATTACGGTTCACTTTCGGGCGTTAATTACGACAGTGTAATCCTGGCGGGAATCACCATGGAGAAACGGGAGACGATTGGACGGTCATCGTCCGAGGAGACGAGCGAGAAAGCCGCGTGAATCGTCCTCTCTGTCCGAGGGGTTTCGCACTTTTAATTTTCCTTGAGCCTCGTTATATCGCGCCTTTGCACTGTCCCGCTCCTCACGCACCCGCCCAAGATCACGCTCCAACTGTTCAACCTGTGCCTCTAATCGAATCTTCTCCTCACAATCTTCACGAAGCTCGTCGATCACTTGGGGAATTCACTCGTTCAGGATAAAAAAGAGGTAATCAGTCTAATACGATTGTGGTGAACCTTGACCTACAGTGGTTTCATATCGGTTCTCACCGAAATTTCTCTGCCAGGAAATCGGATTCGATGGTTTAGTTCGATCGCAGTTCGCAAAAATCTCGAATCTTCTCACACAGTGAGTAGCCCAATCATTACTGCCGCTTTAAAACAGATAAACGACAGTACGGATGCGACAACTGGTGAGAGAAACCATGTCGTTACAACGTGTCGGGTTGTTTCTTCGCTAAAGAGATCTCCTGGATTCTCATATTTCGACGAGCCACCATCGGATTGAGGTTTACTTGTTGATCGAAGTTGGTGCATGAGATCAACATGGCGAGATGCCCGACCCCATCCCAATCCAATAACGCATGTGATCGCTGTAATCGCTAAACTGGCTGGAATACCTGCCCAACTAAGCAGCGTGATGATCGTTGCAGCGATGATTTCGACGATAAGGGCCCCTTCCAAGGAGAGAACTGTCAGTTCATTGCCGACGGTTTCCATCGTCTTTGGACCAATCAGAAACGCACCAATGGCCATCGTCCCAGCTCCGAGTATAATTCCAGGCGTCATATCGAGAACGCCTGCGCCGACGAGTGGTGCAATTGCGTTTGCGACGTTTGACGCACCTGCAGAGAAGCCCATGTAACATGCGATCCCAATAACGGCCACTTTTCCTGCAATCGACCGTCCGCCTTCACCTTCAAGGTCGAGTCGTTCCTCGATTTGAGGGTAGAAGTAGCGCCCGATAACAGCAGCAACCCAAAACGCGACAACAGGCGAAATAAGCCACCACGTCACAACGCTCGCAACGGTATGCCAGTTGAGCACGCCAAATGCCGCACCCATACCTGCAACAGCTCCGACTGCCGTCTCGCTCGTGCTCACTGAAACTTCACGCAAGTTTCCGAGCAAGATGCCAAAGCCAGTAAAAAGGAGAACACCAATTGCCGCTGGCAGCGTGAAATACTGACTTGGCACGAACCCGTGCCCAAGCGTATCGACCACATGCCGTCCGACGACAAAACCTCCAATCACGACGAAAATAGACATAAGTGCTGCAGCTTTTCGTGGAGAAAGAACGCCGCTTCCGACTGAGGGACCAAACGATTCACCAATTGATGAACCGCCTGTATTGATGCCAGCAAAGGCAGAAACGAGTAATCCAATCCCGAGAAGTGCACTAATCATTGATTTGTCTCTCCCTTATCTTGCAGTAGCGATTTATTCATTACTCCTTGTGGTGGTTTCTCCTAATACATAAATATTCTTCTCCAACTATCAGAAGACGTTCTGACAAGGTAATTGAAATGCACTTAGACACCACTGTATAACTTATGGACGGTTTATTTTTAATTTATAATGGACGATTCCTCGTCAGCGCACCACTAGATTAGTGAAAATCAATAAATATCCTGGAAAAGTCGTCAAATGATCACCTATTCAGAAAGGATTTTTAAATACACAATGATGATATAGGTGGGAGGCGTATAGAGGGCATAGCTTCCCCCCGTGGGAGGTGGGTTTTCAATGGGTTCTAAAAAAGAGCACACTGTGGAGAAAGAGGCTGCATACACCGAACACGATATCGCAGAATTAGAAGCAGAACTGGTCGATATCGAACCCGTCGACATCGGAACGGAAGCACAGCGCCTCGACGTTGGAAAGTCGCTCACAGAGCGAATGCGCCTCCCTCACTCGACGATTCGTCGACTCAGCTATCTCGGGCTCATCTATATTCTTGGGTTGGCCATCATGGTGCCGTTTTTCGGCACATCAGCGGAAACCCTGCTGTTGCCACTCGTCCCGACGGTTATCGCACTCGCCTTCACGTTCGAGCTCATGGACTCTTCGGCAGGAATGGGCTTTGGCACCGCATTAGCGCCTGTCTTGTTCATTCTTGGCTACAGCCCCTTAGAGGTGACTCCGGTTCTCCTCATTTCGGAGTCGATCACCGGTGTGGTATCGGGGGCTGTTCACCATGAATTGAAGAACGCCTCATTCTCGTTCCGACCGTTGAACGATGAGACGAAACTGATGCTCATCATGGGCGGAGTAGGAGCTATCGCGAGTGTCGTATCGATCGTTCTCACGTACTTTGCGCTTTCGCTCCCCGAGTCCTATATTGAAACGTATGTTTCACTCCTCGTTCTCGCGATGGGGCTGATTGGACTAATTCGAGCACGAATCGTGACGACAATTGAATACAAGCCGCGACGCCTTGTTAGCTTTGCAGCACTCGCTGGGATCAACAAGGGTATCGGTGGGGGTGGCTATGGACCAGTTGTCACGCTCGGTCAGATCCTCTCGGGCGTGTACGAAAAGAGCGCGACGGCGATCGCTTCATTGGCAGAAAGCATTGTTTCCATTGTCGGCGTGATTACCTTCTTTGCCCTCTCAACGCAGGGCGTTGGCGTTGATCTCATTCTTTTGCCGTCGATCTTCGCAGGTGGATTTCTCGCCTCGATTGGTGCACCATATCTCGTCCGTGTCATCCCGAATCGCGTCTGGCGTTACGTCATTCCGCTATACGCATTTACGATTGGCGTGCTTGGACTGACGATTGGACTTGATATCTAACTACTCGGTACACGCGTTTACGAATGTGAATAGAACATGACACAACTTGGACACTCACAAACCATGTACGATACCATCCTGATTCCAACAGACGGAAGCAAACACGCGAACATTGCAACTGATCATGCGATAGTGCTTGCAAACCAATTCGATGCAACACTGCACGTACTCTCTGTCATCGATACGCGCCACCTGGGAATTACCACACCCTCCGAAATCGATGTTGAGCAGCTTCGATCATCATATCGAAAGGAGAGTGAAGCAGCTGTTGACGAAGCAGTACACAAAGCCACTGAAGCAGGTGTCCAAACAATCGCCGAGATCCGAATCGGAGTTCCTCATCGGACAATTGCGGAGTATGTTGAGGATCACGATGTTGATCTTGTCGTAATGGGTACTCACGGACAAACCCACCTAAGCCGATCGCTGCTTGGAAGTGTTGCAGATCAAGTTCTCAAAACCTCCGCAGCACCCGTTCTTGTGGTCCGTTCGGATATATTCCTTTCCGATGAGTAGCTTACCATAGCCGTTCAATAGCACTCTATAAGTTATGAGAATAGTATGTACTACTATTCTATAGCCACAGGAAAATATATGTGTATGGGGGTAGCATCGATAGTGGAGGTCACGTATGGCTGATTCAAATACTACAAACAGTGGGGCACAGTCCTCAAGACGGGCAAGGGGAGAAACGACGAGTAAAAGTTCACATAACCAGGTAGGGGCGACTGCACGGGCACTCGATGAGTTACCGTTTACCGACCGAATGCGAATCGACCAGAGTACTATCAAAAAACTCCTGATCTTTGCCGGTGGGTATACGGCACTTTTGTGGGTGCTCACCCAGTTGAGTAGTATTCCAGCCCCGAACTCACCCTCTGCAATGGGCTACTTTGTTCCGGCAGTCGTTCTCCTGGCCTTTGTCTTCGAAACAATGGATTCGGCCGCAGGCATGGGATTCGGCACCGCACTCGGACCACTTCTACTCGCGCTCGGGTACGGCCCACTGGCTGTTGCACCTGCGCTTCTTCTCTCCGAGGCGCTAACCGGACTCATCGCGGGCGGGATGCACAACGAGTTCAAAAATGCTGAATTTGCGATTGCATGGCCACCAAACCCAGCGACAAAGCTTGTTGGACTTATCGCAGGAACCGGTATCGTCGCAATTACCTTTTCTGTGATTCTCACGTATTTGGCCCTAGATTTACCCAGTTCTGTCATCAAAACCTACGTTGCGTTACTCGTTATTGTGATGGGTCTCGCGGGGCTAGCGCGTCAGTATTTCCAGCCGGCCGCACAATATAGACCAAAACGGATGCTGATCTTCGCTGCGCTTGCAGGCTTCAACAAGGGTATTGGTGGTGGTGGCTATGGGCCCGTCGTTACTCTTGGTGAAATGTACTCAGGCGTGTATGAGAAAAGTGCCGCTGCTATTACATCAATGGCAGAAGGTTTAGTGTCGATAGCGGGTATTATCACGTTCTTCGCCATCGAGATGGCAGGTGCGAATCTTAATTTCGTTCTCCTCCCATCACTGCTTGCTGGGAGCCTAATTGCAGGTATCACGGCACCCTATATGGTTCGAGTCGTTCCTAACCGTATCTTTAGATACATAATTCCGACGTACGCCTTTCTCGTCGGAATTTTTGCTTTTACCAAGCTCTACCTCCTCTAACCACTCACACACAATTATGGATCAATACATGACTACACAATTGAACGGACACACGAATTTCCACTGTGATTATAATCGCATGCGGAGAGAACATGGTTCGACGTAAGAAGCTCAACCCAAGTGGTGGCAAGGATAGTAATGGAAACTATCGCAACGCACATCTCCATCTTCATATCGATGAGATCGGGGTTGCGGGTATGAGCATTGGTGATGAGGTGTTCGTTCAGGTCCGCGATGACGAAATTGTCATACGAAAAGCGGATGACAATTTCTAACATAGATTATTCCATTAGTCAAGTATGAGAATAACAGCTTCATTTCCTACGTGCTTGCACGAAGTTTGAGATAGTTATTACCTGTCCTCTTTGATCGTTTGTGATCCCTGGATAGTCTGGTACCCGAGTAGAAATTCATAATTCTACATCGATAAAGAACGCTGTCATTCCAATAATGAAGGCGTAGATGGGAATAGCATACCGCCAAAACGAATTCGGGAGTATGCGAACGAAATAGGGTGCAATAATGGCTGCAAGTACGCTTCCTAACAATATCGGGCTCAGTAGCGGCAAGGCAGGAAATCGACTGAGGAGTACTACGAGCGTGAAAAACCCGACAAAGGAAACGATCCCTTCCGCGAATGAGGTAAGGGCAACCGCGCTCTTGTCATAGATTCCGGATAATATCTGTCCTAGCGTTAGTACTGGACCATACCCGCCTCCACCGACCCCCTTGTTGAAGCCAGCGAGTACTCCAAAGAGAACGACTCGGTTTCGCTGATAGCCGATCGTGGCTCCCATGCGGGCACGGGTAATTCCAAATATTCCCAGAACTAATACGAGAAAGACTATATAATACCGGAGTACCACACCTGGGATTTGGAGCGCAAAGAAGACCAACACTGACGAGATAACTGCTGCAGCGCTTCCAATTCCCGCAAGTACAATTAGTAGCTGAGTCGCCTCATTGCGAGGTCGTATACTCAACTGCACATTTTCAAGCTCGTTGTGAATGAAACCAGCTAGTATTCCCGTGATCCCTTCGGAGAGGAGGATGACTAAAATAACTTGTGCTGGATCATAACCATATAGCAGTAGCAATGGACCGACTGCCGTCCCGAATCCCATACCCGTTGCTGAATCAAACAGTTCGAAAACGAACGCGCTTATGGCTATGATTGGGACGATTGCTACTGTGGCGTATGTTGAGTCAGCTCGAAGTGCAATAGCAGCAATTATGCCGTAGATCAGCAAAGTCGCAGCTAATCGTATGATTGTCCGGCGTGGAAGCGAAATCCGCTCTCTGAGTGGTTTTGAGTTTAACTCGTTGGCTTCCCTTCCGACTGGATAGTCTATATCATCAATTTGTGAATCATTCGACTCATCGAGATACTCTGAGGAGTCTGCAATGTGGTCATTAATGCCTGAATCTCCGCTCATCTCCTTTCCCCTTCTTCCCCTGTCTGCTTTTTCACGCGCTATTCAGATGACTTTGCGTCTCTACCGTGCTATATGGGTCACGCTCCCAGATAAATGGTTTGTGTGACATATCTCTGGGTTACGCATTATACAACGATATGTTCATATTCATTGATCGCTTACTCTGAGTGAGGTTTCACCTGCACGATCTCCAGTCATAATTCAATTCGAGAGTGCTCAATTAGTGTGGGACGTTACCTCAATCATCTGCATTTTCGTACTAGAGAGAAATTGCTCAAATAGTATTTTCTACCCTAATACATTCTAATATGTTATAAAATATCATTACTGATGATCAGTAAATTACTCTAGTAAAACCACAACGAATTTCATTTGTTATCTATACTATAAACTACGAAAATTCGATTCTGATACTGCTGTATGCGACTAAGACGCGCTCAAAGAACTCATTTCTACATTTTCTATTGCGATACCATTAACCAGCTTCAGCTACTAGTTTGGGTATCCATCTACGATGGTCCGAAAGAAAAAGTTGAGCCCAAGCGGCGCAAAAGATGAAGACGGCCAGTATCACAATGCCCACCTCAATCTCCACGAAGATGAGTTATCGGTGGCTGGGATGAGCTTGGGTGATAATGTATTCGTCCGTGTCAGAAACGAGAAGATAATAATACAGAAATCTGACCAGAGCGAAATTGAACACGACTTCTAACTAATTTATAGGTCTGAACCACTCATAATGGCCGTAAAAGCATAGTCAACTCATCACGGATTCACCTAAACCTATTATCGTCGATTAGTTAGTCCTAAGTTGATAATGGAGCGTCCGTTGTCTATTCTGTTCGCAGCAAGTGGTTGAATTGTTAAGTGATTTTTCGCTACCCTTTCACGCTTACAGTCTCTTCACAGTAAGGGTTGATCTGAGTGATGCTGTGGTTGTCCCATTCCATAGTCAAGCTCTCACTCGGGACTCACAACACCGTCGCTAGGCAATACGTCTGATGTATTTCGGGTATTGGTTGTGAGTAACCGCACATCATCTTCAAGTGCTGCAGCAGACTGCAATCGTAGCGTGCGTACTTCCTCATGTGAAAGTTTGTCTACTGCTGGGAATCGTTCTGCGATCGGATCGTATTTCGTGATATCGAACCCCATTGTCGTCAAGTACGTTCTCACGCTTAGCGAATCCAGGCCATCTGCAATCGCACTCGTGCTCAACTTCCGTAATTCGGCGAACGTGGGAATGCCAATACAATCGGCCCAGACACCAGCTTTGCCAATGACCACTTCCTTTTGATCTGTCTGTTGAAGCAACTCCGTCACGTCTCCGACCAGTTCAACGATTTGGCTTGGAAGTGCCGTATCAGGCGCTCGCCATTCGACAGTCGGCGACTGTTCTCTGAGACGAACTGGCGTCAGTACTGAATTTTCTGGATGAAAATGACGATCGAAATCTTCGGTGGAAATTCCCTGATCGTGTGCGATGGTTCGGAGGAGTTTGTATTCCGTCGCAATCCGGGCATTCCACTCCTCAACACTGTCGACATACACCCAGAGATCTCGATACCGCGTAAATCGTGAATTTGCACCAAGGCGATACACTGACGCCCGTGAAGAACTTGCTAGTCGCTCCCCATCGTAGTATGGTGAGGAGTTCACAAGCGCAAGTACAGGATCAAGTGCGGTCAAGAGATTCAATTGTCTAACAACGTTTCCCTTGTCGAAATGTACATGCGTCCCCGCACAGTTTTTCGCGTATCGAAGTTCGTCGCCGTACATCTGTTCAAGGAGCTCTCCCCGTTCGCTGATTATTGGTAAATCGTGTTCGGTGAGAGGTGTACCGAGTGGAACGAGATGTTTCCCATTTGCGTGAGCTGCATCGAGGACGGTTGAGAGAATATCGGCGAGTTCCTGTTGGAGCTCCGTTTTGGTCTCAACTGGTGGCACCTGTATTTCGACCAGCGATTCAACGAACTCAGGTACTACACAACCGTGTGCGTCGATGATTTCGTCTGCTGTTGTTAATTGTCCATTGTCGTCAATCACCCAGTATTCAAGTTCGATCCCTATTTTCATGCAAATCACCCCAGCAGCACATCCGAACAGTTGTGTTCTGCATCCCGTGTGACCGTACCCTGTGTCTCGATTTTTTGGAGTCAGTTCCTTTGTCGTGGGACTTACACGATAGAATGTGTGGTGCTGGTTACCTCATATACTCTCTTAGGATATAAATAACTTATGAGTGGCTATCGATTGCATATCGATAAGTTATGAAGTCAATTTTTCCTGGAATAATCAGCAGACGGCTCACCGATAACCCACAAATCATACGGAATTATAGTAGTATACCCTTTACTTTGAGGAGAAATGGATCTAACAATCCTTCTTGTCCTTGGTCTTGTCACGGCAGTATTCGTTGGGGTAAATATTGGTGGTTCCTCGACTGGAGTCGCATTTGGACCAGCTACTGGTAGTGGTGTCCTCTCGATGCGGCAGGCAGGTAGCTTAATGGCCATCTTTGTTGTGTTAGGCGGTGCAACAGTCGGGACACACGTTGTAGAAACTCTCGGCAGTGAGTTTGTTCCACCAGAACAGTTCACGCTTGGAGCGTCGATTGGCGTATTGCTGTTTACCGGACTTGGGATTCTTTTTGGGAATTTACTGAAAGTATCAGTCAGCACCAGTGAGACGGCAGTTGGCGCTGTGGTCGGTATGGGTGCAGCGTTAGGAGTTTTGGATTGGGGTGTCGTTGGGCGGGTTGTCTCATGGTGGTTCCTGTCCGCGGTAATTGCGTTCTGGGTATCAGCTGTGGTCGGGAGATACCTGTATGAGCGTATTGTCGTGCTATTGGATTTCGAAAGTGGTCGTCGAGGGACCATCGCAAAAGGACTTGTAATCGCAATTGGCTGTTATATGGCTTTCTCAGCAGGTGCGTCGAATGTCGCGAACGCAGTGGCCCCGCTAGTTGGTTCAGGTCAACTTGATATGGGTTTTGGCGTTGCTCTCGGTGGTATCGCCATCGGTATTGGTGGCTTCCTTCTGGGACCGCGAACAATGGAGACGATCGGAGAGGGTGTCACAGAGTTAACGATGGAATCCGCGCTCATTGTCGAACTAATCGCTGCTACGATTATTACTGGCCTGAGCTGGGGTGGAATTCCTGCGAGTCTTGCGATTACAGCCACGACGTGCATTATTGGCTTGGGATGGGGACGTGCGAGTCAACAGATAACGTTGGCTCAATCTCTTTCACAAGAAACGGACGAGACAGTAGTTGCTGACGGAGACTCCGAGCAGCCGAAGGTTGGTGATCTCTATGATCCGCAAATCAATAAACGAATTATCTCAGCCTGGTTCGCCACACCAACACTTGCTGGTGTATTGGCATTCGTCGTCTTTGAGATTGCTCTTCAACTTCATCTCCTATAGAACTACAATTCAATCCTGTGAACTACTCCGCCCTACCGCGCTCGGGCCTACCCGGCCCTCGCTTGTTGAGGTGGGAGCTTCCTGTTTCTGTGTCGGAACGTGCAGAAACCGTTTCCACAGCGTCCACGAGAACTCCGTTCTCGTGCGGCCCATCAGAACCGTTGGTTCTGAGGACGGTTCCAGACTCCGCAGGCGACTTCCCTTGACAGGTGGTTCGGAGTGTCCCACTCCTACCAGATGGACACTCAGCCACCACATCCGATGCACGCTTTTTGTCGCGTTTGAACAACGGACGCATTGCAGTGAGTGTCTTACTACCAATTTCGAACGCAGTGGTAGTAAGGCTATGGCGGACAGTGAAAGTGACCAAAGACGGCGCTGTATCCTCCCCCTTTCTACTCCGTTCGCTCCGTTCACTCCGTGGAGGAAGGGGGCTTAGCGCCTGCATTACAGCTAATCTTGACTGACGATATCTGAGGATCCACTTCTTGCCGGTTTCTCCGAGATCTGGTCAAACTGAAGTATTGGAACCCAAAGCATCTGGTCAAGATCTACATCTGCCGGAGGGTGGAATCGGGATAATAGTGAGCACCACAATCGACGCATTCTGCCAGCGGAAGATCGTCGGGTTCCTCGACCTGATCATTTCTTCGTGTTTGTATTTGTTCGAGCTGTCCACCGCAATTCGAACAGGGGAGATCGAACTCGGTGACCATATCCAGTTCACACTAGCTCGTCTAATTATATATAATTACTCCTGTCACACGGGGGCAACCGTGTTCTGACTTATGAAATGTTGCACACGATATTTGACTTTCTAAAAGGATATCGTTTAGAACGATTGCAATCATATATCTGACTATGGGAGAGTCCATTCTCGTTCCACTCGATGGATCACCGAAAGCAGGAAAGGCATTCGACTATGCAATCGAGTTCCCTGACGCAAAAATCACAGTCATCACCGTCATCAACCCTTTCGACATTGATCCGTTGAAACCGGGATATCAATCGCCGGTGGGAAAGGCGGGGATGCCCGCCTACTCCCAAGAATGGTATCAAAAGGCATGGGATAATGCCACTGACCTTCACGACCAAATGCGGGAGAAAGCAGAGAAGCACGATGTCTCATTTGAGTCAGTGGTAAAAATGGGAACCGCAGCAAAAGAAATCGTGAAATACGCGAAGGAGAACGATATCAACCACATCATCATGGGGACACATGGTAGTGAGGATATTGCGAATGTTTTCTTTGGTTCCGTAGCCGAGAAAGTGACTCGTCGTGCACCGATGTCGGTGACAATTATACGGTGAGAGATTGAAAATAGAGTGGGAGCGACGCTTCTTCACCGCGATTTGTTGTCTCAGATATGTTCTTTTCGTTCACTGACCGTACACTAGTTCTTCAATCTTTTTGCAAGGAGAGAATTCCGCCGTTTACGCCGGGGAGGATGTCACAGATCGCCGAATATTTTCTTTTCCAATTTGGTGAATTTTCTGCCGATCAATTACTTTTCTTTTCCCAAGCTCGAACAGTCATAATCGGCGTTTCGGCATGCCGTATCAGACGTCTGGTGACGCTGCCGAGAACGAGGCGATCCAATCCTCTCCGACCATAGGTCCCCATTACGACCAGATCAGCACCGCTCTTGTTCGCGTAGTCACGTAGTTCATCAGCGGTATTGCCAGGGATGACTTCAGTCCTCGTTTTCACATTCGATTGCAGAGCTTGCGTCGAAATAGCGCTCGTCGCATGCTTGCCTTCTCGTTCGAGAACGTCTCGAAGCAGGGGTGAACTGATGTAGCGATTTTCGATGATATACACAACATGAAGAATCGCATCGAGTGCAGCCGCAAGTTCAATGGCTTCTTTGGTTGCACGATCAGATCCTGATCGCCCATCTGTGGCAAGTAAAATGGTCTCAACCTTCGATTTGTACTGTGCATCGCTCTCTGGAACCGTCACAACTGGTACCGGTGCTGATTGAACGATTTGAGTGGTCGCACTACGGTGGAGAAAGTGGGCGAATCGACTTTCTCGGGTAGGACTTTGGACAATAACATCACAATGTTGTTCCGTCACGTAACGCATGATCTCTTCAGTGGGATCTCCTTCTCGGCGTTCTGTCTGGACGGAAAGGCCAGCGTCAGTTCCAAATGTTTGTGCTTCGTTGAACGCTGACTCGACTTCATCGGCGATTTCTTCAGCTATCGTTTCATCTGAAGGTAGGCGTTCCTCGGGAACTGGCAGTGCCTTTCGATCGAGAACATACAGCGCGTGAATCGTTGCTCCGAAGTTGGTCGCAAACGAGACCCCATACTCGAGGGCTTGCTGGCTCGCGTTGCTTCCATCAACTGGGATCAGGATATTTGTATACATGATTACTATTCCCCCGTACTAGCTGATTAGAGCCCCCAGAACGTAGCAATTCCGACGACAGTAACGGCAGAGAGTATTAGCTGGAGTGGTGCGCCGACGCGGAAATAGTCTGAAAACTTGTAGCCGCCGGGACCGTAAACGAAGAGATTCGTTTGGTAACCGACTGGCCCAAGAAACGCTGTACTTGCAGCGAATGTGACCGCAAGGACGAACGCAAACGGATTTGCACCGATTGCCGTCGCAGCCGCAGCCGCAACTGGAATCATCAGGACGACGCTCGCATTGTTGCTAATGACTTCCGTAATCAACCCTGTTGCGAGGTAGAACAACCATAGTACGAGGATGACTGGCAAGAAGTCTGCAGATGCGGCGACTGCCCTCCCCAACAACAGAGCTGCCCCTGTCTGTTCAAGCGCAATCCCGAGCGGGATGACGCCTGCCAACAGAAAGATGACGTCCCAGTCGACCGAATCATACAGTTCGTTCGGTTTGAGAACCCCTGCCATCACCATCGCAACGACGCCCGCAAGCGCAGTCACGAGGATATCTTGCTGCGCTGCAGCTAACATTGTGAACTGACCAATCCCGGTTAGGCTGGTAAGAGTCTCTCCGAGAAATGCCCACGGGATCGCAACTAAGCCCACGACACCAAACATGATAGCAACGGCATGCGGAATTTTATCCGTCCGGTAGTCTGGTTCACCTACTTCGTGTGCGAGGATGAAATCTCGATTCTGTGCAAGTCGATCGACACTGTCCGATTCGGCCTGAATCAATAACGTGTCGCCGGCACGGATAACAAGATCTTCGAGACGGTCACGGACTACCTCGCCACGACTTCGGAATGCCAATACATTCGCATCATAGCTCTGCCGGAACGTGGAACTGTCGAGTGTCTCACCAACAAGGAACGAGTTCGACGGAATCACTACTTCAACAATGGTTTGATCCGTGGCATCTTTTGGGTCGAGGTCTTCATCTGTTGAGACTGATCCACGAATAGCTAGATTGTCCAACGTCGCAAGTTGCCTGAGAGTTCTCCCACTCGCTCGAAGGAGGAGCACATCGCCGGCTTGGATTTCCTTTTTACCGAGTGGTTCGATGAACCGTTCTCCGCTACGAATTAGCTGGAGAATGTCGGCGTCGAATTCGGACTCGTCGATTGCATCCTCGACCGTCATCCCAACGACTGACGAATGCTCTCTCACAACCACCTCTGCGAGGTAGTTTTCCATGCCGTATTCCTCGACATAGTCTTCTTCTGGTGGAACACGTTCCGGGAGAAGGCGGTGGCCAATCGTCATCAAGTACAGGGCACCTGTGATCAGAACGATGATACCGAGTTTTGTGAATTCGAAGAACGAGAACGTATGGAGTGTCGGATACTCGGTTGCAAGTCGCCCTGCCGTGTTACTCGCTAAGATGTTTGTTGACGTTCCGATGAGTGTGAGCATCCCGCCGAATTGAGACGCATACGAAAGCGGAATCAAAAGCTTCGACGGTGATGTCTTCCCTTTGTGTGCCACGTCAGAAATGACAGGCACAAGTATTGCGACAACAGGTGTATTGTTGATAAACCCTGAAACCGGCCCAGTTACACCGATAGTAGCGGCCAACTGTCTATTGAGACTGTTTCCAGCGAAGGACGAGATCTTTCGACCCACGATTTGAACGATCCCAGTTCGACTAATTCCGGCACTAAGAATCAGCATCGCGAGTACGGTAACTGTTGCTTCATTCGAAAAACCAGAAATCCCCTCGGTTGAGGACACGTTTGTCCACGGTTCGAGAACGATTAGCGAGACCATGATGGCGATTGCGGTAACGTCGATAGGGAGCCATTCGGTGATGAACAGGATGATTGCACCGAGAATGATGAGAAACACGACCATCATGTCGGTGGATACTGGTGGTATACCAGCACTCTGCTGCAGCAATATGGGAAGCATCATAGATACTCATAAGTTATTGCTAACTACTATAATACTTCCGCATAGTCTCCGAAGAGCATTTCGGTCGAATATAACTATCTTAAAAGTGGATACCGGTAAGTCTGGAATAATACCTAAAGAGATATTAGATCACCTACCTATAACTTATTATGGTGTCTTCTATCGACCATGTCTTTGCTCGAAATGGCCGTCTACCAATCGCAGAAATGAATCAACCGAGGTGTGGCTCTCTATGAGTGAGGCTACGATACTGGTTGGTATTCTACTGATGATATTCGTTGGAGTGAACATCGGCGGTGCATCAACTGGCCCTGCATTCGGTCCTGCCGTTGGTAGTAGGGTGATGTCAATGCGACAAGCAGCGAGCTTGATGACACTGTCAGCGATTCTCGGTGGAGTTCTGGCTGGTTCACAAGTCGTCTCGACCCTGGGATCTGATTTTGTCCCGCCTGGACAGATTTCCTTCGAGATGATAGTCATCATGCTCTCATTCACTGGTCTCGCAATTCTCGTAGGAAATCTCCGAGGCGTACCTATCAGCACCAGTGAGGCCGCAATCAGTACTATCACGGGGGTCGGTGTCGCAATTGGTGCACTCAATTGGACCACGTTTGGCCAAGTGATGATCTGGTGGTTCATCACGCCTGTTCTTACGTTCTGGCTCGGCGCTGTCGTGGGACGTTACTTCCACGATTCGCTCGTCACTCATCTCTCTGAACGTGGTCAAATCGAAACGACTGCAATGAAAGTTGCTGTTGTTGGTCTCGCATGCTTTATGGGGTTCTCTGCTGGGGCATCAAACGTCGCAAACGCAATTGCACCGCTCGTGAGTAGCGGTGTTCTGCCGTTCCTTCCAGCCGCTGTCCTTGGTGGCATTGCAATGGGTATTGGTGCGTTTGTTTTTGGCCCCCGAACAACTGCTACTGTCGGGACGAAGATTACACATTTGACGCTTGAAGGAGCACTCGTCGCAGAACTCATCACCGCAACTACTGTCACGGTGCTTAGTATTATTGGAATTCCAATTAGCCTCGCATTCACGATGATAACCTGTCTTTTAGGATTGGGTTGGGGACGCTCGACGCGTCACCTGAGTCGCTTGCAGCAGCTCGGATTCGGTGATTCTTCAATCGATACAGATGCCGAACTCAGTATTGAGACCGTCGAACTATTTGATTCGTTTACGGCGCGGAAAATACTCGCCACGTGGTTGTTTGTGCCTGTCGCAGCTGGCATTCTTACGTTTCTACTAGTGTGGGTCGGTACCCTGCTATAGTCTGATTTAAATACGAATTAGGGAAGGATACAATTGTGTTCTGAAGTGATCTTGTCCGATGTTCCTCACTATCTCCCGTCTCAGTTAGTTGTTCTGCGACGGCTGTCGATATTCTCCTATAGTAGCCGTTAGAAATTTCTGCCCGGATAACGTTGAGTGTTCTAATGGACCATCTTGACGATATTTCCGTCGA